>JAGQPF010000222.1 GCA_020426845.1 Planctomycetales bacterium
AGATTGTGCAGCGCGTCGGGATCGCGCTCATAGTCGTAGAACTCTTCGGTCACGCCGTGCTGAAACAGCTCCAGCCGGGCGGCGATGCGCTCATCCGTCGCGGCCAGCTTCCGCATGGCGCGAAAGGTGAGCGTGCCGGTTGTGGCGGTGCGGAAGATCCGCTTGCCGTCGGACCAAGGGTTGAAGATGTAGCCGTATCGCTTGGTCTGCACGCTGCGCATCGGACTGCGGTTGCGTCCCGAGTTCTCGTTGTGGAACTTGTAAACTAGCTCGCGTCCCTCCTGCTGCTCGCCGCGAATCGTCGGCAAGAAGGAATGTCCATCCATTCCCTCGGGCGCCGCGATGCCGGCAATCTCCAACAACGTGGGCAGCATGTCGACCGCCGAGATCATGTGCTGTTTGTCCACCGTCCCGGCCTTGGCGACTCCGGGCCAGCGAATGATCCAGGGCGTATGCGTGCTATGGTGCCAAACGGCCGTCTTGGCAAACGGCAGCGGCATGCCGTGGTCCGACAGGAAGAACACGACCGTTCGTTCCGGCTGCCCGGACTCTTCCAATGCGCGCAGCACGTGGCCGAAACAATCGTCCGCCCGCCGCACCGAAGAATAATAGTGAGCCAATTCCTTGCGCACGTCGGGATGGTCAAAGAGGAAGCCGGGAATGGGCACCTGCTCGGGCTTGAACACCTGCGTGGGCACGTGCGGATCATCGACGACCACACCCGCCCCGTTCATCGCGTAGAACGGCTTGTGCGGATCGGAGATGTTGATGTTCAGGCAGAACGGTTTGCCGGCCTCCCGCGCGAGCTCGATCCCGCGCTTGGTGCAGCGGTAGTACGACTCCGGGTCCTTGATGTGCAGTTGCTGGCCATCGAGTGTCGAGAGGTCCGCATCCCAGCCATACGGCTGATAGGGCGTCGAGTGGGCGACCTTGCCACGGATGCCCACAAAGTATCCGCCCTGCTTCATCAGGTCGACCAAGTGCGGATACTTCGCATCCCGAACCTGATAGAAGCCTTCCACGCCCGTGTTGTGCGAGTAGCGCCCGGAGAACATCACGTTGCGCGACGGATAACAGCTGCCCGTCTGCACATGGGCATAGTGATAGCGGAGGCCTTGCGCCGCAAAGCGATCGATCGTCGGCGTCGTCCCGGCCAGCTTGCAGCCGAACGCGCCAACCGAATCGCAGCTCATGTCATCCACGGTGACAATCAGCACGTTAGGACGAGTCGCCGAATCGGCCTCGGCCGCCTCGACGCAGCGAATGGCCGGCCCACAGCAGACCATCACGGCCACTAGCACCAAGGCCGAGCGAGCCACATCCTTGAACCGCCTGCTTCGACTTCGACGAACCGGCAACGAGTATAAGCAGCGTGACATGAAGGATTCCCCTTGGAGGCGGGCAACGCGAAAGAGGTAGCGAATGAGGTAGCAAGAGAGGTGTGGGAAGGCGGCGCGAACGGCGTTTGAGTTTGCCGAAACAAGAAACGCACCGCGCCCTCACCGACCAGCGTCGACGAATCATGCCCCATGATACTCGAAGCGCGAGCCCCACATGCAGAATCGCGCCACGGCTGGGATTCCCTGCGACTTCGCAGCCGCAGGTGTCAGTCGGGTCCTAATTTGGCCCCGTCGCGTCGGAATCGTTTCTCACCCGCGTATCCATCGCTGCATCGGATTCGACCACAGCACTGAGGGCATCGGTCAAGTACCGCAGCTCGGCCTGAATGTCGTGGCTGTCGTCCACGGTGCTGCCGACTTCGCGTGCAACCAGTTCGCGAAATCGCTTCCGCAAGCGATGGATGGCGACCTTGATCGCCCCGTCGGACATTTGCAGCTCGGCGGCCAGCGCCTGCGGTGGCAACGGCGGCGCGGCGCCGGTCAGACAATGGCGCAACAATTCGAACTGCCGAGGCTTGCCGGCGTGCTGCTGTTCTTGCTTGAGCTCGTCCAGCACTCGCTGTAGCAACTGCAAGGCCCACTGGCGATCGAAGTACGCGTCCGCGGGAAAGCCCGCGGGGTCGGCTGGCTCGCATGCCCCGGTAGGCGCAGCGTCGCCGGCGGTCGCATCGAGCGACACGATGGCGACGTTGCCACCGCGTTTGGCCGCAGAGCGCTCGTCGTGGCGGTCCGCGAGGAAATGCTTGACGGCACCCAGCAGGTAGGACCGAAACCGGCCTCGCTCACGCTCCGCCTTGCCGAATCCCTCACGGCGCAGCACGTGTGCAAAAAACTCTTGCGTTAAGTCCTCCGCGTCGCCGCGGCCGCGCCGCGCCTGCTCGATGTAGGACTTCACCGGAGCGTAGTAGGCCACACATAGCTCGCGAAGAACGCGTTGGGAATCGTCCGAAGAGCCCTGGCTAGCGAGCACCTGTGACCAGTGGGTCGTGACGAACTCGATCTTCTTCCGAACATTCGAACCGGACTTGCTGACGCTGCGGGCTTCCTGGCTGAAGTTGGCTGGCTTCGGCGACTCGATCCCTCGCTGACGCTGCGAGTTTCCTTCGAAAGGCACGGAGCCGCTCGTCCCACCGCCAGTGGCTGGACGTTCCTCGGGCTCTCGCTCCAAACCGTCGGCGTCGGAGGTCAACGAAAAGTCTCCTCACTGGCCGGTTCGGCGGAAACGCGAATCTGCACGACCTTGTCTCCCGGCCGGCAGAGCGTGTGGATATCGCCGATCGTCAGCTTGCCGGTCTGAAGGGACTGGCTTTCCAGCAGCTCTCTCGCGTCTGCATACGACATCGGCAAGGTGCGTGTCTGCTTGACCCCGGCAATCTGCTGCGTGTAGCGAACCGAACGGGGCCCTTGG
>JAGQPF010000223.1 GCA_020426845.1 Planctomycetales bacterium
CGATCCGATCCCTCGCTCACGCTTCGGGTTTCCTTTTGAGATGCAACGGATTTCCAATCCGATCCCTCGCTCACGCTTCGGGTTTCCTTTTGAGATGCAACGGATTTCCGATCCGATCCCTCGCTCACGCTTCGGGTTTCCTTTTGAGATGCAACAATGAGCATCGTCCTCGTCGCTGAATCCAAAGATGACTGGCTGGGCCATTTGGAAGGGCTGCAAACAGTCGATCCGCGGGACTATTTGGCGGACCCCGGCGCCCACTCCAAACGTGGCTCCCGCGTCTACAACCTTTGCCGCTCCTACGCTTATCAAAGTCTCGGGTACTATGTCTCGCTGCTCGCCGAGGCGCGCGGCCAGCGGCCGATTCCCGATGTGATGGCGATGCAGGATCTCCAGGGCACCAGTGCCGTGCGGCTGCTTCCGCCGTCCTTGGAGGAGCTAATCCAGAAGTCGTTGCAATCGCTGACCGCCGACGATTTCGTGCTGAGCGTCTACTTTGGTGAGAACCTTGCGAAGAAGTACGAGCGGCTGGCGACGGAGCTGTACGGTCTGTTCCAATCGCCGCTGCTGCGTTTTAAGTTCTCCCGGCGTGGCGGCAAGTGGCGGCTCCGTCGTGGCTCGGCCATTGCGCTGAACGACGTCCCCGCCAGCCACCGCGAATTCGTCGCCGCAGCAGCGGGGCGGCATTTCGGCCGCCGCTCGCTGGCCCGCCGCAAACGTCCCACGGCCCGCTACGACCTGGCGATTCTCCACAACCCCGAGGAAGGCGAGCTGGCGCCGTCCAACTCGCTGGCGTTGAAGAAGTTTATCAAGGCGGCCGCCAGTGTCGGCATTGAGGCCGAGCTGATCACGCGACATGACGCGCATCGGCTGCTGGAGTTTGACGCGTTGTTCATTCGCGAGACGACCTCCGTCAGCCATCACACCTACCGCTTGGCTCGCCGTGCGGAGGCGGCCGGGATGGTCGTCATCGACGATCCGCTCTCGATCCTGCGCTGCACCAACAAGGTCTATCTCTCCGAGCTGTTGACCCGAGCCAAGGTGCCCACACCACGCACCATGATCGTGCATCGGCGCAACGCGGACACAGTCGCCGCTCAGATCAGCTTTCCGTGCGTGCTGAAGCAGCCCGACAGCGCCTTTTCGCAGGGCGTCAGCCGAGCCGACTCGCCCGCCGAGTTTCGCGAGCGACTTGCCGAGCTGTTCAGCCGTTCGGAGCTCGTCATTGTCCAGGAGTACATGCGAACGGACTTTGATTGGCGAATCGGCATTCTCGATGGCAGGCCGATGTTCGCCGCCAAGTACCACATGGCGCGCGGACATTGGCAAATCGCCAAGCACTCGGGAAATGGGCAAAAGCCCAGCTTCGGCAAATGCGAGACGCTGCCCGTGGAGCTCGCCCCGCGGAAGGCAGTGGCAGTGGCGTTGAAGGCCGCCAACTTGATTGGCAACGGCTTGTATGGAGTGGACGTCAAGGAGCTTGACGGCAACTTTTATATTGTCGAGGTCAACGACAATCCCAACCTGGACGCCGGCGCGGAGGACGCGTTGCTGCGCGACGAGCTCTACCGCCGCATTATGGAGTCGTTCGTTCGTCGCATCGAAGCCACTAAACAAACCACGCCTGCGCAGCGTTAGCGGCCTGTTGCCCCTCAAGATGCTCCCTCCCGAGTGCCCCCCTTTATGACCGCACCGTATGGACTGTTCGGCGCCTTCGGCGTCGAGGTCGAGTACATGCTTGTCGACCGGGAAACCCTGTCGATTCTCCCCATTGCCGATCGGATCCTGGCCTCGCTCGCCGGCGAAGTCACCAGTGACGTCGAGATCGGTCCCGTCACTTGGTCCAACGAGCTCGCGCGGCACGTCATCGAGCTGAAGTCGACGCTGCCCGCGGACGACCTGCGTCGATTGCCCCAGCCATTCGCCGCGGCCTTGCGCGATCTGCAGCCAACACTCGAACAACACGGCGCATTGCTGTTGCCGACGGCCGCCCACCCTTGGATGCGGCCCGACCGCGAAGCCCAACTGTGGCCGCACGAAGGCGCCGAGATCTACGAGACATTCGACCGCATCTTCCATTGCCGCAGCCACGGCTGGTCCAACGTGCAGAGCGTCCACCTGAACTTGCCGTTTCGGGGAGACGGCGAATTCGCGCGACTGCACGCAGCGACTCGGTTGCTGCTGCCGTTGCTGCCGGCCCTGGCTGCCAGCTCGCCAGTGCTCGAGGGCCAACTCACCGGACTGCTCGACACCCGCATGCTGAAATACGCCGGCCACTGCGAGGCGATGCTGTCGCTGACGGGCGAATTGATTCCGGAGCCCGTGTTCGATGAGGCGAACTACCGCCGCGAGATCCTCGGTCCGATTGCCGCCGCCTTCGCTCCACACGATCCGGCGGGCGTGATGCGTGCCGACTTCCTGAATGCCCGTGGCGCGATCGCCCGCTTCGACCGGGGCTCGATCGAGTTGCGAGTCATGGATGTGCAGGAACAGCCCGGCGCCGATCTTGCCCTCTGCGCGGCAGCCTCGTCCGTGCTCCGCGCGCTGTGTGACGAGCGGTGGTCGCGATTGGATCAACAAATGCGTGTGCCCACCGCAATGCTGAGAGAATTGCTGGAAGACACCACTCGCCAGGCCGAGCACGCCGTGATCCACTCGGCGGACTACTTGTCACACTTTGGCGATTTTGCTCCGCCGCTGACCGCCGGCGATTTGTGGCGCGGGCTGCTGGAGGACGCTCGAGGGCGGGATGAGACACTCGCCCAGCTGTTTGCGCCGCTGCAGGTCATCCTCGACCAGGGAACGCTGGCCACGCGAATCTGCACGGCGTTGGGTAGCTCGTTCGCAGCTGACAAGTTGCTGGAAGTGTACCGCCAATTGAGCGACTGCCTGATACGCGGGGAATCGTTCCAGCCATGAGCCGCAAGCCAGCCCGGAGCAAGCCAGCCCAACACGGCTCCGAGCCACCAGTCGCGCGATTGTTGATCACCTGCGAGCACGGTGGAAACGAAGTTCCCTCGCTCGTGGCGGCGAACTTCGCCACCAACGAGGCACAGCGCTGGCTGCGCAGCCATCGCGGCTACGATCCGGGCTCATTGGACGCGGCACAGGCGATCGCCGCGGCCACCGGGGCGCCGTTGCGGTTCAGCGTCGTGTCGCGTCTGGTCGCCGACCTGAATCGCTCGCTCGACTCCCCCCAACTGTTCTCCAAGTTTGTGGCCAACGAGTCGCCGGCGCGGAAGTCTCAGTTGCTCGCCCGTTTCTATCGTCCCTATCGGCGCCAAGTCATTGGCCAAGTGCAGCGGTGGAACGCGGCTGGCTTGCCGGTGCTGCACATTTCGGTGCACAGCTTCACCCAGCGCCTCGGGGCGGCTCGGCGCAATTTCGACATCGGCGTCTTGTTCGATCCCGATCGGCCACGTGAGGCTCGCCAGGCGGAGACGATGCTGCGACAGCTGCGCTCCCATCGTCTCCGCGCCTTTGCGAACCAACCGTACCTCGGCACGGCCGACGGACTCACCACCACCCTGCGCGGGCTCACGAAGCCGGCCGAATACTCCGGCATCGAGCTCGAAATGCGCAACACGATTGCTCGGCGCTCGCCGCGATATCAGGCTCGCTGGCACGCTGCGCTCGCCGAGGCCATCGCGCTCGCCCGGGAAATTGAGTAGGAGGCGGCTGAAAGGCCCCAGCCTCCTAGCTGCCTCCTAAACGAAGACGTCGTCTTCATCGACGGTCAGGTCGTCCAACGGATCGTAAGCGATGAAGTCGACCTCGCCATCGCGGGCAAAGATGCGGTCCGCGTCGGCGCCGCCGTCGAGGTAATCGACGCCACGGCCGCCGACCAGCGTGTCCTGGCCCGCGTCGCCAAACAGCGCGTCGTTGCCGGCGCCGCCATTGAGCAGATCGTTGCCGCGGCCGCCCCGGAGCTGGTCGTCGCCGTCGCCGCCATGCAGCGCATCTCGGCCGCTTCCACCGAAGAGCAGGTCGTTGCCGGCGCCGCCGTAGATCTGATCGTTGCCGGCATGCCCGGCCAGCACGTCGTCGCCCGCGCCGCCGTTGATGACGTCGTTGCCGGCCATGCCCCAGATGATGTCGTCGCCATCGCCACCGCTAAGCCGATCGTCAAAGCGAGCCGCGGCGTTCTCCGGCTCGGCCGGTGTCGCCACTGCGTCCCGCAAGCCCGCCGGCAGCGCCATGAGCTCCGCGGGAGAGGGCTCGTCGTCAGCATCCGCCGAGAGGCGTTGCAGGATCGAGTCCCCCAGCAGCAAGTCGTCGCCGGCGTCGCCACTGAGCGAGTCGTTGCCCCGGCCGCCCATCAGGATGTCGTTGCCGTCGCCGCCCGACGCGGTGTCGTCGCCGTTGCCTGTCAGAACAATGTCATTCCCCTCGCCGCCTCGCACGCGATCGTTGCCGAATCCGCGGTCGCCAAAGTCCAACGCGTACTGGACCGGGTCGGTGTAGCCCTCGGGGTAAGTGTTCGTGGCGTCGCCGAACACCCAGTCGTCGCCGGCGCCGCCATCGAGGTCGTCGTCACCGTTGCCGCCAATCAGGTAATCGTTGTCGGCCTGGCCCGCCAAGTGATCGTTGCCGGCGCCGCCAAAGATCACGTCGCTGCCGTCGCCGCCCGCGAGCTGGTCGTCGCCGGCGCCGCCCTCCAGCCAATCGCCCGCGCCGCCGCCGGCGATGCGATCGTTGCCGTCGCCGCCATGAATGACGTCGCCCTGTGGGCTGCCGGTGATCGTGTCGTCGCCGTCACCGCCGCGAACTTTGCCGGCGCCGCCGCCCAGGTTGATCAGGTCGTCGCCGGCTCCGGCCAGCACCTTCACCTCCTGCAGCACGTTCTCTCTCAGGCCAATTCGATCGTTGCCCGCCAACGACGAAATCGAAATCTTGCTGATCAGCGAGTTGTCGAACTCGAATGCCGCGCCGTTGAGCTCGACCCGCAAGACATCGTCGTTGCGAGTGACATAGATCTGGTCGTCCTCGGGAGTTCCTTCGATTGACAGCAGTCCGCCTGCCAGCGCAGCGTCGAGCACCTTGCGTTCCTCGAGCATCTCCAGGACCAATTGCCGGCGGGCAGCGCGAGCCGAGCGGGTGGGTCGTTTCTTCATCGTTTTTTTCCTCGTTGGTGGATGAGTAGATTGGGTCTCGCGGTCGCGGTCATCGCGACGCTGCGAGCGCAGCGGCTCGCGGCCCAGCAATCGGGCCATGGCTGGGCTGGCCTCAAGCAAGCCGAGTGCCAATGGCCCAATGACGCTTCGAGGAACGCGTCAAAACGAGGCCCAACCTTGGCTGGCCGAGCGTGATAAGTCGCAGCAAGTCGCGAAGTTAGCTCGGGGATTCGCCAAAGCGAAATCGACATCCGGCACACATCCACCCCAGCGACCGCTCGCGCCGCGCCGGCCCTTCGCGCGTCTCGGTCCAGAACGGTTTCGAGCCAACTGTTCCGAAAACAAACAGTCGACGCCATCCACCATGCTGTCATCATGCTGTCATCGATGCATGTTCCACCCGCGTTCCACCCGCGTTCCATCCGTGACCCAAATCCGTGACCCAAATCCGTGACCCAAATCCGTGACCCAAATCCGTGACCCGAATCCGGGTTCTGTTGCACCGCAACTCGCCCTTGCATTAGGATTGGTGGATGGATCTCCTCCATTCCCACCTTTTACTCCCGCCCGCCATGACGCGAAGCCCCGCCCCATTCCGAGCGTCCGCCTTGGCTCGCTGTCGATGGCTTGTCGTGCTTATCGTGACCTGGGCGATTTGCAGTCTCGGCTGCATGAGCGACGCGGCCGAGTCGACGCGGCCGCTCAATTTCGAGAACGACATCGAGCCAATTTTCACCCGGCACGCCTGCAATACGGCGAATTGCCACGGCAAGGCGGAGGGGCAAAACGGCTTCAAGCTCTCCGTGTTTGGCTTCGACCCGGAGGCGGATTTCCGAGCGCTGTTGATGGAGGGCAGGGGGCGACGCGTGTTTCCGGCCTCTCCCGACCACAGCCTGCTGCTGCTCAAGGCCGGCGGCGGGCTCCCGCACGGAGGCGGCGTGCGAATCACTCCCCAAACCCGCGAGTACCGGACGCTGCGCCGCTGGATCGCAGAAGGAGCTCGATTCGGAGATCCCGCGGATGCTCGGGTGATCGAGATCGCCGTGACGCCGCAACAGCGCCAACTGCGTCCGCGCAGCGAACTGCAGCTGAAGGTCGTTGCCACATGGAGCGACGGGCACCAAGACGACGTGACCGACCTGGCGACCTTTCAATCCAACAACGACAACCTCGTCACCGTCGACAAGAGCGGGATGGCGACCAGTCTCGACGCCTCCGGGGCCGCCGCCGTGATGGCTTCCTTCCTGGGGTTTGTCGACGTCTGCCGCATTCTCATCCCGCGCGACGAGCCGCTGGCCTCCTCCCCGGCGGATTGGGCTGCCCAAGGCCGCATCGACGAGCTCGTGCACGAGCGGCTCGAGCAACTGCGAATCGAGCCGTCGGGCCGCTGCGACGACGCCACATTCCTGCGCCGCGTCCATCTGGACCTGATCGGCACCCTGCCCACGGAGGAGGAGACGCGAGCCTTCCTAGCCGACACGGCGGAGGATCGCCGCGCGCGACTCGTCGACCGGCTGCTGGAGCGTCCCGAATACGCCAGCTACTGGGCTCAGTACTGGGCGGACTTGTTGCGGGTGAACCGCCGTGAGCTGGGGCATAAGCGCGCCCATCAGTTCTATCGCTGGATCCACTGGGCCATGCGGCAGAACCGCCCGCTGGACGAGTTCGCAGGCGAGCTGGTGACCGCCGAGGGACCGCTCACCGAGTTTCCCGCAGGGATGTTTTACCGCAGCGTCTCCAAGACGGACGACATGGCGGCCACGGTCTCGCAGGTGTTGCTGGGGGTCAGAATTCAGTGCGCTCAATGCCACCATCACCCCTGGGACCGCTGGGGCCAGGAAGACTATTTCGGCATGAAGGCGATCTTCGAGGAGGTCGGTTTCAAGAGCTACGCGGGCGGCGACGCGTTGCTCCATCGTCGTCCGCCGGTCACCAAACATCCGCGCACTCAGCAGGCCGTGGCGCCGCGCGTGCTCGGCGGTGAGCCGCTGGACGACACGGGCCGCCGTCGCCAGCTCGCCGACTGGCTGACGTCCGCAGACAACCCCTGGTTCGCCCGCAATCTCGCCAATCGAATGTGGGCGCGGATGCTGGGCCGGGGACTTGTCGAGCCGGTCGACGACTTTCGACTCACCAACCCGCCGAGCCATCCGGAGCTGCTCCAGCACTTGGCCGACGAGCTGCGACAAAGCGGTTATGACGCCAAGCAGTTGCTGCGCCAGATCGCCTTGTCCGAGACCTACCAACGCAGCTCGACGCCGACGCCCAGCAATCAAGCCGATCCTTTCAACTACTCGCGCTACCCGCTCAAGTCGATCCCCGCCGAGGTCGTGCTCGACGCGATCTGCCAGGTCACCGACGTGCCCGAGAAGTTTGACGGCCTGCCAGCGGGGTCGCGGGCGATCGAGCTCTGGGATAGCCACGTGCCCCACTACTTCCTGCGTCTATTTGGCCGTCCGCAACGCGAGACGGCATGCGAGTGCGAGCGAGTCGGCGAACCGAATGTCAGCCAGGTCCTGCATCTGCTCAACTCCCCCGCGCTGCACGAGAAAGTCGGACACGCCAACGGCCGAGTGCGGCGGCTCAGCGACGCCACTGCCGACGACTCGCGAGTGGTCGAGCAGCTCTATTTGGTTGCCCTGAACCGTTACCCGACGGCGGCCGAGCAGTCCGCGGTGGTGCGGCACATCCAATCGCGTTCGCAACTCGCCGGTGGCGAAGTGGGCGATCGGGACCTCGATGCGTTGCGGCGTCGGGCGATTGAGGACGTCGCCTGGAGCTTAATGAACACGTTGGAATTCGTACTGAACCATTAGTTGACCGATTAGTTGAATCGCCAGCCAGAGGCCACTATGACTCGACGGTATTGCGACGGACTGCGACGACGCGACTTGCTGCAAGCGGGCGCCGCTGGCGCCTTCGGCTTCGGCTGGAGCCTGCCGGGGCTGCTTGCCGCCGAGCAAGCGTCGCCGCAGGGCGCCAAGGACGTGTCACTAATCATCGTGTTCCTCCAAGGCGGCCTGTCGACGATCGACACATGGGACATGAAGCCGGAGGCGCCCGTCGAGTTCCGCGGCGAGTTTCGTCCAATCGGCACGAAAGTGCCCGAAATTCAGCTCTGCGAGCATCTTCCCCGACTGGCGCGCCATACCGACAAGTTCTCGCTGGTCCGCTCCTTTGGCCATAGCAACTCCGGGCATGGTCCGGCCGACCACTTCATGTTGACCGGCTACCATCCGGCCGCCGGATTCAACGCCAGCCTGAAGCCGAACAACCAGCGTCCCGCCCACGGCGCCGTCATCGCTCGACAACAGGGTCCGCGCGGCTCCACGCCCCCGTATGTCTGTCTGCCGAAGATGCACAACGCAGCCGGCTCCGCCTATCTGGGCTCGACCGCTGCGCCGTTCGTCGTGGACGCGGATCCCAACGCGCCGAATTTCAGCGTGCCCGACTTGGCGCCGCCGCTGGCCGTGCCCGGCGACCGGCTCGAGGCGCGCCGCGAGCTGCTCTCGACGGTCAATCGCTTCGCGAGCTCGGCCGACGCGGCCGCCAACGACCGCTCCGCGGCGCTGAATCAGTTTCAAGCCAAGGCGTTCGACCTAATGACCTCGGCCGAGACCCGCCAGGCGTTTGACATCACTCGCGAGCCCGACGCGATGCGGGACGCCTACGGACGGCACTCGCTCGGGCAATCTTGCCTGATGTCGCGGCGGCTGGTGGAGGCGGGTGTCCGCTGCGTGCTGATCGATCACACCAATTGGGACACGCACTACAACAACTTCGAAGTGCTGAAGAACGACCTGCTGCCTCACCTCGACTCCGCGATGTCGACCCTTTTGGCCGATCTCCAGGACCGCGGCATGCTCGACTCGACACTCGTGCTGGTCACGGGCGAGTTCGGCCGCACGCCGCGGGTGAACAAGGACGCCGGCCGCGACCATTGGGGGCCCAGCTGCGCCATCGCGATGGCCGGCGGCGGCGTGCAGGGCGGCCGAGTTGTCGGCGCATCGAACGAGCGCGCCGAGCGGCCCGCCACCACTCCATACGGCCCGGCTGACCTCGCCGCGACGATCTACCACTGCCTCGGCATCGACCCCAAGACCGTCTTTCACACTCCCGAGGGACGGCCCGTGCCGATCGTCCCCAACGACGGCCGCGTGATGCGCGAGCTGTTCAGCTGATCTCGACCGCCATGCAACGCAACACTCGCTTCGGCAACCGGCTCCGCGCCGGTCTGCTTTTGGTGACTCTGTCATGTCAGTTCGCCGCGCCATTCGCGACTGCCGACGAGCCCTCGGTCTCCTACATCTTCCCGGCGGGCGGACAGCAAGGCGCCAAGGTCGACTTTCATGTCGGCGGCCACTACCTGCATCAGGCCTGCGATCTGCTGATGGCGCCCGCGGACGCCGCCGGGCTTTCGCCGCCTCGGCAACTGGTCCGCGGCAAGGCCAACCTGTGGTTTGAAGGACCGGTCATCCCGCTGCCCGATTCGCAGCGTCCGGAAGACTATCCCTGGCCGCAGCTCGGCGCCTTCACCATCGACTCCGCTGCCACCCCCGGCATTCGCCATTGGCGCGTGCGAACGGCACAGGGCATCACCGCCGCACGCGCTTTCGTCGTGGGACAGTTGCCCGAGCACACGGAGCAGGAATTGGACGGGGCGCCGCTCACCACACACATCCCCACCCCGATCACCATCAATGGCCGCATCTATCCTCGAGAGGACGTGGATGTCTGGTCCTTCGATGCCCGCCGCGGCGAGACATTCGTCTGTGAAGTCGTCGCCGCGCGCATCGGCTCACCGCTCGACTCGTGGCTGACCGTCATCGGCCCCGGCGGACAGATGGTTGGCGAGAGCGTGGACGAAATCGGCGCCGACTCTCGCGTCACGTTCACCGCGCAGGTCGATGGCGTGCATCAAGTGCGGCTGCACGACGTCAACTACCGAGGACTTCAAGACTACGTCTATCGACTCACCATCTCCAACCGCCCGCACCCGTTCGCGACGTACCCGTTGGGCGGCCAAGCGGGCCAATCCTCGCGGTTCCATTGGATCGGCGCCAACCTCCCGGCCGATCAACAGACGATCGACGTGACACTCGGCGCCGCCCCCGCGCAGTCGCTGGCGTTTCCCGGCAGTGGAGCATTGCCCGTGGAACTTGAGGTCAGCGATTCGCCCGAGTTGACCGAGACACTGGATGGCCAACGCCCCGAGCAGTTCGTAGCGCCCGCCACACTTAACGGGCGAATCACCGCGCCCGGCGAGTCGGATCGGTGGACCTTCAGGGCCGAGGCGAAGGCCAGCTACGAATTCACGGTTCACGCCGCCCGCATCGGCTCGCCACTGGACTCGGTGCTCGAGCTGCGGACGGATTCGGGTGAGCTCATTGCCGAGAATGACGACGGACACCCGTCGGGCGACGCCAGCCTGCGTTGGCAGGCGCCTCAAGACGGGCTCTACACACTGTCGATACGCGACGCCTTTCCGGCGAGGGCAGGGGAGCACCACAGTTATCGGATTCACTGCCAAGTCAGCCCCCCGGATGCTTCCGCCTCCGCCGACAACGCTAGTCCTCCGCCGGTGTTTCCGTTTCGCCTGGAAGCGGCTGTCGACTACGTCAATCTTCCGGTCGGCGGCGAGGCCACGCTCGAGATCCAAGTCGCCCAACACGGCGGATTCAACGAACCGATTGAGCTCGAGGCCACCGGCCTTCCCGAGGGCGTCACGATCGAGCCACTGCAACTGAGAAAGAACACCAAAAAGGCGAAGCTCAAACTCCAGGCGACAGAAAGCTGTCAGCTGCAAATCTCCCAGCTGGAATTGGTGGGAGTCGTGCGTCCCAAGCCGGCGAAGCCCCCCAAGGGATCGACGGCGCCGGAGCCGCCCGCGCCACCCGAAGTGCGAAGCCAGGTGCTGGTGGCAGGCGAGCCGCAACCCCTGCAGCTCGTCACCACACTCAAGACTCCGTTCAAATTCGTCGGCGATTTTGAAACCAAGTACGGCGCCTGCGGCTCCGAGTTTCGACGATCGTTCCGCATCGAGCGCAATGGCTATGCCGGCCCGCTTCGCGTCGGGCTCGCCGAGCGGCAAACTCGGCACTTGCAAGGCGTCACCGGCGACGAAGTGCTCGTCGCGCCGGATCAGGATGAGTTTGAGTTCACCATTCGCCTGGCGCCCTGGATGGAAGTGGGGCGCACCAGCCGCACCTGCCTGATGGTCGTCGGCGAGGTGCAGGGGCCCGATGGAAAACCACATCCCGTCAGCTACAGCTCCTTCGCTCAAAACGATCAGATCATCGTGTTGGTCGACCCGGCGCCGCTCGCCATCGCGCCGCTCATCCATTCGCTGACGCCAACTCCCGGCGGCGCCGTGACCGTGCCGTTCCGAGTCGCTCGTGGCAACGGCATCCGCGGCGCCGTCCGCGTCGACATGAGCCTGCCGGCGCACTATCGCGATCTCGTCTCCTGCGATCCCGTTACGCTGGCCGCGGACGCCGAACGAGGTGAATTGCAGGTTCGCTTCAGCCAACAACTTGACCCACGGCAGCTCAACATGCCGCTGACTCTGCGAGCCAGCACGCAAGGCGACGACCGTTACATCGCGGAAGCCAAGGTCAGCTTCTGATTCTCGCAAGGGCGACGACGCAATCAGCTTGCGCGACGTGGCATCGGATTGCGCGACGTGTTTGCGCACGGCTCCCTGGGCTCGCCGCGCGCAACAGCCCCGACAGACGTTAGCCCTGGGCGCGAGCCCGTGGAGTCTCGTGGCGCGTCACGTGATTCGCGCACACAAGCCCCGCAAGGGGCGACAGAAGGTAGCCCACGGGCGCGAGCCCGTGGAGTCGCGTGGCGCGCTCCCGCAGAGTCACGCGATTCGCGCACACAAGCCCCGCAAGGGGCGACAGAAGGTAGCCCACGGGCGCGAGCCCGTGGAGTCGCGTGGCGCGCTCCCGCAGAGTCACGCGATTCGCGCACACAAGCCCCGCAAGGGGCGA
>JAGQPF010000224.1 GCA_020426845.1 Planctomycetales bacterium
GACCAGCCTCTCCGGCGAGATTCGGCCTTCTCGAAAATCGTTGATCAATGCTTCGGCGTCCATGCCAAATCGATAACCAGTTTCCCCGTTTTATGCAGCGCCAGTTTCCGTAGAATGGACAGCTACCGCCGTTCTCTACGGCGGGCAAGAAGCCGCGGTTGCTGGCCTCGGCGGCGCCGACGTATTGGATAATCGCCAGTAGGCCGAGTTTCCGTTGCGCCCCGCCGCGCCAGGTGGCTTGCTCTAAACACATGGGTATGCGCGGATTGCCGACACTGGGACTTGAGGAGGGTTTATGGATCGTCCGGAACTGCTGAATGCAATTAGGCAAGCGCAGGATAAGCACTGTGCTGAACTCATGCTATGTGAATGTGAAATCACAGCACTTCCGCCCGAGATTGGCAAACTTCGGGGACTGACCTCGCTTGGGATTCCGATCAACAGTCTCACTTGCCTTCCGCCGGAGATTGGTCAACTTGTCAACCTCACGTCACTGCTGCTCATGGACAACAAGCTGGAGCACTTGCCCGACGAAATCGGAAATCTAACGAGACTGAAATGGCTGAATGCTGCCGGCAACCGATTGACGGCGGTCCCATCGGTGATCGTGCAGCTTGTTCACCTCACCAGACTCGAATTGGGCGACAACCTTCTAGCTGCTCTGCCGGCAGAAATTGGCAATTTGGCCCAACTCACGATCCTTTCAGTTAGAAACAACCGACTCACGACGTTCCCGCTTGAGGTACACAGGATCACGAGCCTTGCCTCGCTCGATTTGGATGCCAACGAACTCACTAATCTCCCCGCTGAAATCGGTCGACTTCGCCAACTCAGGATGCTGTCGATTTGCAGCAACAAAATTGCCTCGCTTCCCGACGAGATCGGTGAACTTCGAAACCTCAAGAGGCTGCGGGCGGGCCACAATACGTTGACACGATTGCCAGCTACGGTGGGCAAGCTCGCAAAACTGGTGCACCTTGATCTTCAGGACAACCGGCTGACGGCCTTGCCTCCTGAGATTGGAAAGCTCACTAGTCTCGAACTCCTCGAGATTCACGCCAACCGCCTTAGGGAGCTACCCACTGAGATTGGCCAACTCGAAGGGATCACGAAGCTTGACCTTCAAGACAACCACCTCATCCGACTGCCGCAAGAGCTTGGGCGCCTCACGAACTTAACGAGACTGGATCTCTCCGGGAATCGAATCGCGACGTTGCCCAACGGCCTCAAAAGACTTACGAAACTAACTGCGTTGCATCTCGGAGGCAATGAACTAGAAGCTGTTCCGTCGGTAGTTTTCAAACTACAGGGCCTTGACCTCCTTTGCGTGACCAACAATCGGCTAAGATCGTTGCCGAGCGATCTTGGGCAACTCACTGGACTCACGCATCTTGGTGTCAGTCGCAATCGCCTCCGTGCGCTCCCCCCCGAGATTGGAGAGCTTTGTGGCCTCAGATACCTGGCTGCCGCCGGGAATCGCCTCACTGGACTGCCCATGGAAGTCGGACGCCTGGTTAACGTCACGAGTCTTTCTCTAGATGGCAATCAGCTCGAATCAATTCCGCGGGCGGTCAGTTGCCTCACCAAACTCAGGCATCTCGGCGTTGGCGATAACTTACTGACAAACTTGTCTTCCGGAATCGCTCAATTGCCGCTGACAAGTCTATTTCTCCACGGGAATCGGCTCACATCATTGCCGGCCGAGATCAGCCAACTCGAAAGCCTCGAGAACATCGACCTCTCTCGGAACGCAATCGTTGCCTTCGCCCCCGAGCTTGCGCGGCTGCCCCATCTCATTACGTTAAAGCTCGACGCCAATCGGCTGACAACGTTGCCTCCCGAAGTTGGCCAGCTCTCCAACCTCACCCACCTCGGCGTCGGAGACAATTTCCTCACAGAATTACCGCCGGAGGTTGGGCAGCTGACGGATCTCGTGAGTCTTCGCCTTGGCGGCAATCAGTTAAAAGCATTGCCTCCCGAAATCGGCCAACTCACGAGACTAAAGGAGCTTGACCTTTCGGGAAATCCGTTCACTGTTTTCCCCCCCGAACTTGAGCGGCTCACCAGCCTCAAGGTGCTGAAGGTTGACGCTAGCCAAGTCAAAAATTTGCCGCGGGCCATCCGCAATATCGCCAATTCGGAAGAACGAATTTAAGACAGTACAAGCGAAATCAACTCAACAATCGCCGCTTAACGGCGCACCAAGCAGATCACGCTTATTGGCGGTGCATATCAAAGGTCGCGTCGGGAATGCGTGGACGGCCTTGCCGCTGCGGCTTCGTACGGTCGGGCGACGAGGGGCCCTCGCTTCTTGGCGCTTCCTCGGCGTCGCCGTACGCCGGGGGCGAAGTCAATCCGGCCGGTAACACAAACCCACCACAGCTAAGGTGCGGTGCCAAAATTGTGCTTGATGACACATTGTGGGTGAACTCTAGAAAACTCGACGATTTCGGAACTCGGAACCTTCGTGCCTTCGATCCAAACAACTGCCAGTTTTTGCAGATTGGGAAGGTGATGCAGCGTATTTAAGGGGGTGTCATTCAAGATCAACTCCTGAAGATTAACCAACGCCTTTAATGGTGACAAGTCTGTTACATTTGACCCACTTGCGTCGATTCGCTTCAAGTGGGTGAGACGATGTAACGGCCGAATATCACTGACGTGTGTATTACTAAGGTTTATTTCCTCAAGCGATTGCATGCCTTCTAATGCCGAGATTCTTTCGATGTCTGTGCCGGAAATGTCGAGAGTGGTGAGTCGCAGATTTTTGAGGTCGCATAAGTTTGTTACATTCGATGATGCCAAATAAAGGTGCCGAAGCGACGTCTTGTTTGCCAACGGAGCAAGATCACAGACGCGTGTCCCCGATATGTCCAAGCGTCGTATTTTTCGCAATTGGCGCAGCGGAGAAATGTCGACAACGTTGTGGCACCGCTGTAGGTTCAGGGATACTACTTCAGGAAGCGATCCGAAAGAGTCGACATCTACTAGTCTTTCGCTGTGAACTGCAAGTTCTATTGGTGCAGCGACAAGGTGCAGTCCAAGCACCTTCTCGCACATTTTGCCGAATCCACGGTAACGATAGGATGTAACGTAGCCGTCCACTGCCTTGATTTCTGCGATGGATCGCCTTTGAATGTGGCCGCAATAAGTCCAGTACGCGAGAGCACAGCAGGCCAACGTCACACCAGCAAATAAACACTTTGAAGTGTAAGTGGGGAGGATCTTCATGGGCCATGTAAGTAAAGGCGGAAGAAGCCGAAGGTTGATTGGCATGGACACGCCGTGGACAAGCCCTGAGCCTCGCAGTGTTTCAATCTTCTGAGGGTGACGTCGATGAGGTTGTCACCCTCCCGCCGGTCGAGAGCACTGTGAGGGCAATCTCATTCTCATAGTCCCATCGGTGAGTTGTAATGCTCCCGTTCGGGATCACTGCGGCGTGCTTCGTAGAAGGCGAAGGCAGTTTGCCGCCTGCGTCGTCGGATGATTGAAGCTGGTTTGCTAGGTAATACGTGTGTGTCATTCCAAATTGAGGTCTGGATCAAGGAGCCTCTAGCGGCCCCAGGACGCCGTGCGCGGTATAGGCCCGGAGCTTGGGCAGTTGCGCAAGCAACTCGTCGAACGCGGCCCGGGACAGTTTGTGGTACTCTAGGCGCAACTCTCTCAGTTGCTTCAAGTTGGCGATCACCTTGAGGCTGGCGTCGGACATCTGCGCGGCGCCAGTAATGGTCAGGCTGGTCAGGCTCGCCAACTCCGGCAAACGAAGCAGATGGTCGTCGGTCAGGCCTTTGTGACATGTCAAACTGAGGGATTGAAGCGCGTCAAGCTGGGCAAGCGGCGCCAAAAAATCTCGATCGAGCTGTGCTTGTGATCCGTGGAGTGTCAGCTTCTGCAGCGGCAGCTTCGCCAACTGATCGGTGACATCTCGCGTGATGGTTATCGTCAACAGCTCCAGCTCATGCAGCTTTGGCGCCCGGCTCAGTGCGGTCAGTCCCCGCTCAGTCAATTCCGAGAGAGGGTTGTTCTCGCTGTAAGCTGCCAACTGCACTATCTCTAGTCTGGGCATCGGCTGCAATTCGAGCAGCAACGAGTCTCGCAGGAACCCGCCCAGCGTCAGCTGCCGACAGTTATCCAGCGAGCCGAGGGCCGCCAGCATGCCGCTCTTGAAATAGGGCCAGCGAAGCTCCAAGTGTTCGAGATTGCCGGCCTTGCGGATGGCAGTGGCTCCAGCTGGCCCTAAGGTCCCCTCTAAGCCGTCTAGCCGCAGTGTTCGCAAGGAGCTCGGCGGATCGCGGAGCAGGTCGACCACGGTTTGGTCATCGAGAGTTGCGTGTAGTTGCAATGACTCAAGCGATTGAAGGTGGCTTATGTCGGCCAGCCATTCCTGCTTGAGTGGCCCGGGCAGTGTGATCGCCAAGGTCTGAATCTGCAGCCTTTCGGGCAGGTTGTTGAGCTGCTCCGGCTTCAAGTGGACATCGACACGGAATCGGGCGCCCGTCTCCGGGGCCACCCCAGTGATCGCTATGTAGTTCACGGCTCCGGTGCGTCGTGCCTGGATCAGGCGATCGCACAGCCGGCGATCAGCGCCTAAGCTTTCCAGCCTATCGGCGTTGGAGCCCGAGCGTTGCGCAATGGGGAATTGACCGAGCGTCTTGCCCTCACTGGCGACCTGCACCATGTCGGGCAGCAAATCCACTCGCACCGTCCTCGTCCGCCCGCTTGTCAAACTAAACTGCTTCGTTACAAACTGGAAATCCTCGCCGCGGCTGACAATCAGTGCATGATCTTTCGGCGTGAGTTTGATCGTTCCTTGCTCCGTATTCGTCAGAACGATGTCTTCACCCTTGACCCGAACTTCGATGTCCGGAGCGTTGATCTCCACGCGAAGCGTGCCCTCGGGTGTCTGGAAAAAGAACACCGTCGCGGCGGCAAAAAAGGCGACGATGACCAGCAAACTCAGACCCACGGCGAGAGGGTGTCTGGCTCGACTGTCAGGTCCCGCTTGTGGCTTCACCGCGGGAGCCACGCGGATGGAGGGGGTGATCGTATCCTCCGAAGAAGCGGCAATCGCGTCCGGACCGCTCGCGTTATCGAGCTTCGCGTCTGCAGCCGCTCCCCGGAAGACAGACGGGGCCGTCGATGGATCCGCAGCGTCGGCGGTGTTCGTCGATGGCGGTAGCAGCAGCGCCAGATTCGCGCCGGCGCAGAACTGATGCAAAGCGTCGGCGACATCCTGCGGAGTCTGAAACCGGCATTCGGGTTTCTTCTGCAACATCCGGTGAATGATCTCAGCCAAGGCTTCGGGGACACCCGCGCGTCGCGACTGCACGGACGGAGCAGGTTGAGTCGCTAGTGCGACCATCTTCTGCATCGGCGATGAGTGCTGTTCTCCGCAATAGACGACGTTCCCCGTTAGCAACCAGTAGAGTGTTGCTCCGAGCGAATAGATGTCGGCGCGAATATCCACGCCCTTGCTGTCGCCACCCTGCTCGGGCGCCATGAAATCGATCGTGCCCATGACTTGGCCCGTGGACGTGATACCAGTGTCGTTGGGCAGCATGGCGAGCCCCAGGTCGAGCACCTTCACGATCGGATCGCCATTGGGCTGCACCGCGAGCATCAAGTTGCTTGGCTTGATGTCACGATGCACGATGCCGTGGCTGTGGGCGTCGGCAAGGCCAACAGCGGCCTGGCGGATCAACTCGCAAGCGTCGGGGATGGGCAATGGTCCGTGGAGCGTGATCAGTTTGGAGAGATCCGCCCCTCGGACGTACTCCATGACCAGGAAGTGCGTTCCGTCGATCTCACCCGCATCCATGGCGCGTACGATGTTGGGGTGTTCCAGGCGGCCCACGGCGCGCATCTCCGCCTGAAAGCGTGCCAACGCCTGGGGCTCGCGAATGCGCCATTGGGGGACCACCTTCAAAGCAACCAGCTTCTCCAGGCGAGTGTGTTTCGCCTTGTAAACGGCCCCCATGCCCCCCTCGGCCAATTTCTCCAGTAAGCGGTATTGCCCAAGCTCGCCCATCTCGAGCAGCTCGTCGCTCGTTGTTGACCGAGCCGACGGATTCGCCCGCTTCGGGTGCGGGGAAGGCACGAGCTCACAAACCAACGGTTCGACTTGCTGAAACGCTTCCTCGCCCGAAAATTTAAATCCCCGCGTATCGTCAACGCGCAAGCCGGCCTGCGTCTCCATCGACTGAATCGCCTCCAGACAAGCCGGGCATTGGTCCAGATGCTCGGCCACCCGATCGGCTAGCTTGGCGGACAGGTCTCCATTGCTGAAGTGCAACAAATCTTCGGAGGAGGGGCAGAGGTGCTCTGGCATGGCAAATTGCTGCGGAGAATGTGAGGGGACAGATTCCGCCGATGGCGGCCTTACAAGGACATCGCGAGGCTCTCACAGCAAAATTTTTGACTCGCCACGTGCGTTGGCCTCAAACGACGAGATTCCCCTGAAATTGCGAGTGTTGCGTCAGTTCGCAGGTAGCCGGAATCCCGTTGCCAGGCCGAGATCGACGGGGCAGACGGCCCTGCCACCGGGCTTCACAAGGTCGCCGGGGATGGAGTCCCGGCCCTACAACAACTCGCTGAACTCCTCGCGCAGTCTTCGCAACACCTTGTACTTGGCATTGTAGACGGCGCCCGGGGTCATTCCGAGTTCGTTCGCGACGGTCTTCGCATCGACGTTCTCCATGACCAAGCGGCAGAACGCTCGCCAAGTTCGATCTTCGAAGTCGGATTTGAGCAATTCCAACGCTCGCCGGACCACGAGCTGCCGATCCTGTGCCAGGTCGTTCTGCGTGGGAGATTCAGCAAGCAACTCCGGCAGTTGATTCAGCATCTGCTGGGCGGATGAGCCGCCGGCCGCGACAGGATGTTTCGCCAGCATGCGAAAGTGGTCGAGTATCTTGTGTCGCGCGATACCCCACAGCCAACCTTGAAAACTGTCGCCCAGCTGATCGCGCCGAAATGAGTCAATTCGCTCGCTAACTGCCCCGAATGTCTCCTGGACAATGTCGGCCGAATCGTGAGCGGGAATTCGTGCTCGGCGACACCACTCATAGACCAGCGGGCTATATACTCGCGCGAATCGGCGCCACTGATCGGGGTCTCGCTGGCGGAGACCGTTCAGACAGCTGGAGGATATCGTCTCGTCAGTCACTGGAAAGCCACGGTAGTTTAATATTGGGAGAGCGGGTTGTGATTGGAACTCGGTGGCCGTCCATCTTCCATGGAGCATTTCGGCAAGGCGGCCTCCCGCGAGGCAACCTGCACGGGACTGACACAAGTGCCAAGTGAGTGTTGCGTGCGTGATGCGTGCGTGTTGCGTGCGTGTTGCGTGCGTGTTGACAAGGGCGACTGTTCACTAACCATGTCCGCTAACGCGACAAACATCATCATCGGATTGTATCATTCCGTGCCCTGGGCATCATAACGCGACGTCGATCCGTCACTCCTTGGGCGGCATGGCCTGGAAGGCTGCATCGACCGGTTGCGACGCCGTCCGCTTCAGCTCCCCAGATTTCTCCATGCCTACGATGTCCATCGTAGGCCTCTCGGCCAACATTTGGCCAGCGGGGGACTATGCCAAGTCAGCCGAACGAAGAACCGCTTGACATCCGGATCGGGGAAGAGGAGTTTGCGATGGGCACCATCAACACCACTTGCGGCCTAGAAGCAAGGCAAGAAGGTCGAGGGGGTTTCCCCAGTTGTTGGATAGCCCACTACTTGTGGGAGTGGTGTTATCATTGGCCTTCCTCGGTCTGTCATGTCTGTCGCTGGCAAACATCGGGTGAGCGACGCCAATTCACTTAATCGATGAACGATAGCATGAATCGGCACGAAGGCATGGCCCCCCGCCACGAGAGGAATTCTGGCACAACTAATAGTCTCTCTCGAATTCGCTTTGGAATTCGACATTTGTTGGTTCTGCTCACTCTCGCTTGTCTGCTCCTCGGGGTCAGAGCCAATCATGCGTGGCGGCAACAGAAAGCTGTTGAGGCGATTGTGAATTTCGGTGGCCGGGTGTACTACGGCACTGAGGTGGGGCTGGGGC
>JAGQPF010000024.1 GCA_020426845.1 Planctomycetales bacterium
AGCTGACGACGAATCCGGGCGTCGCGGTCACCTCGTTCACGCAAGACGACGTCAACAACGGACGCGTCGTCTACGTCCACGACGGCTCCAACACCGTCAGCAGCGATTTCAACTTCAGCGTCGACGACGGGCAAGGCAACAGCGTCACGAGCCAAACCTTCGCCATCACGGTCACGCCCGTCGATGACGATGCGCCGACCGTCGTCGCCAACACGGGCTCCACGGTCGCCGAAGGCGGCACCGATGCGATCACCGAGGCCGAGCTCGAGTTCATCGACACCGAGCAGCCCGCCACCGCCGTCACCTACAGCGTCACCTCCGGGCCCTCCAATGGGCAGCTAGAGCTGTCCACCAACCCCGGCGTCGCGATCACCTCGTTCACCCAGGACGACATCAACAACGGACGAGTCGTTTATGTTCACGACGGCTCCAACACCGTTAGCGGCGACTTCAACTTCAACGTCGATGACGGCCAGGGCAACAGCGTCACCGGGCAGACGTTCTCCATCACCGTGACGCCGGTGAATGACGACCCAGTCAACCTTGGAAGTTTGCCGGCGGTGGTCGCCGTTATCGAGGACGTGTTGAGTGACATCGATCTGTCGCAAGTTAATCTGGCAGACAATGACGCGGCCGGACTGCCGCTGACATTGACGCTGACGACCGCGACGGGCGGGCAACTTTGGGCGAGCGCTGCCGCAGGTGTTGTCGTGACCGGCTCCGGCACGGGACAACTCACACTGACCGGGGCAGCAGACGATCTGAACGCCTACCTCGGAGGCGCGTCTCCCATTCAGTACCTGCATGGCGCCAACAACACCGAAGGAATGGCGGCAGACACGATTTCGGTGGCCGTCACCGACAATGGCAACTCCGGCGCCGGGGGAGGCGGCTGGATTGCACTCGGCGACATCCAAGTCGACATTGCTGCGGTCAATGACTCGCCGACGGCACTGAGCCTGTCCAACAACAGCATCCCGGAGGGCGCCGCCAGTGGCGCCTTCGTCGGGACGGCGTTAGGGACGGATCCGGATGCCGGTGATACGCTCACGTACACGTTGCTCGACGACGCTGGAGGTGCATTTGCGCTGGATGGCGTCACCGGCGCTTTGTCCGTCGCCGATGCCTCACTACTCGATCATGAACTGCAGCCGACTTTGTCAATCACCGTTCAGGTGACCGACTCGGGTGGACTCACACACTCTGCAGTGTTCACCATCTTGGTCACGCAGGTCAACGAGGCACCGGTTGCCGCCGGCGAAAGTTACGCTGTGCTCCAAATTGACTCCCTGGTCGTCGGCGCAGCCAACGGAGTGCTGACGAACGACTCGGATCCGGATGGGGATCCGTTGACGGCGTTGCTCATCACGGACGTCGCCAATGGAACGCTTGTGCTCAATGCGGACGGCTCCTTCACCTACACACCGGACTCGACGTTTGCCGGCGTCGACAGCTTCACCTACGCGGCCAGCGACGGTTCGCTTGCCTCGAGTCCGGTCGTTGTGCAGATACGGATCGACGCCGTTGCGGCTCCACCACCGGGCTCCGGCACGGGCGACGAGGACAACAGCACTCCCGATCCTGACACGCCAAACGAAGATTCCTCGGAAGAGACACCGCTTGACGACGTGCCCGAGGTTCCGATCACCTCTGGCGAAGAAAAATCTCGACCAGTCGCTGCGGATTCTGGCAGGAACGTGAAGCCAACAGCTTCCGCCGAGCTGTTGGCGGTGCAGCTCGTGGGCATGACGACGACGCAGCAAGTCGCTCAGGAGCTGCAACTTGCCGGGAGGCCAAGTCGTCCGCTGTCCACCGCGACGATCGCTAGCCTGAGAAACAGTTTGCCGAGTTGGAGGGGCAACTCGCCTGCCGTGGTTGAATCGCCGTTGTCGTTGTTCTATGGCTCCGAGCAGCTCGCGGAAATGGGCGATGGCGGCGACAGCGTGGCGACCGAAGAAATCGTATTGGGCGCCGCGAAGGTCGTCACTTCGGCATTGTCGGTTGGCTACGTCGTCTGGATGGTTCGTGGTGGCACGCTGTTAGCCAGCATGGCAGCCTCGTTGCCCGCATGGACGTCGTTCGACCCGATGCCGATTCTCGGTTCGTTCCAGGCCATTGCCAGCACCAACAACGACGAAGACGACGAAAGCCTCAGCGATCTCGTCGGCTAGCTCCGCCAAGGAACCAACCACCTCGGCAGAATCGACCCGCCAGAAACACTCCCTCCATCGCGAATCGCGGTCCAACCATGAGACTTCCCTTCCGCTTCAACATCCCCATCGTCGCGCGGATCACGCTTGGCCTGGTCGGTCTTGTGGTGAGCAGTTTGATGATCATTTCCCTGCTTGGCTTTTTTCCCGACTCGCGCCAAGAGCAACTCGAGCGCCGCAAGCAGTTCGGCGAAACCGCTGCCATCGGATTCTCACTGATGGCTGACAAGGCCGACATTGTGACCATGCGCAAATACCTGGAGACGCTGTCGACCAGATGTGACGACCTAGTGTCCCTCGGAGTGCGGCGAGATGATGGCAGCTTGGTGGTCGAGTGTGGTAACCACGACGACAGGTGGCGAAGCCAAGGAAAAATGGCCGACGACTCGCATGTATGGGTCCGCTTCTACGCGCACGGCGAGCCGTGGGGGACATTCGAGGCAGCCTTCCAGCCGCTGGACGAATCGGGCGGCATCCTCCGAAGAGCAGAAATCAAGCACGGCCTGGTGGCGTCGCTGTTCTGTCTCTGCGGATTCTACCTGTATCTCAAGTACACACTGCGGCAGCTCGATCCCTCGTCCGTCGTGCCCAACCGAGTGCGAGAGGCGCTCGACACGCTAGCGGAAGGGCTCGTCATTCTCGACCTCAATGAGCGAGCCGTGCTCGCCAACCGAGCGTTCGAGATGGAAGTCGGGTCCACTGCCAAACAGATCATCGGCAAGCCGCTCGACCGACTGCCGCTCATCAGTCGCGACGAGACACCGTCGCCTCGGACTCCCTGGCGCGAGGCACTGCAGTCGGGACAAAAGGTGACGGGACGACTGCTTGGCACCAATCGCAAGGGAGCGCCCAGCCGTACATTTTCCGTCAGCGCCTCGCCGATCGTCGACGAACAGGGAGCGCGCCGAGGCATCCTCGTGTCGTTTGAGGACGTCACACGCCTTGAGGAGAAGAAACGCGAGCTGTCGGGGATGGTCGAGGTGCTCCGCGCGTCCAGCGAGGCGATCAAGCAGCAAAACCGCGAGCTAGAACGCCTCGCCACTCGCGACCCGCTCACCGGCAGCCTCAACCGACGCTCGTTCTTTGAACGTTTTGAGTCGGAATGGAACATTGCCAAACGCTACGAACGGCCGCTCAGCGTGATGATGGTCGACGTCGACTTTTTCAAATCCATCAACGACACCTACGGGCACGGAATGGGCGACGAGGTGCTGCGGCAGGTTGCCTCCACGCTGCAGTCAACGGCGCGCGAAGCCGACATCGTTTGCCGGTATGGTGGCGAAGAGTTCGCCGTGCTGCTGCCAATGACCACCATCGACGAAGCGGCCAGTGCGGCGGAGCGAATGCGCGTGGCGCTGGAGCGGCTGAAGTTCCCCAACTTCACGATCACCGCGAGCCTCGGCGTCGCCATGTGCTCAGCGGATCTTGAGCAGCCACAGGAGTCGCTGGACCGCGCCGACAAGTGCCTTTATGTCGCCAAACGCAGTGGCCGCAATCAAGTCGTGCGTTGGGACCAAGTGCCCGAGGATCTGGTTGTCGACGAGTCCAAGGTCAGTCGGACCAAGGAGGTGCCCGAGCCGGACGCAGTCTCAGTGCCTTACCACGCCGTCACTGCTTTAATCTCGGCGCTGGCCTATCGCGATCAGCGAACCGCCGCCCATTGCCGCCGCGTCGCGGACCTATGTGTCTTCACGGCGGAGGGTCTGCTTTCCCTGAAAGAATGCTACACGCTCGAAGTCGCCGCTTTGCTTCACGACATCGGCAAGATCGGCGTGCCTGACAGCATCCTGCTCAAGCCCGGAGCCTTGACGGACGAAGAGTGGCAAGTGATGCGGCGAAATGACACCATCGGAAAGGAGATCATTCGCGCCTCGTTCGCGTCGCCCAAGCTCACCGCGATCGTCAGCAACTATCAAATGCACTACGCCGGGGCGCCCGATCGAGCCGGCGCGCCAATCGGCAATGAGCTGCCTCTCGGCGCCCGCATTCTCGCCATCGCTGACGCCTACGATGCGATGACCACCGACCAAGTTTTCCGCGAGGGATGCACGCCCAGCGAGGCGTTTGCCGAACTCCGTCGCTGCGCGGGCACTCAGTTCGACCCCGAGCTGGTCGAACGCTTCATCACCACAATGGGAACGCGGCCAGCGGCGATGGATGTCGAACTCGCCGATATCGCAAAAGAGACCGCGCTGCAAATCGGCCTGCAGATTGAACGACTGTCGGATGTGCTGGACGAGCAAGACTTCGAGTCACTGGAGGCAATCTCGCGGCGGCTGCACCTCTCGGCGAGCCAACACGGTGCGGAAGCGATCAGCAACAAGGCGCTGGAGCTACAAGCCGTGCTGGAACACGACCGTGATCCCCACTCAATCCTGCTGGTCGCCAACGAGCTCCTCGACCTCTGCCGCTCGACGCAGCGGTCGTTCCTCGCCGCGCAGTGTCCGGCTGAGCTACAGACCGACGTGGTATGCTAACATGGCGGCAGCGCAGGCTTCGAACTTAGTAAGCCTTTCGGCGAAGCACTCGTTCGTCTTGCTCCGGAAGCGGTGGAATCCGCTCGTCGAGCCGACCAAATTCGGAGCGGCCAACTGCATGTGCCATTTTGCCGGACCATCTGGGCAGCGGTTCGAGGGCATCTATTTCACCTTGCAGTTGGCCTTGTTTCCCTATTGGTCTTGGTGGTTGAATCCAAAGCTGGATTCGTGGGCTTTGCTGGGTGGTGTCTTTCTCGCTTGGCTCGCTTCGGTGGTCGCGCTAGGAACAATCCGAATGGCGGTGCTGACCGGCATCGAATCCCGCCGGGTAAGCAGGGCCCTGGCCGAAACACCTCAAGACGGGGCTTACGCAGCATTTGTCGGAGAATTGAAGCCAGCGTTTGAGACCATGGTTTCTCCATGCCTAGCCCAGCCATGTGTCGCAGTCGAATTTCGCGTCACGGTATCTGTCAGGCGGCACACAAACGGGCCCATGACAAATCAGTATTCTTGGTGCACCAGGACGGTCTTCGCGGGACAAGTTTCGGTTCCGTATTCAATCGCATCCTCCGGCCATGTCTACCGAGTCAACGCGCCCCT
Organism: Planctomycetales bacterium; assembly: GCA_020426845.1. GTDB lineage: Bacteria > Planctomycetota > Planctomycetia > Pirellulales > Pirellulaceae > JAGQPF01. The sequence goes on from JAGQPF010000024.1 coordinate 5,288, forward strand.
CGAGCTGTCCCACTGTCGCTGGCGTCGGTCATCAGAGGAGACCGATCTAGAGCGAGCGCGCCGGTTTCTGCTCGACACCGCGGCATCAACTGAGCATCTGAATGGCGATTGTGTGCCAGCGATCACGGAGATGCATGATGGCAAGTCCATGAGAGCAGGTTTGAATCGAAATTACTGCTCCCAGGAGGCGTTGGCCAATCTACGAAGCGAACACCATACAGCAGCAGGGGAAGCATGGCTGAATGCCATCGAGATTCCCGAGCATGGCATTTCCGAACCGACCGCATGGCAAGAGTTTGTGTTTCACCCGTTTTCCACACTTTTCAAAACGTGCTTTCGAAGAGAGCGGGACAAACAAGATCGAGATCAGGCACGAACCCGTTACTCACGGCCAGAACGCGTGGAACTTCTCGAACGCGTCCTCCGGCCCGGGGACATCGTTTGCGTACAGGGCGTGTTCTCCGCCAGCAGCCAGTCTATCGAGCCCGACCCCAAGAAGGCTTGGCGGCTTGTCAAAGGAGATCCCGCTCGGTTGCCAAGATCGATCCTATGCCGATCAGCCGCAATGGCTGCCGCCGGACTTTCGGGACTCGTGATTGTCCATCTTGCTGCCAGCTACCTGTTGTGAGTGTCTGCAAGCCGTCGGAGACGTTCCGTCTCTCGTTATTCTCAATCCACGAACTGTAGCGAGTAGACATCCGCATTTCTTAGCTGGAATCGCAGGCGTAGCTCACCACGAAGTCGTGGAGCATCCTTCCACTTCACGACCGCGTCGATCTCGTCGCCCGTGAGCGGCTCCGAGACTCCCTTGACGTTGCCGGCAACGTCCAATATCTCGACCGACACGGAGCCGCCGGGCCGAGCCGTGTAGTTCAAACGGAGTTGCTTGCCTCCGTGCTTCATTGATTTCGTAGTCATCCCGCCGCCCTCGGGTCCGCCGCGGAGCGCCACGAAACCATCCACGCGGTATACGAACCGACGCACTCGCCCTGGCGTCGGCTCATAGTAGTTTTCCGTCGCGTAAACGGAGATCTCGCGCGGCCTGTCCGGCAGCTCCAACATCCCCCAGGTCATATAGTTGCTGCGGTTGTGATTGCGATCCTTCGGCGCGTCCCGAGGAATCACGGGATCGGCGTAACGTTGGAACCGCACCCCGTCGCGGCTGACCATCAGTACTGGCTCCACTTCCTGGCTCTTGGCCTCGAATCGCGTGGGAAACCCGACGAACAGGTGGCGCGCTCGAAAGTACTTCTGAATCGCGTTGGTGTAGAGATGCTCGACAGGCGTCCCGTTGGTGTATGTCAAGTCCGCCTCGTTTTCCCAATGAACGAAGTCTTTGGAGGTGGCGGTGCGAATCGCCCGCACGCCGTTGCCGAAATATCGCCAGTACGCGCGATATTCTTTTCGTTCGGAATCCCAAAAAGCAAGGTTTTGAGAATCGAACGCCCCGTGCGTAATGACCGGCTTCTCCTGCAGCTCCGTCCAACGCAGGCAGTCGGGCGACACAAAGGGCAGCAGTCCTCCGCCACCGCCGCCAAACGCCTTATACTTCGCCTCCGCCCCAGCGTCAGGATTGTCATCACGAAACGCAGTAAAGTTGTGCGTGCCGGGCCCCAGCCACACGATGTTGTTATCCTTGGAGCCGTTCCACTCGAACAACCCCAATCGTGGTTTCGTCCAGTGGATGCCGTCTTTGCTCTCCGCGTAGCAGGTGACCTCCTTGTGCTCAGCCTTCTTTTGTGGATCATGCTGCCAGCCCCGGTAAATCATCCGGTATGTCTCACCATCTTGAAACAATGAGTAGTAGCCGCTCGTGTTGCCTTCCCATGGCTCGTCCGTAACGAGCACGACTTCCGCCGGCTCTGGACGCATCAGCTGCTGGCGCACGTCGCCCGTGATGTTGGCGATCAAGTAGTCGTCCACGAACAGCTCGCGACGATTGCCAACATCCACAGCGTCGGTTGCCTCAACACCAAGCGGCGGCGTGAACAAGATCAACAATGGCAGGACGAGATTCAAGCGTTGAGAAATAGCCATGGTGAGTCCTTGAGTCCTTGAGTCCTTGAGCGACATGGACGGCCCGCAAGTCATGAGGCAGCAGCACGACCAGTTTGCGGAGATCGATTCCCAGCCGTGTCAGCGTTCCGAAGCCGGGATATGAATCGTAGCAAAGCTGCACAAGCCGAAACCGATCGGCTTCATGGCCGATGGACGAATCGCGTCCGCCGCATGGCCATTGAAATTCACGTAGAGCGCGTCGCCGGCGCGGCTGAGCTTGAT
>JAGQPF010000225.1 GCA_020426845.1 Planctomycetales bacterium
GTCATCCTTGTCGCCCGAGCCGCTGTCGTCGCTGCCGTTCACGTCATCCTTGTCGCCCGAGCCGCTGTCGTCGCTGCCGTTCACGTCATCCGCGTCGCCCGAGCCGCTGTCGTCGCTGCCGTTCACGTCATCCTTGTCGCCCGAGCTGCTGTCGTCGCTGCCGTTCACATCATCCGCGTCGCCGGAGCCGCTGTCGTCGCTGCCGTTTTGGTCATCCGCGTCGCCGGAGCCGCCATGGTCGTCGTCGTGATCGCCATGGTCGTCGTCGTGATCGCCATGGTCGTCGTCGTGATCGCCATGGTCGTCGTCGTGATCGCCATGGTCGTCGTCGTGCTCGCCTTCCTGCTCGCCGCTGCTCAGGGTTTGACGGTTGTCGGCATCCGACGGCGAGTCGACGCTCTCGCCCTCCGCCAGTTCCATCGAGAGCTGGAGCGCTGTCACACCTTGCGATTGGCAGCGTTGCAGGTCGATCATGGCTTCGTCCGTGGCCAAGGTCTCTGCGGCGCTGAGCAAGTCGGCGGCCAGCAGCACGCGCTGCCCCAGCTGCTCGAGGCGAAGTTGTCGAGAGCGATGAGTTCGGGATCTTGAAGTGCGTCGTCGGGTCATGGCTTATTCCTGCGGTGAAGTAGTTGTGTGGCGATGGACAGCCACGTGGTGTTGCCTTGCTTTCACACACCATAGTCAGACGTATCGGCGCGCCGGCGATTTCTAAGCGAAAGTTCATTGCCAGCCACAGCGCGTCGGAGCCTCACCAAGATCCCCGTTGGTCGCGCAGTCCCGGAGATTAGTTTTCGCTTAACTCGCAAGTCGCGCGACCGATGTTTGGTACATCACGTTCGACCGTTTCAACGTCCTAACGGCTTGTTGAAAAACAACTGCTTCGGCAATCGGATGAGCAGACTCCCGCACGATGAACGCCGTTCCGATTGCCAGTGGCGCGTTACCAACATGCCGCCCAAACAAGCACCGAGTCGCGCGACGACGCGCAGTCCCAGAGGCAACCCACCGCAACCTACACCGGGCGCAACACCATGAGATTGACAGAGGAGATGGAGCAGGCTGGGCACTGGCTCTTTCGTTGGCGCAGCTATCTTCCGCTGGCCTTTGTGCCCTTGCTGGTCTACCAGGTATGGCAACACCCGCATCGAGGCGAACGTCCGTGGCAAGAGATCGCCTGGCCGTTTTGTTGCCTGGCGACCTCGCTCGCAGGATTGGCTTTGCGGCGCCGCGGACGTCCGGCCGAAATATCCACCGGCAGGTGGCCGAATCGCTCAACACCACCGGAATGTATTCTGTCGTGCGTCACCCGCTCTATCTGGGCAACTTCCTGATTGCCCTGGGAATCGTCGCGCAACCCGGAGACCTGATCACCACGGGGCTATTCATCGCCATCTTCACGCTCTATTACGAGCGGATCATGATCACCGAAGAGGCCTTTCTTGCGACCGAACATGGCGAAGTGTTTCAGTCGTGGTCCAAACAAACTCCGGCCTTTGTTCCTCGCTGGTCGCAGTACCGCCAGCCCGGTCGGCCTCTGAACTGGGCTCGAATTGTGCGTCACGAAGGGGCCGCGGTCGCCGTCATCTGCTTCAGTTTCGGGCTGCTGGAACTCGGCGAGCACGCCGAGAACGTCGCCACGCTGGAGCCCTGGTGGCCCCCGCTGGTGATCACGGGAATCGGACTGTTCGCGCTGGGTCGAGTCACTCGGCGGTGGATCAAGGAGCCCATCTACGTCGTGGAACCGGATAGCACCTCCGACTCGCCGCCTCCCTCAAAGTCGACAGATTAATTCTTGCTTAGATACAAGTCCGCCTGGGCGATGGCAGGCGCAGCTTTGCCACAGTTTTCAAGCATTTTCGCGTCGATTCGGGCATGACGCCCAATGGCGGTAGGAACCGACAACGGGGACAGGTCTTGACCGTCGTGTAAACTGAATGGCGGGAGGGCCGACTCCGAGCGTCCAACTCAACTTCCATTCACATCCTCCGCATTCTCTCGCCATCATCCTCGCTGTCCGGCTGTCCATGTCCCGATTGATCATTGTCGAAGATCAGCCTGCCCTGGTCGCCAGTCTCAAGCGAGGCCTGGAGGAGGAAGGCTTCGAGGTGCTGACGGCCTCGAGTGGTCGCGAGGGATACAAGCTGATCAAAAAGGAGCCCGCCGACCTGGTGATGTTGGATCTGATGCTGCCCGATGGAGACGGCATCGACCTGCTGCAGCGGATTCGCGACGAGGACTACCAGCGTCCGGTATTGGTGATCACCGCCAAGGACTCGATCGAAGACCGCATTATCGGGCTCGACAGCGGCGCCGACGACTATCTGATCAAGCCGTTCGACTTCAATGAGCTGCTGGCTCGATTGCGAGCCATCTTGCGGCGGACGACGAGTCACTCGGGCGGGAAACTGCGTCATGAAGACCTTGAGCTCGACTCGCTGTCGCGCGTGGCGACCCGCAAAGGCCAAAGCCTCAACCTCACCATGAGGCAGTTTGAGCTGCTCGAGTATCTATTGCAGAACAAGAATCGAGTCGTCACTCGCGAGGCAATCGCGCGTGACGTCTGGAAGTCGGCCACGGCCACCTGGACAAATGTGATCGAAGTCCAAATCAACCAGTTGCGAAAGAAGCTGGCCGTCCCCCAATCCGAGCCGATTCTGCACACGGTGCGCGGCAGAGGCTACCAACTGGGAGATGAGCCGTGAAACGACAGCTCGAGCCTCCATCGCAGACGACCCTTGTGAGGCCCGGTGGACCGGGCAAGCCGGAGAACGCGGGCGAGACCGGGTTGCGCTCATCGTCAAGCGCCTCATCCAGAATTCGGAACGCCCTCTTTCCCTCGTCGCTGAGCATTCGCGTCCGGCTGACGCTTTGGTATGCGTTCTTTTTCTTGGTGCTGCTGGTGGCGATGGGAACGCTGGTGTTGATTCAGGTGCGGCGGCACTTGGTCGACAATGCGGACCATGGGCTGAAGGAAGAGCTCGAGGAGCTGTTCGAGGAAATTCAGTTGACGCGCGACCAACAGGAAATGGTGACGCGATTGCGGCAGCGATTCTCGGCACACTCTCACTTTCACTTCCAAGTGCTGGATGAAGACCTCCATGTGCTCTTCAACAGCCGCTTCCTCGCCAATCTCCAGCTGCCGGAGCCACGCCAGCGCCCGGCGGAAATGCGCGGCGGCCAGTTTGAGAATATCTATCTTGACGAGCTGGGGAAATTTCGCCTGCTGAGCCTGTCGGTTCGCGACGCCAGCGCGACACCCATGTTGCTGCGCGCCGTTTCCCCTCAACATGCGTTGGAGCGCGAGTTTCGCTCACACGTCTGGATCTTCGCCACACTGGGGCCGGTGGCTCTGATCGCCGCTCTGATTGCAGGATATTTAGTCGCCGGACACTTGCTGTCTCCCATCAAGCGGATCAATGAGACGGCCAAGCTCATCTCCGCGGAGAGGCCCCGCGAACGGCTGCCCGTCGAGAACGAGGACGACGAGCTGGGCGAGCTCTCCACCACGCTCAACAACACCTTCGAGCGGCTGGAGAATTCGCTGGACGCGATGAAACGATTCACGTCCAACGCGGCGCATGAGCTGCGTTCGCCGCTCGCGGTCTTGCGCACGGAGATTGAAATTGCCCTCCGCAAGCCGCGCCCCACCGAGGAGTACCGGCGCGTGCTCGATGTCGTGCTCGCCGAAGCCAAGCGGCTTGGCGACTTGGTCGATCAGTTGCTGGCCCTGAGCCGCCACGACGCCGGCGTGCAGGAAATGCTGACGGACGAAGTGCCCGTTGGCGCCTTGCTCAGCGACGTCACCTGTCGGTTCCTCGTCGTGGCGCAACAAAAGGGCGTCCGCCTGACAAGCAGCTCCATTCCCAACTGTTTCCTCCTCGGACAAGACATCTGGATCAGCCAGTTGTTCTTCAATCTGATCGACAATGCGATCAAGTTCACTCCCGAGGGTGGCGATGTCCTGGTCTCCGCACATATCCGCAGGAAGGACGAATGCGCGATCCGGGCCTCACAAGGGTCGCCTGCGATGGAGGCCCGACCAGGCCACCGGGCCTCACAAGGGTCGCCTGCGATGGAGGCCCGACCAATCCACCGGGCCTCACAAGGGTCGCCTGCGATGGAGGCCCGGCCAATCATCGAGATCGTGGTCGCGGACACCGGCATCGGCATTCCCGCCGACCAGTTGCCGATGGTGTTTGACCGGTTTTTCCGTGGCGACAAGTCGCGAGGCCATCATCGCGGCACCGGCCTCGGCCTGGCGATCTGCAAGTCGATTGTCAAAGCACATGGCGGCACCATCGAAGCCACCAGCGAGCTGGGCGCCGGCGCCGCCTTCACGGTGCGCCTCCCGCTGCTCGATGTGGCTCCGAGCGAGGAGTTTGTGCTGGAGGCGAGGCCCGCTGTTGTCCTGTCGGACAACGGTGAAAGCGTCGACTCGCGTCATCGCGCCCCACTCGCCGCCCCGCCCGTTAGCCCTCCCGTGGGTCCGCCAGCCGGCCCGCCCGTGAATCCGCCCGTGAGTCCGTCCGCCAGCCCTCCCGTGAGTCCGCCCGCCGTGCGGCGACACGGATTCACCATCGTCGAGTTGCTGGTGACGATCGGCATCATCGGCGTGCTCACGGCGCTGCTGCTCCCTGCCGTGCAGGCAGCGCGCGAAGCCGTGCGCCGCGTTGCCTGCCAAGATCACCTGCGACAGCTCGGGCTGGCCGTGCAAAACTACCAGTCGTCCCTAAGCGTGTACCCACCGGGAGGCATCTTCACGGGGCACACCTCCTGGTCCGTGCACGGACGCCTGCTTCCTTATTTGGAGCAGCAAAACGCCTTTCAACGAGTCCACCTCGATTTGGACTGGCACGACCCGGTCAATCTGGCGACGGGCGTGCAGAAGATGCGGATTGAGGTGTTCCGGTGTCCGTCAGACCCGCGCTCGGACGAGTTGTATGAGGACGACGACGAGGGTTTTGTGGCGACGGTGAATTACGGCTTCAACTTTGGCACTTGGTTCGTGTTTGACCCGCGCGACGATTCGTGCGGCGATGGCTGCTTTCATGTCAACAACTATTTCGGCCCCGAGGCAATCGCCGACGGAGCAAGCAACACGCTGTGCGCGGCCGAGGTAAAGACGTTCACCCCCTACTTCCGCAACACGGCCAACCCCGGGCCGCAGATCCCGCCGAACGCGGCGTACCTGGCGAACTTCGCCGGCGGCGCCCAGTTCAAACTGGGGCCGGGGCGGAACGAAAATGGCGGCCACACGGAGTGGTGCGACAGCCCGGCACACGAGACGGGATTCACTACCGTCTTCCGGCCCAACGAGCGCGTCGCCTACACGCACTCCGATGGCGTCACCTACGACATCGATTTCAACTCCCGCTACGAGGGCACCAGTTGGACCGAGCCCACGTACGCCGCCATCACGGCCCGAAGCTTCCACCCCGGTTTGGTCAATACGTCCTGGATGGATGGGTCCGTGCGGACGACGGCGGAAACGATCGACCTCCGCGTCTGGCGAGCCATCAGCACGCGCGACGGCGGCGAGGTCTGCCACTCTCCATGACTCCTCGCTGACATCTCGCTGACATCTTTTGCCAAACGCGGCACCGGAGTGTCGATAGGTCATTGAACACGCTGTTCCGGCAATCGCCACAGCGTTTCTCCGCATAATGACTGTCCCCCGCGCCGGTTGGGCCCGTACTTTTCAACGGGGACGTTTGTGGCAAACGCCGGGCTGAAATCGGCGCGACCATGGTATAATCCTCCCCCAACGCCATAGCGCGGCCTGCCCCCCAATTTCACCATTCCCCCAATATTCTCGGGAAATACCTAGATGCTGAAGGAAGCCGGTAAGAGCTGGACGACCATTGACGCCAGCGAGCACTATGAGGTCCCCCGTTGGGGGCAAGGGTACTTCTCGATCAATGAATCCGGGAATCTTCAGGTCCACCCGCGACGCGACGAAACGCAAGCGATCGACCTGAAACAGTTGGTCGACCGGCTGCAATTGCGCGGAATCGACCTGCCGATTCTGCTGCGGTTTAACCAAATCCTGATGGACCGGCTCGACGAACTGCAGCGAGTGTTCGCGGTTGCCCGCTCCGCTCACCAATATGAGGGCGACTACGTCTGCGTCTATCCGATCAAGGTCAACCAACAGCGAGAAGTCGTGGAGAGCATCGCGCAGCATGGCGAGGCGCACGGCTTCGGGCTGGAGGCTGGCAGCAAGCCCGAACTGCTGGCGGTGGTCGCCGAAACGCGCTCCAACTGCCCGATCATCTGCAACGGGTTTAAGGATGACGAGTTTATTGAGATGGCTATGCTGGCGCACAAGATCGGGCGCCGGGTGTTTCCCGTCATCGAGCGGTTCACCGAGTTGGACCTGATCCTCAAGCACGCCGCCAAGCATTCAGTGCGGCCGACCTTCGGAGTTCGCGTCAAGCTCGCTGCGCGTGGCGCCGGTCGCTGGCAGGCTTCGGCCGGGCATCGCTCCAAATTCGGACTCACGATCAGCGAGGTGCTGCGAGTGATTGAGCGGCTGCGGGAGCTGGACATGCTGGACTGCCTGCAGCTGCTGCACTTCCATCTCGGCAGCCAGGTGACGAACATTCGCTCGATCAAGTCCGCCTTGATCGAGGCCGCTCGCATTTACTGCGACCTCCACCATCGCGGCGCCGGGCTCAAGTACCTGGATGTCGGCGGCGGGCTGGGCGTGGACTACGATGGCTCGCGGACCAACTTTGAATCGAGCATGAATTACACGCTTCAGGAATACGCAAACGACGTCGTATTCCATGTGGAGTCGGTCTGCCGCGAGTCGGAGGTGCCGCATCCGACGATCATCTCCGAAAGCGGCCGGGCAATCGCCGCCTACCACAGTGCGTTGATCGTGCCCGTGCTCGGCGTGTCCGGCAAGGATGACGACGTCGAACTGCGAGAGTTGGAGGAGGACGCGCCCGAGCCGTTGCGGTTTCTCGACGACGCCTACCGCTGCGTGAATACGCGCACCTTGCTGGAATCCTACCACGACGCCCAACAAGGGCTCGACATGGCGGTCAATCTGTTCAGCTTCGGCCACCTTTCGCTGGACGACCGCTGCTATGCCGAGCAGTTGTTCTGGAAGCTCTGCCGCAAAATTCGGCTGCTGATGGCGGATCTCGACTTCATCCCGGAGGAGCTGCGAGGACTGGATCGCATGTTGTCGGAGATTTACTTTTGCAACTTCTCGGTGTTCCAATCGATTCCCGACAGCTGGGCCATCAAGCAGCTGTTTCCGGTGATGCCGATCCATCGCCTTGAACAGCAGCCCACTCGGCATGCCGTGTTGGGTGACATCACCTGTGACTCGGACGGCAAGCTGGACAAGTTCATCGACCGCCGCGACATTCGCCGCACGCTGCTGGTCCACGAACTGGACGAGAACCCCTATCTGCTCGGCATCTTCCTGACTGGCGCCTACCAGGAGATCTTGGGCGATCTTCACAACCTGTTCGGCGACCCGCACGAAGTTCACGTGGGCCTATCGGATCAGGGCGAGGTCGTCTTCGACGCCATGATCAAGGGCGAAACCGTGTCGGAAGTGCTCGCCTATGTGCACTTCAACCGCGACACGCTGATCGCTCGACTCCAGCACGCCGTGGAAGACGCCGTTCGCGAGGGCCGGATCGACCATCAGGAAGCCGGCCACTTCATCGAGTTTTACGAATCGGGTCTCAACGGCTATACCTACCTCGAGGACCCCAAGGACGGCTGATCGCGTTGCGCGCGTTGCGAAAGTCGCGGCATCTGCAACTTTGCATCCGCAACTTTGATATAGCTCCTCACCTTTGCCGAATTCCACCTCCGCCAATTGCAATAGGTGTCCATCATGCAGCTGGGGTTTTGCAGCGCGATTCTTGCCGATTGCTCCTTGGATGAAGTGCTCCGGTTTGCGGCCGACGCGGAGTTCGACTGTGTGGAGCTGATGTGCTGGCCGCCCGGCAAGGCGGAGCGCCGCTATGCCGGCGTGACTCACATTGACGTCGAGAGTTTGGACGATGCCGGCGCCGCCGCGATTCGCGAGCGTTGCGAAGAGCTGGGGGTCGCCATCAGCGGCTTGGGTTACTATCCCAATCCGCTCGCGCCGGCGGCCGAGGAGGCGGAGATCGCGGCGAGCCATCTGGCTAAGCTGATTTGCGCCGCGCCCAAACTGGGCATCGACCGAGTGAATTCGTTTATCGGCCGCGACTGGACCAAGTCCGTGGACGACAATTGGCCGCGGATGCTCGACGTCTGGCGGCCGCTGGTCCGTCTTGCGGAACAGCAAAGCGTGCGGATCGGCATCGAGAATTGCCCGATGCTGTTCACTGCCGACGAATGGCCCGGCGGGAAAAACCTAGCCACCTCGCCATCCATCTGGCGCCGATTGTTTGCCGACTTGGACAGCCCGCAGATCGGGCTCAACTACGATCCGTCGCACATGGTCTGGCAGCAGATGGATTATCTCGCCCCGTTGCGGGACTTCGCCGACCGCCTGCACCACGTGCATGCCAAGGACGTGCGAGTCGACCGCCACCGCCTCGACCAAGTCGGAATTCTGGCGCACCCTCTGCAATATCACACGCCCAAGCTGCCCGGCCTGGGCGATATCGATTGGGGACAATTCTGTTCGGTGCTCTCCGATAACGGGTACGATGGCCCGGTGTGCATTGAAGTGGAGGACCGCGCCTACGAGGGCTCGCTGGAACGGCGCAAGCAGTCGCTCGTGCAAAGCGGCCGCTATCTGCGCAACTTTATCGCGTGATCTCATCGTCGCGCGACGGCACGCTGACTTCTCATCTCGACAACTCTACTCCCGGGAGACGTTCGCATGGCTCCAACACTTCCGCGGCTGATCTTGTTGACGTCCCTGCTGGTGATGCCGATTGGTGTCTGCCGCGCGGAAGAAGATGCATTGGCGCTCTTCAAGCGCCGCATCACGCCGTTATTGCGATCGCCGAACCCCTCCAGCTGCGCGGAGTGCCACCTGAGCGGCGTTGATCTGAGAAACTACATCGGCGAGACGCAGGAGGAGACGTTCGCCGCATTGCGCGACGCGGGGTTGGTGGATATCAAGCAGCCGGACAACTCCAAGTTGTTGGCGTTCATTCAACGCAAGCCGGAGAAGCCCACGCCCGTGAGCGAGGCGGTGCGCAAGCAGGAGTATGACGCGTTTCGCGCTTGGATTCACGCCGCCATCAAGGATCCCCGCGTCGTTGCGGCAAAAACCGACAGCGATCAGCTCGGGCCCGCCGTGCCGCTGACCGTCGTGCGTCACTCTCGCATGGACCGGATCGTCGAGTCGTTTGTCGAAAACATCTGGTCCGAGATGGGGCGTTGCGCAAGCTGCCACTCGCCGGAGCTCAATCGAGGCAAAATCGGCCGCAACGGCCACACCAAGGAGGACGTGGACGCGATCTCCTGGCTCGTCCCTCGCGATCCGGCGGCGACACTTCGGCAGCTCGTCGAGTCGGGAAACATCGACACGGACGCACCAGACGAGAGTCCCGTGCTGACGAAGCCCGCCGGGCTGACCGAACATGGCGGCGGGCCCAAGTTCGCCGTCGGCAGCCGCACGGACAAGAACTTCCGGCGGTTTTTGGTCGACTACGCGGCCGTCGTCAACGACAAGTATGTCCGCGCCGACCAACTGCCGACCCCGCCCAAGCTGCGCGGCGTGATGACGAAACAGCATCTGCGCATCGTCGATGTCCCCGAGCAGTTTCATCGCAAACTGCTGCGTGTCGACCTCTACCGCTGGATCCAAGCGGATGGCGAGCAGGGTGGCCGCTGGTCGGAGTCTCCCTGGGGCACGGCGGAGAATCCGATCGCCGGCAAGCGGCAACTTTGGCAGAGCATGGTCACAGCCACAGCGCCGCGCGGCTCGCGTCGCGCCGCGGAGCTCAAGCCCGAACAGCCGCTGCCGGGCGGCCGTTATCTCGCCAAGATCTACATCGACCAACAGGACCGCACCAAAACGGATCGCGACTACGAGCTAGGCGAAGCGGAGCTCTACGGCGAAGTCGAGTTTGATGGGCCCTGGGCAGAGGGCTACCAACCGCCCAAGATCATCCACGCTCCGCAGCCCAAGTAGAGGGCTGTTCGGAGTTCTTTATCGACAGGCCGCCAAGCGTTCAGCCGCA
>JAGQPF010000226.1 GCA_020426845.1 Planctomycetales bacterium
ACAGATGAGCAAGGGAGGTGCGGCGCGATGATCCGACGTCGAACGTTTCTGGGGGCGATGGCCGGCGGTGTCGTGGGCGCCACGCTGGCAGCCGAGCGATGCAGCGTGTTGGCCGCAGAGGCCGCGCCACGGGTCACCATTGCTGAGCCTGTCGAGGGCGAGGACCTGTTTGCTCATCTGAGGCGGGTGAAGGGCGACTTCGACGCGGCCTCGTACAAGCAGCTGTTGGGCGCTGCCAACGAGTTCAAGGAAGGCGATGAGATGGTCGGCGTCGCGGCCGCTGACGAAGCATCGCGCCTGCGCGCCCGCCAATTGCTTGCCAACACTCGCATTGACGCCGTCGCTCGGCATCCGTTGCACGACGACCAACTTCACCGACTGCTTCAGCGCCACGTCGATGCGGCGGTGGCCGCCGAAGTCGGGCGATTGACGTTCGGCGAGTTGAAGCGTCGGCTGTTGACGGACGGAGAGCCGGCGATCAAGCAAATGATGGCGGGCTTGTCGAGCGATGCGATTGGCTGCGTCGTCAAGCTGATGAGCAACGCCGAGCTGATCTTGGTTGGCGCCAAGATTTTCAATCCACTTCCCGGGAGTCGGATTGGCGCCAAGGGCTATCTGGGCGCGAGGATCCAGCCCAATTCGCCGACCGACCACGTCGATGATATCCGTTGGCAGGTTTTCAGCGGCTGGTCCTTTGCCGTTGGCGACGTGGTGCTTGGCACCAACCCCGTGTCCAGCGATCCCCAGTCGGTGCTGGCGGTGGAGCGGGCGTTGCAGGATCTGCTTGCGACCTTCGGGCTCGAGCAGGTGATGCCCCACTGCGTGCTCGCGCATATCGACGTGCAAGCAGAGGTCGAGAAACTGGCGCCGGGCAGCACGGCGCTGTGGTTTCAGAGCATCGCCGGCAGCGACACGGCCAATGCGACATTTGATTTGACGCTCGACAAGATGCAACGGCACGCGGCCTCGCGAACGGGTCAGTACGGATTGTATTTCGAGACCGGGCAGGGCGCCGACTTCACCAACGGCCACGGACACGGCTTCGACATGGTGCTGCACGAGTCGCGGAAATACGGCTACGCGCGGGCGTTGACGGCGTCCGTCGCCGCGGCGCAAACGTCGGCGGGCGCAGCCTTCGAGCCCTGGGTGCATGTGAACGACGTGGCGGGCTTTATCGGGCCCGAGGTGTTTCGCACGCGAGAGCAGCTGGTGCGCTGCTGCCTCGAGGACATCGTGATGGGCAAACTGCACGGACTGTGCATCGGCCTCGACGTCTGCTCAACGCTGCATATGGACGTGTCGTTGGACGACCTCGATTGGTGTCTCGATCGTGTCATGCCCGCTTGCCCGGCGTACCTGATGGCGCTGCCGACCAAGATCGACCCGATGCTCGGCTACCTGACGACCGGCTTTCAGGATCATGTGCGGCTGCGAGAAAAGTTCGGCTATCGCGTCAACGACCCGATGTGGCAGTTTTTTCAGCAGTTGGAGGTGATCGACGAGCAGGGTCGTCCCACAGCGCACTTCGGCGATCCTCTGTGGGTGTTTCTCCAATACTGTCGCCGGCGGGGAGATCGTCGCAGCGATGCGGAGATCCTCCTGCAGGGAGAACGCGAGCTGGCGGCGGTGCGTCAACGCGGCGTGTTCGTCGCGCGCGGTCATGGTGCGCAGCCGTGGGATCTCGAGCCCGCGCTGCAGCGCGACGTGCGACGCATCTACGCCGACGCGAAGGAGAGCATTTGGGCCGAGTTGACTGCGGAGTTTGCTCGCGGTGTTCCGGCCGTCGTCGAGCTGGCGACGCGATCGGAGGACCGTGCGGACTACATCCTGCACCCTGAGTCGGGAGAGCAGCTGAGCGAGACGGCGGCACAACGTGTGGACGCTCTGCGTCGGCAGCATGCCGGCAAGCACAATGTGCAGATCGTCTTCTCGGATGGCTTAAACGCGCTGGCCATTATGGACGACGGACACTTGGCGCCGTTTCTCGAGACGCTCCGCAAAGGCTTGGCGGCGGAGGGCTACTCGGTGGCGCCCGAGCATTTGCTCGTCACCTCCGGACGCGTTCGCGCCGGCTATCGCATCGGCGAGCGACTGTTTGGCGGCCTGCGCGGCAAGCGTGCTCTTATCCATGTGATTGGCGAGCGACCCGGCAGCGGTCATCACACCTTCTCGGCCTACATCACGGCGCCGACCGGCGACGTTTGGGGCGAGACGGGCAAGGTCGACCACAACATCACCAAGGTGGTGTCCGGGATCGCTCGCACGGCCCTGGCGCCCGTCGCTGGCGCTGCCGAGTGCGTGCGGATTCTCAATACGCTATAGTCGCGGCATGTCTGACGCGAATCTCAAACAGCGACAGTTGGTTTGCCCGAATTGCCAGCGGCAGGTGATCGTCGAGTCACCGCGCTGCCGCTGTTTTCATTGTTTCCATCGTTGGGACATCGAGTGGGAGTCGACGCCCGAGCGATTCTGGTCGTTCAATGCGACGCCCAAGGCCCAGCGTGCGATTGCCAAGCTGGCGGCCGAGGTCGGTGTCGACGCGAAGGCGCTGAACATCCTGTTCAATACACAGTGGGACCTCGATGGCCGAGAGGGCCGCTGGATTGCCTACAACCCGCCTCCACCCGAGGATCTGGCGCACGCCGAGGCGACAGGGTTGATGCGGCCGAGCTACGAGCTCTCGCACGCCCAGCTAGTCACTGCGACTCAGAAGGCTCGCGCTGCAGTCGACCGTCGCGACGTGGCCGCGGCGTTTCTGGCGAGCTTGCCGTTGAAACGCAAGGACCTCCGCTCGGCGCTGGGTTCCTATGCGCATGCGCTGCACTTGCCGACGCATCGGTTTCGCAAGGCGAAGGGAGCGTCCGATGATGGCGACAACGGTGACGGCAATGATGACGCGAGTTGCGAGATCTGCGGCGCCGACCAACGCGAGTCGATCCAGCCGAAGCACTGCACGTTTCGGCGCCTGATGTGGGCCGGCAATGTATTGCAGGGCGACCTGGGGTACGTGCTTTGCGATCTGCAGTCGTTTTGCCCCGGGGAAGTTACCTGCGGTCGCGACGAGCGGGCCCTATTGCAGAAGATCGTCAAGGCCATCGACAAGCTGCCGGATGACGCGGGGCTGTCACAACTGTTGGGGGCGATTTCCGCCTTGGTGCCGGGCAACAAACACGAGCGGCAGGTGGTGCTGGAGATACTCGGATCTTGTGGAATTCTCAAGCCGGCCGATTGCCAAGGCCTGCACGAGGCATGGGTGCCGCCGAAGGATCGCCCCGTCCCGGAGTCATTCGGGCGCCGCGAGTGGCGATCGCCCGTCAACTGCTGGCACGGGAGAGACGGCGTGAATCATGAGGCAGTCGAGTTCTGGTTTGGCGACGTGTAGGCAGCCCGTAGCACAGGCTGCCAGCCTGTGAATGTTGTGGTCTTGAGCGCAGGTTGCTCTAGCTGCTGGACGACCAGCTCACACCCGGCAAAAGTTGCTCGAGCTGCTCGGAATCCAAGTCAGGTTGGCCAACCAGATGCACATGCCGGATGGTCGGGCATTGCCGCAAGCTCTTCGCCGCGGCGGAGTTGACATCGAGTGCGCTTAGCAGATGAGCCTCCAGCGTCAGCTCCTCGACCTTCGCCTTGGCCAGTGCGGCGAGCCCGGCGCCACTGATGTCCGTGTAAAGAATCGACAACCGCTTCAGGCGGGGCAGGGTGGCGAGTTGCCGGAGGCCGGAGTCAGTGATGTGCCCCGAGATCGAGAGTTGCTCGAGCTCTTGGAGCAGTTGCAGCGTCTCGATGCAGGCGTCGCTCAACTGCGCCACTGGAAACTGATATCGACCATAACGAGTCAAACTTAGCCGTTTTAGATGTGGCATTGAGCGAAGTGTGCGGAGGCCCTCGTCGGTAACCCGAGTGTGCGACAAGTCGAGCTCCTCGAGCTTCGTCAGAGGCGCCAACGCCGAAAACGATGCGTCGTCCGCATCCACAAAGTACAGCCGCAGCGACTTCAGGCCGGTTAGCTTTGCCAAGTGACGCGCGCCGGTCACTGTCAGCGCGGACCGCGTGGGCAGTTTGAGTGCCTCCAGCGCGGTGAGCTCGCTCAGTGCCTGTAGGCCGTCGGTCGTCAATTCGCCGCTCAATTCGAGGCTTTTGAGACCACGGACGCTCTGAAGTCTTGGCAGGTGGCCGCCAACATCGTCGCCCAATAATCGCAGCTCATGGATCGACTGCGCCTGGCTCAACGCCGCGATAATCGCCCCCGTGAACTTCGCGGGGGAGAGCGTCACGGTGTCCCAATCGCGGTCATTCAACGGCTCCAGCTTTTCGACGCTGACATCGTCGCCTTGCAGATGCAGATCCCTGGACTCGCGAGCGGCAGTCGGCTTCTCATTAGGCTTCTCATTGGGCTGCTCGTCGAGTTTCTTGTCCGGCGCTTCGTCGAGCTTTCCGGTGCGGAGGAGCTTGACTTGTCCCTTGGCGCGTTTTAGCTCGACCATTGCCAACGCGTGACCTTGGCGACTGACAGCGACATCCTCAATTCGCGGAGCATCATCCTCTTTGCCGGCGGAGAGCAGCAGCAGGGTGGATCCGTCGGAATCGCTCATGTAAGTCCCCTTGCCTCCCGCGACACAGAGGACCGCCTTTTGCTGCGGATTGAACGAGGCGGAGCGCGCCCATTCGGAGGCCTTTCGCTCCCACATCACGGCGCCCGTTTCGGCGCTGAGCATTTTGACGATGCCGAAGCGATTGTCGCCGCCGCTTTCAAAGTCGATTGCGCTGGCCAGAATTCGCTTCCCGTCGGGTGAGTACTCGATGCCGGTCATCCAGCCTTTCAGCTGAAAGTCAACGCGTTGCAGCCGTTCTCCGGTCACCGGGTCCCAGATGGTGATGCCGTCGCCGAAGGCGCGTTGCTGGAAGCTGTCCATCCACCGGCCGGCGCTCGCCAAACGTTTGCTGTCGGGTGAGAAGGCGACGGCCACAACCATGTCACTGTGGCCGTTGGGATTGTGCTTTAGCGCGCCGGTGCGGGCGTCGAAGATCTTGAGCCGCCCCGGCGCCGTGCCGCGAATGCCGCCCTCGCTGACGCGGCTCAGTCCCGCCGACCAATCGGCGAACGATGCGCCGCAGACGGCGATCCACGCGCCGTCGGGAGAGAAGGCGAGGTGGCTGACTTTGCCGAGTGCGCGGGGCTGTTGCTTCCAGACGTCAGGTGTCTTCGGGTCGCTCAAGCGGCCTTGCTCGTCATCCAACGACTTCGGCATTTTGCCGGTTGGCTTGCCGGTTTGGACGTCAAACATCAGCACTTGCCCGAGACTGGTGCCCACGCCGATCACCTCGCTGTCCGGGGCGAACGCGATCGCCGTCACTTCAATAAAGCTGAGCGGCTCTTGGAGCAGTCGAGCGTCGGATAGCTGGCTCAAGTCCAACGCGACCAGCTTTTTCGCGGTGGCGACGTCAAAGATGTCCACGGTCGGTCGCCACTGTTTGACATCGCTGGACCTGTCGACTCGCATCGTGCGCGTCGGGTTGCCGTTCATGACAGCCAGCCGCTTGCCGTTCGGTGAGAAGGCGAGCTTGATCGTGTTGCCGTGAAACTCGCCATCGAGCATGGCAAAGGGATTCTCTTGGGGTTGGTCGCCGCTCGGGCGCGAGGCTTCGGCGGCCGGCGGCGCCGGCGATGTGGCCGCCGCTTGCGTGGCGGTGAAGTGTTCCTTCATGGTCGCGTTGTAGGCGCCAACGAACTCCACGAATTTTCCAGTGACCGTGCAGCCGGAGGCGATCTCGACGCGATAGCCGGTGTCGTCGTCCACCAGCGGCTTGCCGGCGGACCAGGGCGTGCCGAAGTAGAGAATGCGCCGGTTCCCCGCAGCCAGGTCGGCCTTGGCGAACTCGCGTCCGCGAGCGCTGAGTTTCTCGAGCGTGCTGTCGGGCCGCAGGGCGCGGAGGAATGTCATCGTCTTGTCAGTCTGCTGCTGTTCCTTTCCTGTCGGCTCGGGTGGCTGAGCGTAGGCAGATTGCCGAACGACGTTGAACTGCATCGCGGGGGCCCCTAGCACCAGCAGCGCGGCAAAGGCCGCCAGCATCAGTCCCAGCCGACTGGCGCGTGGCCGCGCGGCCTTCTCGTCGCCAAGCACCCTCAGGATGCGGCGTTTCAGTTCAGAAGGCTTTGCTCCAGCGGCCGACAGCGCCGCGACGGGCGGCGCGGCGCCGCGCTGGCTCAGGGAAAGCTCGGCCATTCGCACCAGCGCGTCGGCGTAGGTGGCCCGTCCGTAACCCGCTTGCAGCACCAACTCGTCGCACGCCTCTTCTCGTTCGCGCGAGATTTGGCGGCTCAGCCACCAAGCGGCGGGATGAAAACACAACAGCGCCTCCAGCCAACGCTGCAAAAGGTTCAGAGCGAGATCGTGCCGGCGAATGTGAGCCAGCTCATGCGCAATCACGGTTAACAGCTGCTGGCTCGACAATCCCGAGGTGGCAATCGGCGGCATCAGGACCAGCGGGCGAAGGACGCCCACAACGACGGGCACCGAGACCTCGGCGCACCATCGAATTGGCGGCAGCAGCTTCAAGCCGAGTCGCCGAGCCTCGACCTCCAGGCGTTGCAGAAAGTCGTCGTCCATCACTTCCTCCGCGTGCTCGGCAAGCCGTTGGCCGCCACGAATCCCTTGCCCTAATCGGGTCAGCAGCAATGCGACTCCGGCCAGATAAGCGGTGGCGACAAGCGGCGCCCAGGGCCGCAGCAGTTCGATGTAGTCGCGCCCCCAGAGGCCGGCGGTGGGCGTTGCGGCCGAGGCCATGGCGGTTTCGTTGTCGCCCTGCGCTGCCGCGCCACCGGCCGCCGCGGCGCCGGGTTGCGACAGCGCCGCGACGGCGTCCGAGATCCGCAGCGCATGTGGAGCGGCCACGTCAGAGTCGCCGGCTGCCAAGTCGGACCCGCTGGGCGAGGTGCTGAATGCGGCAGACGCATTGGGAGCATGAGGCGAAGTGGGGCGAGTCGGCGCGAGCATCGCCGTGCGGGTGGATACCCAGGCAAACGTGATTGGCACGCAAAGCGCCATCAACAGCAGCGCCGTAAAGTGAATCAGATGCCGAGTCCGCGCCGAGCTGCGGCGTGGGATTCGCGTAGCAAACCAAGCCACCAGCGCGATCAGTGATCCCTGCCACAGCAGCTGGATCAGCGAGATGGTCAGCCGCAGCGCGAACGACGAGAGGTCGATCGTGTTCAGTTCGAGCATGGCTATGTTCCGGATAGGTTGCGGATAGGTTGCGTGCGGATAGGTTGCGGATAGGTTGCGGATAGGTTGCGGATAGGTTGCGGCAAAACGCGCCAGCAGGTTGTGAAATTCACGGTCACGAGTCGGTTTCTTTCAGCCGTTCGTCAATTCGGCGCCGCAGCTCTTGCAGCTCTTGTTTGTCGAGTTCGCGGGCATCGAACAGGCTGAGCATGACGGCCGCCGTGGAGCCATCAAAGACGCGGTCGACGACGTCATCGAGCATTTGTGACGCGACCTGCTCCTCGCGAACGCGAGGGCTGAACAGGTAGCTGTTGCCCTGGCGTTTGCGCGACACGTACTTCTTGTCGAACATGGTGTTCAGCATCGTGATCACGGACGTCTTGGCCAACGGCTTGCCGGCATCGGCCAGCGCGGCTTGGACGTCGCGCGCCATTAGCGGCGCCTGCTGCCAGAGGATCTTGAGGATCTGCAGCTCGAGCGGCGTGGGATGCGGGGAGGGCGGGCGAGGCATGGGCTGCTCTCCGTGTGAATTGTTTCCGGTGCGGCGGGCGCCGCCATTCGTCTATTTATGTAGACGATCGTAGGGCCCCTGCGGATTGCCGTCAAGCGAAAATGTCTAAAAAATTAGACGATTGGCGCGGGGGCCTGGATTCGCGGCCAGGGGAATGCGTTCCGCCCCGGCGCCGGGTGCGGCAATCGCGCCGGTCGCGGTCGGCGCCACTGGCCCGCTCGCGACAGCGGCCGCACGTTTTGCCTAACCGTCCCGGGTTCCGCTTGACACCCGCTTGTCTCGGAGGCACAATCTCAACATTCAAAAGATGTATTTGATATACATGTTTCGCCTGCAATGTACATGTTTCGCCTGCAGCGTCGGTTTTCATGCAACTTTCCCTACAAACGGATTACGCCGTTCGCACGCTGATGTACCTCGCCGCGAGGCAGGAGCGGGCGACGATCGACGATGTGGCGTCCTTCTACGGGATCTCGAGAGCCCACATTGCCAAGGTCGTCAACCAGCTCGCCCGGCTCGGCTTCGTGCGCAGCATTCGCGGTGTCGGCGGTGGCCTCGAATTGGGGCGCGCCCCCGAGGAGCTGTCGATCGGAGCTGTCATTGTCGCCTTCGAAGGCCCGATGCATCTGCTCGACTGCGTCGGCATGTCCAACGTTTGTGCCATCGAGAAGTTCTGCAAGCTCAAAGGCGTCCTCGCGGAGGCCGAACGCTTGCAGCTTGAGTACCTCAACAGCATTTCCTTGGCCGATGTCGTGCCCACCAAACGGCAGTTGACGAAGGCCGAGATTCCCTCCTAGCAGATGGTTGAAAGGCCCTCGGTCTTTTCAGCGGCTTGCTCGTTACGTCACACGACGATGCCACTACCTGCTGCTTGCCCACCAATCCCTCCTCCCCGTTCCGAAAGGAAAACAGATGAAGTTTCAGAATCGCACGTTCCTGGCCGGCGCGCTTGCCGCCGTCGTGGCCGCCGGCGCCTTGAGCCTGCTTCCCGTCAATGCTGCCGACGATCAGGACGCCGCCGTGGAGCGGACGCGAAAGACCGTCCGGATGCTCGACGATGTCTACAAGACGGCGGTTGTGCTGATCACCGAGCACTATGTGAACGACGACAAGGACCTGCCTGCTGGCGCCGCCGCCATTGCCTTGTTTGACGCGATCAAGAAGAAGGGCTGGCACGAGGTCAAGCTCTTGGATGTCTCGGGCGAGCCCTATGATGACGACAACGTCGCCAAGGACGCCTTCGAGAAAGAGGCCGTCAAGCAGATGAAGTCCGGCAAGGCCTGGTACGACAAAGTCGTCGCCGGCGAGAACGGCAATCGCACGCTCCGCGTCGCCACTCCGATTCCGGTGGTGATGGAGAAGTGCACGATGTGCCACCCCAACTACAAGCAGGCCAAGAAAGGCGAGGCCATCGGCATGCTCAGCTACCAGCTGACGGTCGAGTAACCCGCTGTTCGACCAAGCCGGGCCTCGTCATTTGCGCGAGGCTCGGCTTTTTTTTCATCACGATTTCATGCCAGGGATGAAACACGGCTGAAGCACGGATGAAGGCTGAGCCAGACAAAATTAATCAATTGTCATCCGTGTTTCATCTGCGTTTCATCGGTGGCGTTTTTCAGCAGCTTCTTAGGCGATAATCTCATCGACGATGCGAGTCGGTTCGACTCCAATCAAACGCTGATTCAGTCCTTGGAAGGGGAACGTGAAGCGATTGGCGTCGAAGCCCAGCAGGTGAAGAATCGTGTGGTGCAGATCGTGCACATGCACTCGCTGTTCGGTGACGTTGAACCCGAACTCATCGCTGATCCCGTAGGTTGTGCCGCCGCGAATGCCGCCGCCCGCGAGCCACATCGTAAACGCGTTGGGATGGTGGTCGCGGCCGTCCGTGCTGCCCTGGACCATCGGCGTGCGGCCGAACTCGCCGCCCCAAACCACGAGGGTCTCGTCGAGCAACCCGCGCTGCTTCAGGTCTTTGATCAGCGCCGCGCTCGCGCGGTCCGTGGCTTCGCAGTTCGCCTTCAGGTCGCGAACCAGCCCGCCGTGCTGATCCCATGACTCGTGAAACAGCTCCACGAAACGCACGCCGCGCTCGATCAGTCGCCGCGCCAGCAAACAGTTGAGCGCGAACGACGGCTCGCCGGGCTTGGCGCCGTACATGTCGAGAATCGACTGGGGCTCTTGTGAGAGATCCATCAGCTCCGGCGCGCTGGACTGCATCCGATAGGCCATCTCGAACGCATTGACCCGAGTGGCAATCTCGGGATCGCCAACCGCGTCCAGCTTCATGCGGTTCAACGCGTTGATCGCGTCGAGCGACTCGCGTTGCGTGTCCGCGTCGATGCCGGGCGGACTGGACAAGTAGAGCACCGGATCGCCGGTGCTGCGGAAAGTCACGCCTTGATACACTGTGGGCAGAAAGCCGCTGCCCCAGTTGGCGTTGCCGCCGCTTGGGCCCTTCTTGCCCGAGTTGAACACGACGAACGCCGGCAGGTCTTGCGACTCGCTGCCGAGGCCGTAGACGGTCCACGCTCCCAAACTGGGCTTGCCGAACTGCTGCGACCCGGTGCTCATCAGGATCTGCGCGGGCGCGTGGTTGAAGGCGTCCGTCACCATCGACTTCACAATCGCCAATTCATCAACCATCTCCGCCGTGAACGGCAGCAGCTCCGAGAGCTCGGCGCCGCATTGCCCATGCTTGGCGAACTTGAACTTGGGCCCCAGCAGCGTTGAGTTCGGGTCGATGAACGCGGCGCGGTAGTTTTGAATCAGCTCGGCCGGAGGCAGCTTGCCGTCGTACTTCGCGAGCATCGGCTTGTAGTCGAACAGCTCGAGGTGGCTCGGGCCGCCGCCCATGAACAGCTGGATGACGTTCTTGGCGCGGGGAGCATGATGGGGCTGCTTGGGAGCGAGCGCATCGGCGGCCCTGGCTCGGTTCGGCGGCAGCAGGCTGCCCAGCGCGATGGCGCCGAGGCCCACGCCGCACTCCTGAAGGAACCAGCGTCGCGCAATTTCGCGAGGGACGGTTGCAGATCGTGACATGTCGCTATTCCTTCGCTATTCCTTCGTGATCGTCTCGTCGAGGTTCAGCAGCACTCGGCTGACGACGGTCCAGGCCGCGCGTCGGGCCGCCTGCGCCGCGTCTAAGTCGCCAGCGGCATCCGCGGCGATGCCCGCGACCTCGGCCGCCGCGCTGGGGTTGTCGGCGAATCTTTGTTGCTGTCGTGTGAGCATCTTGGTCAACATCGCTTGCTCCGCCGCGGTTGGCTCGCGAGCGACGCAGCTGCGAAACGCAAACCGCAGGCTGCGGTCGTCGTCATCGCTGCGTTCCACGGCGCGATGGGCCAGCCCCTGGGCGCACTCGACAAACAGCGGCTCGTTCAGCGTCGTCAATGCCTGCAGTGGCGTGTTGGAACGCGGTCTTCGCACGGTGGAGAACTCGCCGCTAGGCGCATCGAAGTTCTGCAACGCAGGGTAGGGGACCGAGCGGAAGCGGAAGGTGTAGAGTGCGCGTCGATACTTTTCCTCGCCGGTCTCATAGTCCCAGCGTTTCGGACCGTAGCTGGCCGGTCGCTGGAACAAAAATGCGGGAGCGGGCGGGTAGACGCTGCGCCCGCCCACCTTGGGATTGAGCAGGCCGCTGGCTGTCAGAAAGATGTCACGAACCACTTCCGCGTCGACGCGGAACCGCGGCCCGCGCGCCAACAGCCGGTTGTTTGGGTCGTCGGTAGACGCCTTCGCACTTTGGGCCGAGGATTGGCGATAGGTGTTGGAAGTCACAATCAGCCGGTGGATATGCTTCAGGCTCCAGCCGTTGTCCATCAATTCGACCGCGAGCCAGTCAAGCAGCTCCGGATGGGTCGGCAGGCTGCCTTGCGTGCCCAGATCCTCGGGGGTGTCGACGAGGCCGACTCCGAAGTAGCCCTGCCAGATGCGGTTGACAATCGACCTCGCGGCGGTGGGCGACTGGCGATCGACCAGCCAGCGGGCAAAGTCCAGACGATTTTTCAGGGGTGTGTCCCCGGCTGGCTCGTTCGCGTCGCTGGAGATTCGGTGCAAGAAGTCCGGGACGTTCGGCGACACGGGTTCGGCGGGCTTCAAGAAGTCGCCGCGCTCGAGCACAAAGGTTTGCCGAGTGTCAGGCAGTTCGTGGTAAGTAAACTGCGTGGTGCCTTCCGGATGGCGCCGCCACAATTGCTCGATGGCATCGTTGGTCTCCTGCCACTGGGCGACGGTCGTGCGCCAATACTGAAACACCGTTTGAGTCTCGGCGGGCGATCGCTGGTCCGGTCCGCGGGCAACGAGTCGCCGCACTTCCGCAGGCAGCGGGTCCGCGGTCGCCTCGGCGCCCGTTGCGGAGATGCGGAAGCAGCCCAGATTGAGCGTTTCATTGTTGTCGCTATTCGACCCGCCTTGCCGCTGAGACAAGGTGATGGTCAGCTTCGTCCCGCCGGGAAACGCGAGATTTTCTTCCGCCACGAAGACGGCCTTTCGCGGCTGGTTGCGGCGCCCTGGCCCCGCGTCGATTCCCCAAGCGGTCGCGTTGTCCCCGTCGATCGCGTATTCGATTGGGCCCGTGACGCCGGAGCTCTTGCCGCTGTCATCGACAAACGGCGCCCCGAGCTCCTTTCGTTCGTTGCCGAAGTCGGCCGTGGCGCGAATGATTTTCGCCGTCTTCTTTTGGGTCGGATCAGTCACGCTTTCGGCTTGCACCTTGAATTCGGTCAGCGCGCATTGGCCGTCGTAGCCTCGCCCGGGGCCGCCGGCGGGCAAGTTCGGATGATTCAGCATTTCCAGCCGAAAGGAGCGGAGCTCGGCGGCGTCGGTAACGACGGTGAAAGGAGCCTCGAATCGCGTCGGCGCGTAGCCCTGTGCGAGCAGCGAGCCATCGGGCTGCTCGTAATAGCGTTGCGAGCCGCCGCCGGCGTTCTCGAGCGGCAGTTGCTTCCACTCCGGCTGATCCTGGCGAACGCTGGCCTCCCAGGCGTGCATCTTCGCCGCCCAATCGGGGTCGCTTTCGCGAAGTTTCTCCTCCAATTCCGCGATCTGTTGCAGCAGCTGTTTGCGCTGCACTTGCTGCTCATGCGTATAGACCGTCGGCTGTGCCTCGTAGCTGTTGTTGAGGAACGCGAAGATTTGATAGTACTCGCGTCGGCTCAGCGGATCATATTTGTGCGAGTGGCATTGGGCACACTGCACCGTGAAGCCGAGCACGGCCTTGCCGAGCGCGTCCATGCGGTCGAACATCGCCTGCATGCGAAACTCTTCGGGGTCGATGCCTCCTTCCTCATTCAACATCGAGTTGCGGAGGAAGCCGGTCGCCACGATCTGATCTTGTGTGGCGTTCTCGAGCAGGTCGCCCGCAATCTGCTCGATGACAAATTGGTCGTAGGGCAGGTCGCGATTCATCGCCTGGATGACCCAGTCGCGATAGAACCACACTTCTCGCGGCTTGTCTTTTTCAAAGCCATCGGAGTCGGCATACCGGGCCGCATCGAGCCAGGCTCGGCCCCACCGCTCGCCGAAGTGAACTGAGCCAAGCAGCCGCTCCACTTCGCGCTCATAGGCCTCGTTCGAGGTGTCCGCCAGATAGTGGTCCAGCTCTGCGACGGTTGGCGGCAGACCGGTCAGGTCGAGGCTGGCGCGACGGAGCAAGGTGACGGGATCGGAGGGCGGCGCTGGCGCGAGCTGCTCTTGCTCGAGTCGCTTGAGTACAAACGCGTCGATGGGATTGCGGGCTTGGTTGGGTTGTCCCACTCGCGGGACTTCCGGTCGCACGGGCGCGACGAACGCCCAATGCCTCGGCCATTCGGCGCCGGCGGCGATCCACTGTTTGAGCGTGCTGACTTCCTCGGCGGTCAGGCGAGGCATGTCGGACTTCGGTGGCGGCATCAGCTGCTCCGGGTCGGTGGTAGTCACACGCGAAAGGACCTCGCTGGCTTCGGGCGATCCCGGTTTGATCGCGTACTTGCCATCGTGTGCGCGTGTGGCCTCCGCGGCGCGATCGAGACGCAGCTCGCTTTCGCGAGTTCCTTCATCGGGGCCATGGCAGAGAAAGCAACGCTCGGACAAGATTCCCAGCGCCTTGGTGGCAACATCGCCTCCGGGCGGGCCAGCCACGGCATGTTGGCTGAGAAACAGACCGAATGCAGTCAGCAACAAAGAGCGTCGCACGAATGGGCCGGACATG
This sequence comes from Planctomycetales bacterium, assembly GCA_020426845.1. GTDB lineage: Bacteria > Planctomycetota > Planctomycetia > Pirellulales > Pirellulaceae > JAGQPF01. The sequence goes on from JAGQPF010000226.1 coordinate 13,922, forward strand.
AGCGGGACCATGACAAATGGAGGGAAGTGGCGGGAGCTCCCATTATAGTCGGCGCTTCATCCCAGGCCGAAGGCCTGCCGCGAAGGAAACCCGAAGCGTTAGCGAGGGATGGAGCAGCGGGCGAGGCGTCCACGCACATCCCCGGGGAATCGGGTTACTGCCATCACGAACTGAAGGTCACAACCATGCCCGGCGTCGCAAGCGGGCCATGACTGCCGCGGGGAGCGCGGCCCGCCGCCAGGGCGGAGGTAGCAGTGTCGACTCTTGTGACGCGGGCGCCGTTCCCGCATATTTACCATCTCGAAGACTCCGGACCCCAATCCTCGCTTCAGGGCAATTCCATGAAACAACCGACCTTTGTGGACGGACGCGATGCGACGACCTATGCGCCGTTCATCCTTATCGATTGTCGAGACACGAAGTGGGGCGACGTGCGGCTGCAGTTCAGCGACCACCAATGGACCCACGACCACATCGGTAGTGAGTACATTGGCGATTGCTACTTGAATGGCTACGGCATTCAGGGGTTGGTCCTGGCCGCTCGAGCTCGCGCGGGGTTGGAGCCACTGGCCGAAGGAATGGAGCCCAATTCGGAAGGCGACACCTGCTACCTGCATTTCGCGGACCTGGCATCCGCTGTCGAGACCGCCTCGCTGGCCCACGCCATGATCCACGCCGCCGACCAACGCGAGGCATGTGCGAATTTGGCCGTCGAGGAAGGCCTCGACGACATCTAACCGAAGCGGGGCAGCGAGGGATCGAGCTCGGAAGGTAACCCGAAGCGTCAGCGAGGGATTGAGCGGCTTTCACCCATCGCGGGCAAGAACTGGCGCTTTTCTCCGGCGCTGACAGCGCGGCGTTTCGGACTTCCTGCGATGAGGCTTTCACAATCGCCAACACGGATTTTTTCCACAAAATTCGTTCCGAGTGTCCAAAACGAGCTCGCTTGCGCATCATGCTGTTGGAGCCCGTCGCCGACGGCGCTGTACATCGACCCGTCCGCCGGGCCTCACAAGGGTCGCCTGCGATGGAGGCCCGACCCGTAACAACCGTTCTTCAAAGGCGAAATCAGTATGTCGCGGAAGACTTTTCTCTGTATTCAACGCAGCAACCCGGAGCGCCAGGCGCAATGCGAGGCGCCTTCGCCGGCGCAGATGGAGCAGATGTTCGCCAAGTTCAACGCTTGGCGCGAAAAATTTCAGGAGAGCATTGTCGACATGGGCGGCCGATTGGGGGGCGAGGGCAAAGTGGTGACGGCCGAGGGCGCTACCGACGGGCCGTTCGTCGAGTCGAAGGAGATTGTGGGCGGCTATATGATCGTCTCGGCGGAGACGATCGAGGAGGCGGCTCAAATTGCGTTGGAAAGTCCCGGCGTGATGGGCCCCGGAGCCAGCGTCGAGGTGCGGGAGATCAAAACTTCCTGAGCAGTCAGGTCGCTTGCAGGAGGCCTCGCCGTTTCGCGTTGCGCACATTCTCGCTCATCGGACATGAGTTCTCGGTTTGGAAGAGCACTTCTTTCGGCATGAATACGGGAGGCTCGTCGCGATGTTGTCGCGACGCGTCGGGCTCCAGCATGTCGAGCTTGTGGAAGACGCGGTCCAATCGGCGTTGCTAAAATCGCTCGAGTCGTGGACCGCTGTCGGCGCGCCCGCCGACCCTTCGGCATGGCTCTATCGCGTCGCCTATCGAGAGGTGTTGGGCGAGCTGCGGCGGCAATCTGGCCGGCGTCGGCACTTGCGGCGCCTCGCGGTTGAGACCTTGGGAGATGACGAGGTTGCGTCACAGTTGCCGCAGCCCGATGCGCTGGGCGACGACCTGCTCCGGATGCTGTTTGTATGTTGCGATGTGTCGATTCCCGTCGAGTCGCAGCTGGCCTTCGCCTTAAAGACGCTGTGCGGGTTTAGCGTCAGTGAGATTGCCCTGCGGCTGTTTGCCAGCGAGGCGAATGTTTACAAGCGGCTTGGCCGCGCCCGCGACCGGCTTCGCCAATTGCCGCGAGACTTCGACGCCTTCGATCGCGAGCAGTGCGCCGAGCGACTCCCCGCAGTGCGCCAAGTGCTCTATCTGATCTTTACGGAGGGCTATCTATCATCGCATGCGGAATCGGCGGTTCGGCGCGAGCTGTGCGATGAGGCGATTCGTCTGGCCGAGATCTTGGCGGAGCATCCGCTCGGGCAGGCGCCGGAGTCGTACGCGCTGTTGGCGTTGATGTTTTTGCAGGCGGCGAGATTCGATTCGCGGCAAGACGCGGCCGGGGGGCTGCTGCTGCTTGAGGAGCAGGACCGATCGCGATGGGATCGGGGGATAATTTGCCGGGGGCTGTGGTGGCTGGGCAAGTCGGCCGAGGGCGATTGCTTTTCCCGCTTCCACGCCGAGGCCGGCATTGCGGCCGAGCATTGTCTGGCGCCGTCGTTTGGAGAAACGCGGTGGGATCGCGTGGCGTCGTGCTACGAGTTGCTCGAACGCCACGCTCCCTCGCCGATGCATACGCTCAATCGAGCGGTGGCGGTCGCCGAGTGGCAGGGGCCACACCAGGGGCTGGCACTGCTCGCGGATCTCGAGCCGCCAACGTGGCTCGCCGCCTCCTACCTTTGGTCCGCGGTGCTCGCCGACCTGCATCGCCGCTGTGGCAACGACGAGCGATACCACCACTACCGCGAGTTGGCGCTGGACACCGCTCCGACGGCGCCGATTCGCGACCTGCTACGTCGCCGCTTGACCGCAGCTGAATAGTAATTGGCAATCGCCAGCGTCGCGGGTTAAGGGTTAAGGCACGATGCCATAAACCTTCGACTCCTCGCTGCGGTATCCGTCTGGAGTCTTCGTGCTGAACAGTGCGTCATCCTGTTCCGCGTCAAACACGAAGCGGTCTTGCACCCAACGCGAGGAGCTGACACGCTCTTGGGTGCTGCGATATTCAGTGACGATCTGTACTGGCAGCAGCGAGGTGGGATCGACCCAATAGGTTCTGGTCCAGGTGCCGCTTGCATGCTTCTCCACGCTGCGAAACCCGATCGCCTCCCGGCCGTCGATCTGCTGCTTCGGCAATCGCTCCGTCGCCTCGGCGGGGACGGCGCGAAAACGCTCAAAGAAGTCCACGCTGCGAGGAATGCGGATCTGTTGCTCGGTCGTCTTGCCCGTTTTCTGATTGATGGTGACTTGCGTCGACAGCAACTGACGAATCCTTTTTGCGTGATCGAATGACACGCTTTCGCCTGTCATTGCGTTCATGACATGCGTCCCCTCGGCAGGGAAGATGTTGTCGGTTCTCTGCAAGGCTTTGCCCTTGATGCGAACGCGGCGGACATCTTCGGGGAGTTGTCCGGCGGGCTTGGCGGCCAACTGTTTGAGCAGACGCAGTGAGAACTCCAGGTCGCCCCGTTCGACTTTGTTAGCCGTCGTCAATTTCGATTCGGCCGCGGCAATCTGCTGCTTCAACAGCGTCGCCGCGTCGGTGGCGCCGCCGATTCGGGTCGAGCTCCCTTTGGCTGGCGGATTGGCTGGCGGATTGGCTGGCGGATTCTCCAAGACCGTCGACGTCTGAACGAACTCGACGGTTCTCACTCGCTCGACCTGCTGTTGGACTTGCGCGAACGCCAAGCCATCCGAGGTAGCGAACGGAAGCTGGGGCAGCAGGGCCAGGCCGGCCGCCAATGCCACGCAGGCGGCCGAGCCGATCGCCCACCTCGTGCGTCGCGGCCATGCCGGGCGAAGACGCTCGTTGTCGCGCTCGTTGCCGCGCTCGTTGTTGGCGGGCGTTGCCATCGCCACCAACGCAGCCACGTCAACCGGCCGCTCCGCAGGCTCGGTGCGTTGAAACAACAGACAGAGATCGCTGTCTTCATCGTGTCGCAAGTTTTCTGCCATGGGGAAATCTCCTGGAATCTTGAAGGCAAACCCAACCCGCTCGTGGGAAATGGTCTTTCCCGATCCTTACGGCTGATTGAAAGTCGTCTGCAGTCGGGCGCGCAACTGGCCGATGGCGCGCTGGAGTTTTGACTGCACGGTCGTGTGTGGCTGTCCGAGCACCTCGGCGATCTGGCGGAGCGTCAGTTGCTCGTCGAACCGCAACGCCAATAGGGCGCGCTGTTCGGGCTCCAATTCGTTCAACGCATGCCTCAGACGTTCGGTTTCGCCATCCCAATCGGGAGGCTGAGTTGCGGTTGGCACGGTCTCGGAGACACCGGCCAGTTGCCGCTGATCTCGTTGGCGTCGCCGCAGCAACGCGATCGACTCATTGATGACGCAGCGTTGCAGCCATCCCCCGAGCTGTCCGGCTGGAGGCAACTGGTCGGGCGATTGCCAGATCCGCATCAGCAGCACCTGGCGAACCTCCTCGGCATCCGCTATCTGGCCCACAATCCGGTAAGCGGTCCGCAGCATGGACTGCTCATGTCTGCGTACAAACTGCGTGAACGCGGCCGTGTCATGTCGACGCACTTGCTGCAGCAGTTCGTCGGTGTCGTCTGGCGTCATCCTGCAACGTCCTGCGGCGGTCGATTGTTATTTGCGGTTGATCCGCTGTACTAACGCGTCTCGACCTGGGTTTGTACGAGGGTTTGCGTCGGGTTTGTTAAGAATCTCGGTGGGAGCTTTGACTTTGAGACGCGTTCATGCGAGCCTGTGGCGTGTTTTAACTTCGAGTCGCTGTGTGGGAATTTTCAAGGACCCAATCCATGTCGACCAGTCGCAGCTGCCTTCTCCTAGTGTTTGTGCTGTCAGTGGTCGGCGGCACATCGCCTGTTTTGGGGCAGACGGCAACCCTTCCGGGGGTGAGTCCGCCGGCGATGGATGGCGAAACGCAGCAGATTCCGTTGCCTGCGTCGCTCGACGATCTCGATGTTGGCGGCGGGGGGCGCTACATTGCGTTGCATTTTAAGACCTTGAGGAAGATTGGCATCTTCGATGTCAATCAGCTCAAGATCACACACTATGTGGCGGCGAACGAGGACGACACGAAATTCGCCGCCGGGGCGACCAAGCTGTTGACGGTCAGCGGCGACAAGGGCGTGATCAGTCGCTGGGATTTGGCGACCGGCGAACGAGAGTTGTCGCAGACCATCAAGTTGGATGGTCCGGCGACGCATGCGTTGCTGGGCTCTGCTTCCGACGGGCCTGCGATTGTCGGCAGCGGCCAGCGTTCGTACGACGGCGCTGGATTGCTGGTCGACTTGGCCACGCTGAAGAGCTCGGCCTTGGGAAAGAGCGGGCTGCAGCGCGGCTTTGGCGAGGGCGCCCAGGTGCGGATCTCGGCCAATGGCAATGTGCTGGGGATTTGGGCGACCGGCGTCTCGCCATCGGGATTGCAATCGGTCGTCAGGACCGGCGATCAGTGGGTGGGGCGCTACGAACACGACTCGGTCGGCTACATCGTTCCTTCGCCGGACGGGCGTATCCTTTATACGGCGCGGGGACTCTACACGAATCAGCTGCGCCGCACGGGCGCAATTCCCGGGCAGATGTCGCTTTCGATACCGGGGATCCACGGGCCGTTCTACTTGACGGTGCAGAGCGACTCTTCGCCCCGGCAGAAGCCGTCGCCTCCGCAAGTTCAATTGAAACTGGTCGGCGACGATCGTCCACTCGCGGTGGTGCCTCATCTGGAACAGGTGCTGCAGTCCGACGACAACTGGTCGCGTCAGGTTCTGACAATCGACAAGCGGCTGCTGTTGATTCCCGACGCCAAGCTGATCTTGCAGGTGTCGAACTCCAAAGACGAGTTGGTGGCCGTTAGGTTCGACATCGACGCGGCCTTGGAGGCGTCCGATGTGGAGTATTTGATCGTGACGTCGCGGCCGCCGCTGGGAGTTTCGGCGGGGGATCCACTGAGCTACCAGATTGAGGCGAAGACCAGCGGCAAGGAGCTCCAATATCAGCTTGACTCGGGCCCGGATGGGATGAAGTTGTCGCCGACCGGCCTGCTGACCTGGACGACGGACTCGAACTCGCCCGCAAGCTCGCAGATTATCGTTTCGATCAGCGACGATACAGGGCAACAGGCGTTCCACTCGTTTCCGTTGAACGTCGCGGGAGGCAATGACAAACCGACGCTATCCACGCCACCCGCATCGCCGCCGAACGTTGCGACGACGGGTGCAGCTCCGCAGGCGATTGTCACCTCGGCCGCGGACGTGGGCGACTCTCCGGTCGAAATCGAGCTTCCCGGCGCCATTAGCGACTTGGCCGTCGCGGGCAACGGACGATTCGTGCTGTTGCACTTGAAGGAGCTCAGGAAGGTCGCCGTATTTGATGTGAGTGAAGGGAAGATCGTTCACTACTTTTCGGCCAACGATGATGACACGAAAGTGGTCGGAGGCGCCACGCGAGTCCTGATCTTCAGCCAATTGCAGGGGGTTGTCTCGCGTTATCGGCTCGACAATTTTCAACGCGATTTGACGGTGACGACACCGTTCGCGGAGCCGATTCAATACGTCGGGATGGGAGGAGGCTCCGAGGGGCCTGCGCTGGTGCGGACCTCTTCGGGCAGCGGCGCGCTGGCCAGCGTCGAGCTGCGGTTTCTCGACCTGGAGACACTGCGTCCGCTGGAGGTGACCTGGAGCGACGGCCATCGCCCGCACGGTGTGTATCGGGATCGCAATGCGATTCGGGCGTCGATGGACGGCAGCGTGTTTGTCGTGGACGGAATGGGCGCCATTCGCCTTGCGGGAAGCCAGGCTACCGTCACTCGAGACTCGTCGAACGTCGGCTTGCTGCCCTCGGCCAACGGCAGGTTCTACCTTGCCAATGGCCGCCTGCTTAGCTCGGAATTGAAACCGTTGGGAGACAACACTAATAATTTCGGCGCCGCCGTTCACTCGTTGACGGGCTCCTACATGATTGGCGTGGATGCAGGCACTCGTTCCCGATTCCGCAACGCTGAATCGTCCCAGTCGCGGGGCGGCAAACTTTATCAAATCGGCGACCAGCGGCCCTTGGTGACGATCCCCGATCTGCTGGTGTCCCCGCCGAACGATCGGATCGGCGGCTATCAAGCGAGTACGCTTTCGCTCGACAAGCGAGTGCTGTTCGTGCCCGAGGCAAAAGTAATCGTCACCGTTCCCTACACAGACGACAGGCTTCGAGTGCTGCCGTTCGACGTTCAAAAGGCGTTGGACGCATCGGGAGTCGACTATCTGATCGTTGATCCGGCGCCTCAGCAAACCGTTGCGCTGGGCAAGCCCTATGAGTACACGCTGTCGGTGAAGTCGAAGCGGGGCGGGCTCAAGTTCACGCTCGACGCCGGACCCGAGGGAATGAAAGTGTCGAGCGATGGCAAGGTGACATGGGACGTGCCGGGATCCCTGACGGCCGCGTTGCACCCCGTGATCATTTCCGTCAGCGACGCCAGCGGCCAGTCGACGTTTCACACCTTCGAGGTGACGGCGCCCGAGGTAGCTCGTCGAGCAGCAGAGCTCGCCGCGGCCGAAGAGA
>JAGQPF010000227.1 GCA_020426845.1 Planctomycetales bacterium
CCCCGCGTTGCATATCCCAACCTCTCAGGGACGGCCGCATCATGCCATCTTCCAAGTTCGATCCGCTGCTGGATCTGACTCCCGAACAACGCCGCGAACAGGTCGCGGCCATTCTGGCCCGTGGGCTCCTCCGGACGCTCCAACAATCGCGATCCCACGCGGATTCCACGCCGGAAACTCTCGAATTCTCCCCTTCAGGCCTTGAGGTTCCTGGCCGAACGAGGCTCAGTGTGTCTCGTGTTTCGGAAGTTAACAGAACCACGAACCAGAGAGGTACCAGATGAAAACGAGCACACAGATCCAGCTCGCCAAACTCGCGGAGATGTCCACGGGCGAGTTGGCCCAGCGCTATGCTGAGCTTTTTGGCGAACCGACGCGGACGCGTCACAAGAAATACTTGATCCGGAAGATTGCCTGGCGGATGCAGGCTTTGGCGGAGGGCGACCTGAGCGAGCGGGCCAAACGCCGAGCCGAAGAGTTGGCGAACGACGCCGACGTCAGGCTCGCCCCGCCCAAGCCGAAGGACGAACAGCCCACACCGCCAGCCAAGTTGTTCGTCGGATCGCCGTCGGATCCCAGGCTGCCGGCCCCGGGCGGCGCCATCGTCCGCAAGTACAAGGGAAAAGTTGTCCGCGTCCTGGTCACCGAAGACGGATTTGAGTACGAGGGCGAGCGTTACAAGTCGCTGACCGCGGTCGCAAAGGCCGTCTCGGGCTCGCATTGCAACGGCTTCCGGTTCTTCGGACTGGAGGCCAAGCAATGACTCGCAAATCAAGCCGCAAGAAGCCTGCCGTGACGATGCGCTGCGCGGTCTACACCCGCAAGAGCACCGAAGAAGGGCTCGACCAGGAATTCAATTCGCTCGATGCTCAGCGCGAATCGGCCGAGGCGTACATCGCCAGTCAGCAAAACGAAGGCTGGGGCTGCCTGCCGGAATTCTACGACGACGGCGGATTCACGGGCGGGAACATGGATCGCCCCGCGCTCCATCGCCTGATGGCCGACATCGAAGCGGGCAAAATCGACTGCGTGGTCGTTTACAAAGTCGATCGATTGAGCAGGTCGCTTCTCGATTTCGCCAGGATCATGGAGGTTTTCGACCGACACAAAGTCGCGTTTGTGTCCGTCACCCAGCAATTCAACACCGCGACGAGCATGGGGCGGCTTGTACTCAATGTCCTGCTGTCGTTCGCCCAATTCGAGCGGGAAATCATCGGCGAACGCATCCGCGACAAAATCGCCGCCCAGCGCCGCAAGGGGAAATGGACCGGCGGCACGCCCATTCTCGGCTACGACGTCGACCGCTCCGGGCCCAGCCCGAAACTCGTGGTCAACGCCGCAGAGGCCGCTCGCGTTCGTGAGATCTTCCAAATGTATCTGACCATGGGATCGATGCTGCCCGTTGTCGAAGAACTCGAGCGGCGAGGTTGGCTGACCAAGACCTGGAAGACCAAGTCCGGTCGGCCCAAAGGTGGGCGGCCGTTCGATCGTGGCAGCCTGCACGCGTTGCTCAAAAACCCGCTGTATATCGGCAAGCTGAAACACAAGAAGAACCTGTACGTGGGCGAGCATGAGCCGATCGTCTCGGCGGACGTGTTCCAGAAAGTGCAGACGCTACTCCTGCGGAACCGTCACTCGGGATCAACCAATTCGCGGAACCGCCACGGCGCCCTGCTGAGACGGCTGCTGTACTGCAAGGCTTGTGGCCACGCGATGGTCCACAACTTCACCGGCCGAGGCACCAAGCAATATCGGTACTACACCTGCACGCGGGCGATCAAGTCCGGCCGCCGCGCATGCCCGTCGGGCTACCTGCCCGCCGCGGAAATTGAACAGGTAGTCGTCGACCGCGTTCGAGCCATTGCCGATGACGCCGACCTGGTGTCGGAAGTTGTCCGCCAGGCAAGAGAGTTGGCGGAAGCGGAACTAAACAGGCTGCGGGCCGAACGCTCTGATCTGGAACGTGAACTTGCACGCCATCACGCAGCACTCCGCAAGTTGGTTGCCGACGGGCCGACGGACGGCAACGCAGTTGCTCGCGTGGCGGATTTGCAGGAGGCGGTCACCCGCGCGGAATCCCGCTTGGCGGAAGTGGGAGCCAACATCACCGATCGCGAGGCCGAGCAATTTGAGGACGAAGATTTCGCCACGGCATTTCAGGAATTTGACAACACATGGAATGCCCTCAGCCCGCGTGAGCAGGCTCAGGCATTGGCACTGCTGCTCAACCGTGTCGAGTTCGACGCGGGCGACAGCAGCATCACCATGACTTTCCACCCGTCAGCCATCAAGAGCCTGGCGACAGACCTAAACGAGGAGGCCGCATGATCGAGATCAAGCAGAAGATTCAGTTCAGCAAGGGACCGTCCGGACGTCGCCGAGTTTCCAAAGGCACTGCAGCGGCGGACCTGCCAAACGGTCGTGTGCCACGCATCTCGAAGTTGATGGCGCTCGCCATCCGGTTCGACGGCCTGATCCGTACCGGCACTGTCAACGATCAATCGGAGCTTGCACGCCTGGCCAAGGTCACGCAGCCGCGGATGACCCAGATCATGAACCTGCTTCACTTGGCCCCCGATATCCAGGAAGAGATCTTGCTCCTACCGTTGGTTGCCAGCGGCCGCGATCCCATTCACGAGAAGATGCTACGTCCGGTGGTGGCCGAGATCTGCTGGGAAAAGCAGCGTGCTCTATGGTCACAACTGCGGGGCGACCAGACCGCCTGAGTCGGCTCGGTAATTGTCGTTGGCCGTAACGCCGGGCGCTGGAGTGGAAATCTCCGGGGCCATCTCCTCTCCGGGCGAATCTCGCTCATCGCCAAGCCTCGACCTATTCGCGTAAGTCATTGATTGAAAGTGACTTTCGCACTTCTGGCTGCTTTCTCGGCCCCCAGGATTGTCAAACGCATGACCCGCGGGTTATGCTATCGCACGCCGTTTACTGGACAGCAAACAAGGCGGACGAGTAATGGCAAAAAAGAAAAAACCCAAAGAGACCTTTGGACAGTATATTCGGCGTCGGCGCATGGAAGAGAAATTCACGCTACGAGAGTTCGCGCGC
>JAGQPF010000228.1 GCA_020426845.1 Planctomycetales bacterium
CCTCACAAGGGTCGCCTGCGATGGAGGCCCCATCGGTTCATCAGGCCTCACAAGGGTCGCCTGCGATGGAGGCCCCATCGGTTCCTCAGGCCTCACAAGGGTCGCCTGCGATGGAGGCCCCATCGGTTCCTCGGGCCTCGTCGGTGCAATCGCGTTGCGACGGTCCGTCTCGCGCCCGCCCAAGCCATTATTGGACGGTCCGACTGCTCGAGCAGGGATTTTCCCTCAGCGACTGTGAGGACATTCGTCGCCTGCCGCGAGATCAGTTGTTGGCCGATTTGAGCGAGGCCGTGGCAGAAGGCAGCGCGTTGGCCATCGAGACATTGCTGAGTCGGGAGGAGCTGGAGCAGGGCCGCCAGCATGTCGAATTGGGCCAAGAAACGGCGTTAGCCAAACTCTATCGGCACGTGAGTGGCACGTGAGATACTCGAAGACGGCTGAGCCGGGCGCCTTTCTCGGCCGGTTTTCGGTAAAATGCTCGAAGGGTTTCACTCGAACCCCCCTTGCTGCCAGGGATTGGCCCATCCGGGCGGTCCATCAAAGCTGATGTTGTCCCATCACGGAACCAACGTTGTTACTGCCGGCGTTGCAAACACTTAGATAGATAAAGGTCACATGGAGAATCCTTCCGGGAAAAGTAACGGCGGCGACGGCGTCTCCGATGCGGGACGGACCCCGCCGAACCGGCTGTTCATGCTGATTGCGTTGCTGGTCGTTTTCGGGCTGTTCATCCTGACCAGTCGCAGCCCCAGTTCCGACGAGATCGACTACGACTTCTTTTTGGAGCAAGTCGAGGCGGACAACGTTCACGAGGTGCGGTACTACGAAAACACGCTCAAGGGGCGTTTCAAGGAGCGTCCCGAGGCGCCGCCCAAGCTCGATGAAAAGGGCGAATGGAAGCCGCAGACGGACTCCAACGGCGACCGCATCAAGGTTGCCGAGCGTTTCAATGTGGACATTCCTCCCGACAGCGCGACACGCGGGGAGCTCAGCAAGTTGCTGGAAGAACATCATGTCAAGCGCTCCTATGCGCCAAGCAACGGATCGCTCACCTTCTACTACATGATGCTGTTCGCATTTCCGATCGCGATTCTCGTCATGATGTACCTCGCCAATCGCCGCCGCGAGCAGATGATGGGGGGAAATTTTCTCTCCGGCTTCAGCAAGAGTCCGGCGAAGCGGTATGAGGGAGCCAAACAGCGGATCACCTTTGCCGATGTCGCGGGGTTGCAGGGCGTCAAGGCCGACCTGCAGGAGATTGTCGAGTATCTGAAGTCTCCGCAGAAGTTCCAGCGGCTCGGCGGCCGTGTGCCGAAGGGCGTGTTGCTGAACGGCCCGCCCGGCACCGGCAAGACGTTGCTCGCGCGTGCGGTGGCGGGCGAGGCGGGTGTGCCGTTCTACTCCGTGAATGGCTCCGAGTTCATCCAGATGTTTGTGGGCGTGGGCGCCAGCCGCGTGCGCGATCTGTTCCGCGCCGCCAAGGAGGCGGGTCCGGCGATTATCTTTATTGATGAGATCGACGCAGTCGGGCGACAGCGCGGCGCCGGCCTGGGCGGCGGCCACGACGAACGCGAGCAGACGCTGAATCAGATTCTCTCCGAGATGGACGGGTTCTCCCCTGTCGATTCGGTGATTGTGCTGGCCGCGACCAATCGGCCCGACGTGCTGGATCCAGCCTTGCTACGTCCGGGACGGTTCGACCGCCACGTCACGGTCGGCCGCCCAACTCATCAGGGACGAGTCGAGATTTTTAACGTCCACGTCCGCAACGTCCCGTTGGCCGACGACGTCGACATCGAAAGTCTTGCCGCGTCGACGATCGGCATGACCGGCGCCGACATCCGCAACCTCGTCAATGAGGCCGCGCTTTGGGCTGCTCGTCACGACCAAAAGCGGGTCTCCATGTCCGACTTCGACTACGCTCGCGACAAGGTGCTGATGGGCGCCAAACGCGAGGAGCAACTGCTGGACGAGGAAAAGGAGAAGACGGCCTACCACGAAGCAGGGCACACGCTGGCCGCCTGGTTTTTGAAGGGCGCCGAGCGCGTCCGCAAGGTGACCATCATCCCGCGTGGCCGCTCGCTCGGCAGCACGCAGATCCTCCCGCAGGAGGACCGCATGAGCATCTCGAAGAGCCAACTGCTCGACCAACTGGTGATGATGCTGGGCGGTCGCGCGGCCGAGCAACTGATTTACGAAGAGACGACTGTCGGCGCCGAGAACGACCTGGAGCGCGCCACGGCCACGGCGCGTCGCATGGTGATGCACTGGGGCATGAGCGAGAAGCTCGGCCCGGTCAGCTACAAGCTGTCGGACGAGGACCCGTTCCTCGGCCGCGAGCTCCATCAACACCGCCAATTCAGCGAGCGGACGATGGAGGAGATTGACGCCGAAGTGGCGGCAATCCTGCGGAATTGCGAGACCCGCGCCGTCGAATTGCTGGGCACGCACCGCGAGCAGCTCGAGAATCTGACACGGGCGCTGCTGGGCAAGGAAGAGTTGAACGAAGACGAAATCGCCGAGTTGATCGGCCCGTCGGTGCACGAGGAGCGGCGCAAGGTGATTGAGGCGCGCCGCGCCGAAATGCGCGAGGCGCTCAAGCTGGAGCAAGAGGCCAAGGCCAAAGCGGCCGCCGCAGCGGCGAAGCCGGATGCGGAGAATGCACCCTCGGGCGACGCGTCCGGCGACTCGGGCGGATCGCGTGAGGCGGACGACGCTGTCGAGGATACCGAGTCGGCAGCTGACCGGACTCCCGAGGAATCAGGCGCAGAGGCGTCTTCCAAGGCGCTCGAGAAGTCGCAAGGCGATGAGACCGCGTAGCGCAGGGCCTAACCGAATCGGGTGATGACGGAAGCGGCGATCGACAAGATGATCGCGGCAAACTTCGCGGGCGAGACCAGTGACTTGATCGCATGCACGGCGTCCTGCTTGCGCAACGCTATCAGGTGTGCTGCGTTCTCCGTGTAGTCGCAAGCGACGGCGATGGCTGGCAGCGCCAGCCACCAACCGGAGCAGCCTGATTTCGCGGCGAATTGCGCGAGCAACAGCCCATACGTGATGGGAAACAAGCTATCCAGTGTCAGCGTCATCCAGAAGTGGAGATTGCGTTGCCGCGGACTCATTTCCCCAATCGTCTTGGAAGCACCCTGTTGGGTCAACGAGGTGTCGAGCAGCCACTGGCGCCCTCCCAGGGCCCAAACGAAGATGCCGAAGCCAAACGCCAGCGCGCCGAGAACCGCCACCACCGGCCAGTAGGGATAGTTTCTGAGCACGTTCATCCCCGTCTTGCTCCCGCCGAGCTCTTCGAGCGCTGAGTGTTGAGGATCACCCGATTGTCAGCACAGGGATCGACTCCTTGGGTGCTTGTGATACAAGCAGGCCATGGCAGTACACGAGGTGTGCCAGGAAGGACGATTTTACATCCGCATCGAACTCGATTTTCGTGAAGTTCTCGGTGAATAGTCTGATCTCCCTCGACAGGTCGTCAATCATCGGCCAACCGACGAAATAAACGGGGTCGATTGTTCCCAACTCCGCAAGTTGCTTAGCGCCGCTCTCACTTCAGCGTCATTGGCGGTTTCATGTGTGGTTTGTTTTGGAGCATGCAAGACAATTGCCCAACTAACCAGTTGACACGTTCGGTAGCGTCGTGCCGTGAGTCACTTGAATTGCAGCCCAGACGGCGAGCAAGGCAATGGCAATGACAAACATGATGAACTGGCCAACGCAGAACACATACAGAGGGATGCCACCGCCATTCAGGGTGCCAACAGCAAGCACGTCCTTTTCCTTGGGCGGAGGCAGACGCTGAACGATGCCTGGCAAAGCAAAGAGCACAAACGAGGCACACACCAGTGATCCGAGAAAGAAAAAGACCGCACAAATAACCCAGCCGGGCTGAACGGTGTCTTTTAGAGTTACCTTTCCCGCAACGGTTGAATAGCCAATCAGCGTAATGACGCCGGTCTGCAAGGAAGCCAGCCACTTAGACCAGTCAGCGATGAGTTGGGTTGCGGCAAGGTCGTTGGTTTCCATGGATTGCTGGTGTTGTTGAGGGAGGAGATGAAGGTAGAGTTGCTCATAAGCAGTTTGTTGGCCAAATCCGGGAGCCATGGTTAAGGGCTGTTGGAATGGCGGTGGGTACAATTGTAATGTCGTTGGAGTTCACGTGATGCCGTTAATTCCCAAGTGAATTACGAATAATCGATCGCTAAGGAAAAAACAAGTTGATATGTCAAGGTGCGTGCGGACGTCGGGAAGACCGTAGGGCAAGCTGGCGACCGTTTGCGTAAATGCCAGGGCAAAGGGCCAGAGGTTTTGACTTCATCATCCGCCCGATCCGACGGTTGGGTTGACCGCCTTGTTCGGGGGTGCAGCTTGTCGCCGTGATTCGTCGCGGCGAAGGAACTCGATTGCCAACACGAGAGCGAAAGCCGTCAGCGCCGCCACGCAGACATTCTCCATGGCTTTATGCGGTTTCCATCCCGTGCTCGCGCCGTAGAACAGATCGACGGGCTTCGTGTTGATGAATCCTTTGTGGCGGCAAGTAAATGGGAATCCATAGGTGAGCATGACTTCCGGGTACGCTAGGCTCGGTTGAAGCGTGAGTTCGACCCACTTGGAGATCGTTCGAGGTCGAATCGCCGCGCCGGGGCGCTCTGCCGACGGGACAACGTTCAGCGCGGCAAACAGCGCGAGAACGAAACCGCCGGCGGCGCAGGAGCGTCGTGAAAGTCGACAATAGGGCCAAAGCCAAGTCGCAATCGGTGTCAGCACCGAGAAGAGATAGCCTGCGCCGACGATCAAGAGCCAGAACGGCAACACCAACGCCGCGTGCGGCGAGACGGAATAGTCGCCGCCGTCGTATGCCGTTGGAAGCACGGCGATCATGAGGCCAAGGAAATTCACAACGTGGCTGTGATGATATCCGGCAACGCCGGAGAATCGCGTCTCAAAGCGGATTGTCGGAAACTGCCTGCCACTCTGCCTCATGGCCACAAAATGCACTCCCTGCTCATTGGCGCCAGCCTCAAGTGAGACAAACGGAAACCTGATGGCACAGCCCGGTTTGGGGAGCGGACGGTAATAGACGCCTGATGTCCACAACCACAGCAGCGTCGAGCCAAAGAACACCAACGCAACGATGGTTGCGACGAGCTTCTTCTCTCGCGACGGTGCGGACATGGTAGTCAATCCCATTCGGCTCGCTATTCTGCCTGATTACGGTTTCCCCGTGCCAACAACCCTCAGCCACTGGTTGCGAAGCGTTTCGAGTGACAACAGTGGGCCCGTCTGACCACGGGGCAACAAGACAACTTTTGACAACTCGTGGGGCCAACCGCCCAGCACCGTGAAGATCACGTTCTCGGCGACCGCGTTATACAGGTGTGATTCCGGTCCGGTAGCGTCAAACTCGAGATCCAACGAGAGCACAATGGTTGCAAGGCCGTCCTTGGGCGGCAGAACCTTCGCGTCCAGCTGGTCGTGTCGAATCTCCAGTGATAAACCGTGCTCGTCTATGACATGAACGATTTCAAGCGGGACATATTCAGGCATTCCCGCCAGAATCTCCCAGTTTACGATCCTCGGGGCGCTGCCGACGAATTGATAGGCAAGTCGTTCGGCGCCTGGCAGGGGCAGTATGGACATCCGGAAGGGATCGCGACCGCCGATGTTGAGATTGAGTTGTGGGTTCTCTGCAACGAGGACCCGTGCAAGTTCATCGGTGATTTCAACGAGCGTTTCCGCATCGTCGTCGGCGATCGCGGATTCAAGTGCCGTGGCCTTGCCGGCAAACAGGGTCCAAAAACTGTTTGACATGGGCGTCTGTTCTTCAGTGCTCACTGCGTGCCAAAGAGGTTTGTCGTATTCGACAACGCCTGGATTCACGTGACGGGCGCGTTTGTCGCTGACTTCAAAGCCGTCGGGCTGCTGGATCTCGCGTGTGGCGCGGAATTCTCGAGGCACCTCAACGGGCAGTCATGAACCTTGTCAGCACAACCATTGCAGTCATTTCGATGAGCAAAGCAGAACACGATGCCGCGAGGAGCATCAAAAGCAAGTGTAGCCATTCGCTGTCAATATGTTGGATCAGCGGCGCGATTGCAGCAAAATAGATCGGGGTCATCAAGAAGAACGCAGCGATTCCGCCAATTGCCGACAAAAGCGGCCATTTCGAAAGACCACGGTCAATGGCAACCGTCCGCAACAGCAAGTAAACCAAGCAAACACCGAAGAACGGCACGGGAACTTCTATCACGAGTGTTTTTAGGTAGTCGATCGTTGGCGGCTGATCCTGGCCAATCTGCGTGAGCAACGCGGCCGCGCCGAGGAAGGAGACTGGGAAGAGCAGGCAAGGCAGGAAGCGGCGAACGGAGTGGCCAGACGACGACGGCAATCGTTCTGCCCGGGGAACCGTATGAGCAGCGTAAGGGTTGTCCATCTGGATTTCGCTCAAGGCCTTCCTTGTTATCGTCGGTTGTAGCAGCGAACTGTCCACGGAAGCTCGTGTTCCGTAAGGATGGCAGTTACATGCTGCACCCCTTGAATTGCCCGACATACCACAGTTCGTAACCATTTCCCTTGACCGACTTTGGATTGGAAAACTCATCCTTGTCGGCAACAAAGCAAGTGTTTGCGCTCGGTTGGTTGAGACGCGAAACCGCCGCCACCACCTCCGCGACAGCTTCTTCGGGAAACCCCCAGTCTTCGATCAACTTGCGTGGGTTTGGCGAGTCGTGGAACTGGCCATACACTAAATCATGATCGTAAAAGGACTCATCTTGGTCGGCGGCAAACTTGCTGATCGGCGCGTCGTCGTCGTGCTCGTCGTAGTGTTCTTCCATGTACTCCTCGAGAGCGTCCTCCGATTCGAAATAGGCGATCCAAATGTGTGCATCGTTGATAAGCACGGAAGTACTCCTGCCGATGTTGTGGTTGTTGGTGTCGTCATTTGTTCAGAGTGAGAGATGCGAAAGCGACGAACGGCCCAAGTTCACCCGCAACACTGACTGCCCAACCGCCGATGAACGCAATGATGATGAGGCCGTGGAATTCGGCGTTTCTGCGTGATCGGTGGTGTGTTACGGCCGGACAAAGGGGCGGCCGGACGAAGGGCCAATTGTAGGCCGTCGGTCCGTTGCGAGGCAAGCTGCTCGTTGCGTGGCTCGGCTGTGTTGGAATCGGAGTGGGGTTTGTGAGAATTCTCGCAGCACGACTCGCTCGCTGTGTCTTGCGTTGGGTCAAGAAATGTGATGCTGTCCACTGGTCTTCAGCGACCACATGCCATTCCTGAAATGATACACGGCACCCTCAACACCGCCGCCGTACAGTGGGCCACCGTAGAGCCCATGATTGACTTTCACGGTGTTGTCGTCGAGCCATTCAAGAATCTCAACGTAGTAGATATGGCCGATTCGCCCGTCTGTTTTCGACTTGAGACCACCGATCAGAAGTTTCACGTCCGAGGCGGGACGCACCGACACCGGCAGATCCGCAAACCGATCGGCGTAACCATCGGGTAGCCCGATCCAGTTTCCATCAACTCCGTGTCCGAACGAGAGGAAGACGACTTCGTCTCGAATCGGCTTGGCGATCTCTTGGCGAAATATGTATTCCCGCAGGTCGAGCTCCTTCTTCTCTCGCAGTGGATCCTCCAGGGCCTTATACGGAACGACGCACCATCCAGGGTCTATCTCGCGTTCCGGTTCGGATCGCACGCAAGCGGAAAACGCCAGCGTGCACAGTGCGGTGATCAGGATGTGGCGTTGCATGTTGTTTGACCGAGTGACCCGCATCAGGGGCGACGGGCGTTGATATGTTCTTTGGAATTCGCTGCCACCGACGCTCCCCTGCATGCGATGGTGTGTTGGTCGCCTACATGTTGTACCCATACGCTCGAAAGGGAATGGCCCTGAGCCTTTCGGACCGGAACCAGTTGACGATCGCGTCGTGGCCGCCATTGGGCAGCTCCCAAAAGGCGTTGTGAAGTCTGCCAGTTTTGAGCTTCTCGGCGTTGTCCTCGAAATAGTGCAAGACCGCTGCTGAATCCGTCTCGATGATCGCGAGATACGGCTGCGCGTCGATTTCCATTCGAGCGATTGCACCAAGCCTGCCATCGATTTGCCAACCCCGGGTATGCCGCGTGGCGACCATGGTCGAAGGCCGAAGGCCTTCCTCACCGTAGCCCAGGGCAACGCCCTGGGTATGCCGCCCAGCTTGTTCCATTGAAGGCTGACGGCCTTCCTCAACGTAAGCGCAGAGCGAAACGCCGCCGCAAGTGGCCAGGTGAGGACAACGATTCCTCGCGGGCGGCTTCGTTCGTATTATAAAAATCCTTCGGCGACAATGCGGAAGCGAACCCGCGCCGCCATCGGGCAACACGCGCGACGATAGGAGAATACACACGTGGCACCGAACTCGTGGTGTGAGACTGCCCCGGAGTGATTCGGGGCTCGATCCCGATTATGCCAGGTTTGTTTTGCCAAGGTCGTCATACTCAGGCCAACCCCAGCCGCCATTGAAGTCTTCGATGTCGAGTTGAACAGCGCCAAAGGTCTTGAGGGGCTCGAACACGCCGTCCGATTTGGCATTCATCAGCACGTCCAGGATCATTTCGCCGATTGCCACGACGAAAGGGTCATCGTCGCTCTGCTCTTCAGCGTCCTCATCGAACGCCGGAACTATAAACTTTGTGCCGTCAATCTTGACTACCGTAAAAGCGTCGCCCTCGAAGCTGGATTCGATCGCCTCGATCCAGTGTTGAAAATCGATGCATCCGTCTTCGTCGATCTTGGTGGTCCATTGCCCATCGCGTTCATGTTCGGGACGTTCATCGCCGTGAATGAAAATCCATCCGGATTGATCGCAGGAAAAACCGATTTCCAACGCAGATAGCGACGCCGGATTGGCAGCGGCAATCGACGTGACGTAGGATTCGAGTCCGCGCCGAAAGACTTTGGCGTCCTCGCGGAGGTCGATTGTTTGCATAAGGTCAATGCCTGGATTGTTTCGGACTTGCGGTTTGATGCGTCATTCGACGCGAACGAAGACGTGATCTGTTTCCTCGGTGTCCCAGCCAACGTGCTTGATGGCAACGTTTGCGGTTCCGCCGTCTTTCGACACATCGTACGTCAACAGCCAATTGAAAGTAAGTCTCGACGGGGCCCGCGGAATGTCCGGTTTATTCATGTGCTTGCAGACGTCACGGTGACTCGTCGGTCAGCAGACCTCCGCGCCAACAGACGCGTCCGTCAAAGATTGCGAGCGTGTTGCAATAGAAACCATAAGACCCATCCGGGTGTTCCAGGCGGAGCCCCGGCCCAACAATCTGATCCATGACTTTGTCTGCTTTCTCAAGCCACATCTCGGACTCTTGTTCTTTGTCGTCTGACAGGCACTGATCCGCTTTGTCGGTCAACTCACGCTCGTGTTTGAACAGATATTCGACCTTGGAGAACTCCGCAGTGGGTTCGAAGGGCTCACCGGGCCATTGGTCGTCGTTGCCGACATAGCCGATCAAGACTCCTCCGCGGTAAATATTGAATCGATGACACACACGCTGTTCTCCGAGCAGAATAAGCGACACACGGAATCGCCCGGTGGTCTCGACTCATCCGTGTTGTGCAACTTCACTCGTCCGAGCAACTTCACTCCACGCTGATGCGAAGTGGGCTGTCCTGAAGCCTTTCGGACTTAAGCACCTCCCCGATCCGATGGGTCCTTCGTTCAGAGTCAAGACGGTCAGGATACTCAATAGTCCCAGATCATTCCGTTCGGGTTCAGGTCAGCTTGATGTTTTTGGGCTTCTCCGAAATCGAGGAACGTCGGGTGGTTTCCCAGTGCAACTTCATCGTAAGCAACGTACATCTGATTCGATGCTACGTAGGCAGGCATTCGCCCAACTCCCGTACACAACCCGGGTATGGCGATCGACTTGATGGCCGGAGTTCTGTTTGCAGCAACCAATACTGCCTTCATCGCCAAATAGGCATTGACGGATGAAGCGATGTTGAAGCTCATTGGAACACGCATTGTCGGTGCCGCAATCAGCCAGCGGATTCGGTCGTCACCGGTCGGAACTACGAGAGCCATGCCTACAAGCAGTTCGCGTTCGGGCAGTCGACGGATCTCTTGCTGAACGGCCTCTTGGAGGTCCCAGCCAAACCGCTCCGAGATCGCGTGATCTAGCCCGCCATCCATGAAGCCAAAAGAATTCGCTGGACTTACGATCGCATCACACGTGGCGTCGGTGATGTCTCCACATGCGATGGCGACTTTGGGGCAACTAGCGAAGTCCTTTCGCCAGGCGTCCCCCAACGGTTCATCGCGATAAAAAAGCTGCAAGTCCATCAA
>JAGQPF010000229.1 GCA_020426845.1 Planctomycetales bacterium
ACGGGCCTGCGCCGGCTTGCGCCCGTGGCTAACCTCTGTCGCCCCTGCCGGGGCTGTTGCGCTTGATGCGCGTCCTGGAGAGCGACTTGATGCGCGCACTTCCACGGGCTTGCGCCCGTGGCTAACTTCTGTCGCCCCTGCCGGGGCTGTTGCGCTTGATGTGCGCAATTGGGAGCGACTTGATGCGCGCACTCCACGGGCTTGCGCCGGCTTGCGCCCGTGGCTAACCTCTGTCGCCCCTGCCGGGACTATTGCGCTTGATGCGCGTCATGGGGAGCGACTTGATGCGCGCACTCCACGGGCTTGCGCCGGCTTGCGCCCGTGGCTAACCTCTGTCGCCCCTGCCGGGGCTGTTGCGCTTGGCGTGACGCTGATAATCCTCGAATCGAATCTTGGCAATCCGACTGCGATCCGCCGTTCGCACGACGACGCCTTCCGGCTTTCCACTGGCATCGGGGTCCAACGCGACGAGCGTCCTCGCAATCGTCATGCGGAGCCAGTCGTGGGTGTCTTCGATCGTGGTCGGGATGGAGTCGACGACTGCGATGCGCGGAGTGAGCTCAAGCTGCGCGGCTTCGGCGAACTCGCGGAGCTCCGCCTCGTTCAAGAATCCTTGACCGCCGTTCTCGCGCCAGACGGCGATCGCCTCTAGATCACCGTCAATCCGGTCGAGCGCGATTCGATTCACGTCGAAAACCCGATAGCCGAATTCGCAGTGGCTGGTGTACTGTTTGGCGGCGGCGGTTGTCTTGCCGCCGTAGGTCTCCAAGTAGATCGTGACGACGGAACCGGCCAGCACACGATGAATGGAGCTAACGCGATCTGCCACCGGCCTCAGCGTGTCAACGATGCCCAACGCTGGGTTATGGATCAAGTCGCCCTTCGCGTGCAGCAACTCTTCTCGGCTGCCGATCAGGTAGAAACCGTCCGACATCAAGATGATCCGACTATTGGTGCCGTCGACCTTCTCGGTCACGACTAAGGATTCGCCCGCGAACGAAACCGTGTCATCGAGCAAACTTCCGCGCTCGCCGAGAGCGTGATACGTCGGGATGGATGGATACTTCGTCAGACTGTTCAGTTTTCGGAGGTCGAGATCACGGATTGGGGTCATTGCCTATCGCCGTTTCGCCGTTTCGCCGTTTGAGGTTGGAGATGCGCCATGCCCAGGCATGTAGACAATTTCCCGCTTCGTGGTTCGCGGTTGTCACGGCTCAACAGAATCGGAAACGCGGATAGGAGCTGTTGGGTGGATCACTGTGGCAGCGATTCGTACAGCTTGGACAGCTGCAGCATCAATGGCTCGAGTTGCTGGTAGTAGTCATCCTCGGGAAGCTCCGCCTTGCGTTGGCGAAGCGAGGAGATCTGCTGCTCGAGCTTGTCGCGATCCGCGAGAAATTGCGGGGAGGCATCGCGTTCGGAATCCCCCGGCACGAACACTCGCCGGCTGGCGAGCAGCCCGTCCATCGCGCCGTCCTTTGGCGATTTGACGGGGCGAATCCCGTGAAACCAATCGGCCGGCGTGCCACGCTGGTCGCCGTTGTCGTCGAGCAACGCGTGTTCGGTCGCCAGACGATTCTCGTCGGCATAAAAGTCCTGTGTTTGCTTGGAGGCCAGCAGAAACGCCTCCAACAGGCTGGTCTGGCCATCTTTGTCGAGGTCAGCCGTCAAATCGCCGCCAATCGCCTCGGCGAGGTAGCCGCCAAATCGCGAGAAGTTGTGCTCGGCGCCGCTGCGAGTGGCAGCCACCACCATTCGTCCGGGCCCCGAGAGCTCGTTGAGAAACGGCGCGCTTGCCGAGAAGCAACAGAGCACCGCCAACGGGCGCTGGCAATCCTTCAACTCGCCCGCCAACTCCTTTGCCGAAATGTCGGGGCCCGCAAGGTTAAAGCGAGCATCACGGCGGTCGTCCGTGCCGTGCCCTAACAACACAATCCACAAGGGTCGCTCACTCGGCACGAGCTGCCGCTGAATCGCCTGCCGCAGCAAGTCGCGATCCGACGGCGATTGTTTGTCCTCGGCCGCTCGCGGGCCTCCAATGGAGATCACCGCAACGCCCGACGATTCGGCAGCTTGGCGCCAACGCTCCGACCACTGGCCGAACTGCTCGGTGAACTCCGGCGCACCACCCGCGCCTTCGACGAGAATCAGATCGGCGCGCGGGTCCGCGCCGCGAGCAGACGCAACCAAGCATACCAACGCGAGCAGCGCGAGAATCGCAATCCGTGACGCCGGTTGATTCCGAGTGCCGTCAATAGAAGCCATGGTTCATCTCATCGTTGAGATCGTTAAGAGGCGATCCAGCTGGTGCCGACTAAGGCAGTCCGTTCCAACGGCGCAGTCCCCATTCTCCCGCCAGGCACAACGCCGCGAACAAGAACACGTACCAGCGATGCCAAATGGGCAGCATCTTGGTCTCGTTCACCACCGCTCGGCGCTGAGAGATTCGTGCGACACCGCTCTCCAACGACGAGCTCGCCAGTGTCTCGCCGCCAGTTGCCTCCGCCAGTCGATCCAGCAGCGCCTGGTTTGGCTCGAGCGACTTGAACTCGTCCGCGTCGGGCTCGTGCACCCAGCCGGCCTCGGCGTCGCCGATGTCGCTGCCGTCGGGCGCTTTCACCTGCACCTTCACGAGGTACGGGCCTGCTTCGCGGTGCGCGAACTCGGACTCGTACACGCCCGGTTGTTGCCCCGCCGACGCGGCCAGCGCGACACTGCGTTTGTCGGGCGTCGAGACGGTGACGGTCACCTCGGCATTGTCCAGCGGCCGGTAGGCATCGTCGCGGACGTCCACATGAATTCGCACACCTCGGCCGTCTTCCAACGGCTGCGCAGCGGCTTCGACCCGCCCCGCGACGTCCGACACGAGCCACCGCATCATCTGTCGCCAGGCCTTTTCCAAATCGCGCTCGCCGCCTTCCTTGCGATGGGTCGCCCACTTCCAATAGTCGCCGATCATCAAGGCGCCGGCGCGGCCTTTCCCGTATCGCTGCGAGACCAACGCCGGCAGCGAACGCGGGGTGTCGCTGCCGCGCCGCTGCTCGTCGACCGACGCCAACACGGTGGCGCCGGGTTTGATTCTCGCCGTGTGGTTCAGCGTCTCGAACGCGGGCATCTCCTCAATCCGCAAGTGCTCGTCCGACTCGCTGGAGCGCATCCGCACCCAGGGCTGCAGCCAGCCTTCGCGACTTAATTTCATTCGATAGCGAACGGCGCCGGCCGGAGGTTGGTCGCTCGCTTGGTCCAGATACACCGGCAGCATGTCACCCAACGGCGTGTCGCCGTAGCCGCCGTTGGCGAAGGAACCGGCGCCGCCGAGCATCAACAAGCCGCCTCCGCGCTGGCTGACAAACTCCTTGATCAATGACAGCTGATCTTCATTGAAGAAGTCGCTCTCCACGTCGTCGAGAATCAGCGCGTGAAATCCGAACAGCGTCTCGGCGTCCTTGGGAAAACCGTCACGAAGCTCGTTCTCCTCCACGCGAATGCGGACAATCACCGGTTGATCGTACTGCTCCACATTCTCCGCGTCCTTGCCATCGAATCCTTGAAACAACGGATTGGCGTTGCCCGTGTCCCGATCGCGGAAGACAAATTTCGGCTCTTTGCGAGCGATCCTGAGCAGCGCAACGAGGTCCAGCTCGCGATCCTCTTCCATCGAGCGGCGGAGAAACTTGAATTCCCAGTTGGGCCGTCCGGCAACGTACAGCAGCCGATACGGACCGCGATCTCGCTGCACCATCACCAATCGCTGGTTGTTGGCGAGCGTCGACTCGGCGACATCGGAAATTGCTTTCACTTGCAGTCGGTAGACGTGCAGCCCGGCAGATTCCGGCCGCACGCGCAGCTCCACGGCGACCGCCTCGTCCCGCGCCGGTTTGACGGAGGACGTGTCGACCACCTCGTTGGCGGCGTCCAGCAGCTCGAGCTTGAGCTCTGTCTCGACGGGAAATCCATGAGCGGCCACCTCGGCAGTGATCAGCACCGGCGAGTCTTCGAAGTTCGTCTGGCGAACAGAGACGCGACGAATGGCGGCATCCGCAGCCGGCGCGCCGTGCGCGTAGCGCACCGGGTAGATGGGCGGCAAAGCATGTCCCTGCTGCAACAGCGGCTCCACCACGTCGGTGGCCACGCCGTCGGATAGCAACAACACTCCGGCCAGTGGCTGCCCCTCGAACCGCTGTCGGATGCCCTGCAGCGCCGCGCCCAATGCGCTGCGCTGGCCATCGAAACTCATGCTGCTCCAGTCCCCTAAGGACTGCAGACGGTCATCGAATCCGTAACGGCGAACATCGAAGTCCTGCCCGAGCCGGATCTGCCAAGCGGACTCGTCAAGGGTCGCTCGCATCTGCTCCGAGATGCTATCGTCGGCCGCGTCCCGCAGGGTCACGCTGCGACTGTTGTCGGCCAGCACGACGAACAGATTTGCCCCGGGCCGCGGCCGGTCCTCGGTTCGCAGCGGCTCCAGCAGGCAGAGCAGCAGCGTGGCGATGGCGACGGCCTTCAACGTCGCCGCCAGCCAGCGCACGCGGCTCGGACCACTGATCGCCAGATACGCGGTCAACACCGCCAGCACGGCGAGGACGCCGACGACGGCGGCCGGCATTCGCCACTCGGGCGACCCCCAGACCAAGCCCTGCCACCAATTGGTCATCGGCCCGTCCCCAACTGCTCGTAGTAGAGCCGCACTCGGTCCTCGTACTTCTCCGGCACGGGATCGCGGTCCAGTGGCGCCAACTCTTTGTCACCTCGACGGCGACGCAGCTCCTCGGCCACGCGGTTCCGCAGCTCTTCGAGCGGCTGAGCCACCATCTTCTCGACCAACTCCCAGTTGGGCTCCTTCGAGTGACGCTTCACTTCCTCGCGGAAGTCCCGCAGACGATCCCGAATCCGAGCCGCATCGCTGCGAAGCTGAGGGTCATCCACCATCTCCTCCACATCCCGCAATCGATCGGCAAAGTCCAAGTAGCCGCCCCCGGTAATCGGACCGCCCGACCACGTCTCCGACATTCGCTCCAACCCTCCGCGCTGCTGGCCTTGTTGAGGCTGACCTTGCTGAGGCTGACCTTGTTGAGGCTGACCTTGCTGAGGCTGGCCTTGTTGAGGCTGACCTTGTTGCGGCTGACCTTGTTGCGGCTGACCTTGTTGCGGCTGACCTTGTTGCGGCTGACCCTGTTGCGGCTGACCCTGTTGCGGCTGACCCTGTTGCGGCTGACCTTGCTGAGGCTGACCTTGTTTAGGCTGACCTTGTTGAGGCTGACCGCGTTGAGGATCGCCTTCTTGAGGTTGGCCCTGCTGCGGTTGACCGCGTTGAGGATCGCCTTCTTGCGGTTGGCCCTGCTGCGGTTGACCGCGTTGAGGATCACCTTCTTGCGGTTGGCCCTGCTGCGGCTGACCGCGTTGAGGATCACCTTCTTGCGGTTGGCCCTGCTGCGGTTGACCGCGTTGAGGATCGCCTTCTTGCGGTTGGCCCTGCTGCGGCTGACCTCGTTGAGGATCGCCTTCTTGAGGTTGGCCCTGCTGCGGCTGACCTCGTTGAGGATCGCCTTCCTGAGGCTGACCCTGCTGCGGGTCGTCCTGGCGATCTTGGTCGGTTTCCGCGCGTCCGCGACCGTTCTGGGTCAGCTCGCGATTCAAATCATCGGCAAGTCGGTCGAGCTCCTCCTGCGCTCGTCGCAGAGCCTCGGCTGGATCGCCCAGCACGCTCTCCGCCGCTCGCTCGACCCCGTCGCGCAGTCGATCCACGCCCTCTTGAGCTCGCGCGGAGGCGGGCTTCGCCTCTTCAAAGAAGCCGCTATCGACCCAGCGTTCGGTCTCCTCGAGGTTCTTGTCGACTTGTTTGCGCCTGGCCTCCCGAAACGCATCATAGAGGTGCTTCGCCAGCAGCGGCTCGGCTTCCTCGGCAGCCTCGACGGTCTCCTGGATATCGTCGAGCAGTCGATCGAAGTCTTCGCGCTGGCGAGTCACTTGGTCCTGCAACGGCTCCTCCTCACCGTTCTTTTCGTCACGAAGGGACTTGCTAGCCGAGCGGTTCTGTTGTTCGAGTCGCTCGCCAATCCGCTCCTGCCGGTCCGAGAGCTCGCGGGCTTGCTGCCGCAATTGCCGGGCTTGCTCGTCAAACTGCCCGGCCGCCTGCTTCCGAACCTCATCGCGCATCTCGTTCAGCTGCTGCTCGGCCTTGGCGCCGTTGGCAGCCGCCTGCGACAGCTCGCCCTGCTCCAGTGCCTCGCCCGTGCGGCGAACTTGCTCGCGAGTCTCCTCCAGCTCCTGGTCCATCTGCCGGATGTTATCATTCTCGCTCTGCTGAGTTCGATTCTGAAGCTCATCGACATCGCGAAGCACCTGCTGTTGCTCGTCGCGAAGCCGCTTCAGCTGTCGTTCCAGCTCTTCACGCTCCTCTTGCGTCTGAGCTTCCTCGAGCGCCGACTGCAGCTCCTTGACTCGCTTGTTGACATCTTCCTGACGCTGAGCAAGCTCGCTCAATCGGTTGAGCACCTGTCGGGTCTCGCGCTGCTGCGGATCCTGCAGAGACGCTTGGCTGCGAGACTCGTACCGATTCTGCTCACTGTCGAGCTCGAGCTGTTGCAATTGTTGCTGCGAGCGAGAGGAAGAACTGCGAGACTGGCTCTGTTGCTGTTGCTGCTGACTTTGTTGTTGGCGAACAACCTCGTGCTCCCGCGCCCGCAGCTTCAGCAGCGACTGATAGGCCCGTTGTTCGGGGGCCAGCGCTGGCCGGACACCCGCGGAGCCCTCGTCGCCCGCTTGCTTCAACAGCTCGCGCGCCTCCATCATCGCTTCGACGGCGTTCGCGAGGTGCTCGCGCGACTGCGCGTCCTGAAGCTCCTCGGCCAGCGCGCCGGCCTGTTCGATCGCGTCGGCCTGTGAGTTCGCCAGCAACTCGGTGTCCTGACGCAGCTGTTCGCCCTCGGGACGCTGCCGCGCCACTTTCCATGTGGCGTTGATGATCTGCTTCTGCAACTCCGCCAGTTGTTCGGCTTGCTGCGCGGCGCCCTGTTGTTGTTGCTGCTGCTGCTGTTGCTGTTGTTGTTGCTGTTGCGACTGTTGCTCGCCTTGTCGGAAAATCTCCTCGAACGGTCTGACTTCGAGAAAGAACATGTCGCTCTGCGCAAGCCGTGGCTGGCCCTGTCCGTCAATGTCCTCGGCCCAGAAGTAATAGGCGACCAGCTGGTCCGGCTCGGCGCTGAGCTCCTCCATCGCCAGCAAGTGCTCCGCCTCGTGCGTCGCGCCGCCGGCCGCGTCCTGCCCCAGGGTCAGCTCGATCGGCTCGAAGCCGGGCCGCTCGATGGTCAAGCCGAAGCGAGTCAGCCCATAGTCGTCGGCCACCTGCGCGAGCATCGCGACTTCCTCCAACGGTGACACATCCATGTCACGCGCGGGACGAACCACCTTGAGGGTCGGGGGGTGGTTGGGAAGCGCGCGGACGCGCAGCACCTCCGGCCGCTGGTTGGGGCGGCCCTGCTCGTCCTCCAGCCGCAGAGTGAGCTTCGCGGACTGCTGCACCTGCATGGTCCAGCGCCAAACCAATGGATCGTTGGCGTCCGCCGTCAGCGTCACTGACTCGCCTTGCTCGGGCTCCAGCACGGCCGACGCGACCGGCTTGTTCAACCGCAGCTGCCAAGTCAACGATGTGCCCTCGACGGCGGCGACGCTGCGAGTGTCCTCAACCCGCTTCGGATCCCGTCCCGTGTATTCGGGAAACGTTAGCTCGGCATCGGCGCGTTCGAGCCGCGGGTAGTCGAACACCGTCACTCGATAAGTGTCCGAGCGCTCGCCATCGTGCTCCACCTGATACTCCAGGGGCTCATTGACCGCGGCGATGCGGGCGCCGAATACGGGGTCGCCAAGACTCTTGGCCATCTCCATTCGCTGCTCTCCCGCGGCGGTTCGCCAAACCAGCCACGTCTCCCTGGGCAACGCGTCCGGTTGTCCAAAGCGGGCCATCACGATCAATGCCGAGCCTCGCTCCAGTTCGATATCGCCCGGCTCCACGGTCAATTGAGCCGTGGCCGCGGACTCGATCTGCTGGGTCGCCGCAGGTGCGGCAGGGGCCGCGGCCAAGCCACTGCGAGTTCGCAGGAAGAAGCCTGCCGCGACGCCGCAGACCAGCAGCAAGGCGCCGAACGTGGCCAGCCGCGCAGGCCAAAGCCCCGCGGTCACCGCCTGATCCCAGCGATGGCGTCGAGCATGGGTGAGCGCTCGCCGCATCACCGCCTCTTGCAGCACGCCGTACTGCCCATTGGGGAACTGCGGCGTCTGCTCGACCGCTGTCAGCAGACAGGCGTCCAGCTCGGGATGATGCCGTTCAATTTCGCGCGCGATCCGCGCCGGGTCCACCGGCTGCAGCCGGCCCCAGATCAAGGCAGCCAGCCAAGTGATGGCGACGCCCGATCCCAACACGGCGATTGGCGTCCAACGGGAACCTGGCAGGTCGTCAGGGGTCAACGACACCAACAGCACCGCTCCGGCCAGGGCGACCAGCGTCCAGGACGCGGCGACCAGCGACCAAAGCCGGACCGATCGTGAACATCTCGCGGCTTCCGCCAAAAAACGCTCGAGTTGTCGTTTCAGCTTCATGTCCAATCCGTTCAATTCAAGTCGGCTCACACCCGCCCAGCGCGGGCGCCCGCCGAACGTGTCATGTTCCTGACATTTGTGTGTTCGACTCCCGCGACGCGCGGGCAAACCAAGCTCCCAGCAATGTCTCGATGATCAGCACCGCCAAGCAACCTGCCAACAGCCACTGCCAAAGTTTCTGACGGCCCTCCAGCTCCGCGTTCCGGCGCTGCCGGAGTCGCTCCTCTTGCCCCAGCGCCACCGCCTGCCCCAGCCGCACGCCCTGAGCCGCCAAAGTCGCCTCTTCCAACGGACGCGTGTGGCTCTCCTCCAGGGCAAGATTGACGGCGAACGCAGCCTCGCCGCCCGGCCAAGTGAGGCGGTAAATGCCCGGGATGTCCGTCGCCACAAAGTCGCCCTCGGACCATGGGACCTGATCGCCATCCGGCTTGTGCACCATCACGGCGGCGCCCGCCGGCGCATCCCGCAAAATCTCTCGCGGCGCCGGCGCATCGACCACCAACTGCAACGCGGCGCGCCCCGAATCGTCGCCTTGCAGCATCCCGGCCACCAACGGCACGAACTTCGACGACAGCGCCAGGCGGCTGTCGCGGGGCTGCCAACCGCTGGTCAGCAACGTCACACGCCCCTGCCCCAGCGGCCATTGTCCGATCGCCAAGTCGCCATCGTCGAAGCGTGCCACCGTCCGCAAACCGGCAGGCTCGGCCATCCAATCCACGCGACGATGGCGCCAAAATTGAATTCTTGTGAAGTCGCTGAAGCGAGCGCCGGACATCGCCGCGAACCAAGGGTGTTCAAAGTCGATGTCGGTCAGCAATGCGTAGTCGCCGCCAGCCTCGGCTACGTCGCAAGCCGCGCCCTCCGGCAACAGGCCCCGCAGCATTTCCGCCGCCGACACGTCGCGCATAACCAGCAGCGCCTTGGCGCCGGCCTCAACGGCACTGCGCATAAGAGCAGCGTGGCGTTGATCACCGCCCTCGCCGATCACAACCAAGTCCGCCTCCGTCAATTGCGACAACGTCGGCAATTGGGCGAGCGGGCTGGATTCCACATGCAGCTCGTGATGGGGCGCCGTCCTCGCAGCCTGCTCCAGATACAGCCGGAGCCCTTCGGCATCCGTGGGCGACTCGTCACCCCAAATGAACAGCCGCAGTTCACGATGAGCCGGAGGAAGCACGTAACAGACATTGTCGAAGTCATGCGCATCGCCAGTCAGCACCACTTGATCAGCCCCCGCCTGTGCATCCGGACGCCGGAGTTGCATGATGTGCGAGCCGTTCGGCGGCAGCTGCAAGCTCTCATCGTGCTCCGTCCGTGGATCGGCGCCCGACTCCGGCGTCGCGTTGCCCAATCGTTGCCGCCAGCTCAACTGCCAAGGACCAAACGTTTTGACCGAGTCGCTCGTCGCAGTGGGCGCATGGCTGACGACTCGCACCCGAGCTGCCAAAGGATCCGTCTCCTCCAATGATCGTTCGAGCACGTGGACGCTGCCGTTCGGCTCGTTCGTTGAAACGGCGTGCACGTCGACGGCGACGCGTTCCGGCCAAGACACAGCCTGCAACGCCGTCAAGTCGGCGCCCTCTTGCAGATCGCTGATCAGCACGATCTGCAGCGGCCGTTCCTCGCCGTCGCGGTCCTCCAACGACTCGAGCCGCTCGGCCAACGACGCCAACGCGGCGCCCGTCGCCGTGCTTGACCAGCTGGGCGTCAGCGAACGAAACCCGGCCTGCACTGCCTGCGTCTGCATCGACGCGGGACGCCCATCCTCGGCATAGTCCACCACTGTTCGGAGCCGCCGGTCAAAGGAGAACAGAGCCACCGAATCGGACGGCCGCAAGGACTCTAAAGTTTCGTGCAAAGCCTGTTCTGCCTGCTCCCATAGGCCGGCGCGGCGCATGCTTGCGCTGGTGTCGACCAACACCGCCACTCGGCGGCCCATGGCCAGCTCGCGAGCCAATTGAGAATCCGCGCGGAAGAACGGGCGGCAAAAAGCCAGCGCGAGCAACACTAACGCCAAGCCGCGCAGCAACAGCAGCAGCCAGTGATCGATCCGGCTGCGCCGCGTCAATCGCGGGGGCGAAGGCGAAAGAAACATCAGCGAGCTGAACGGCAGCACGCCCCGTGGCGAGCGGCGCAGGAAGTGAAACACCAGCGGCAACGAAACGGTCAGCAAGCCCGCTAGATACAGTTGCGTCAGCAAACTCATCGCGCGCCCTTTCCCGTTTGCGAGTGCCGCTGCACGCCTCGTCCCTGCCGCATGCGAAAATTCAGCAAGTCAAACAGGCTCAGCTCGAGCGGACGCTGCGTGTTGAAGGTGCTAAGCTCGATGCCCAACGACTGACACATCGTCGTGATTCGCTGCAAGTGTTCGTTGAACCGTCGTTGATACTGCGACCGAGCTGACACCGGGTCGACGTACAACTCGCGACCGGTCTCCAGATCGCGAAACAGGGCGGGACCATCAAAATCCAGCGTCTCCTCGGCTGGATCGACCACGCGCAGCAACAACACCTCGTGGCCCTGCGTCTTCAGGCAGCCCAACTGGTACTCGAGCCCTTCGACATCCGCCAGCAGATCGCTGATCAACACCACCATGCTGCGTCGGCGCACATGTTGAGCAACTTGCTCCAAGGGCGGCGCCAGTCGCGTCGTCTCACCGGACTCAGCGCGGTCCAGCGCCGCGAAGATTCGCTGAATGTGGCCGGGGCGATGCCGCGCCGGAATGAACTCGTTGGCGCCCTGATCGAACGTCAGCAGCCCGACACCGTCGCGCTGCGTGGACAAGAAATACCCCAACGTCGCGGCGCAAGTCTTGGCATAATCGGCCTTGGTGTACGACAACGAGCCGAACGACATGCTGCGACTGAGATCGACCAACAAGTGGCAGCGCAGGTTCGTCTCGTCCTCAAAGCGTTTGATGTAGTAGCGATCGGTGCGGGCGTAGAGCTTCCAATCCAGATAACGCGGATCATCGCCGGGCGTGTACTGGCGATACTCGCTGAACTCAACGGAGAACCCGTGGTAGGGACTGCGGTGCAGCCCGCTAAAAAAGCCCTCCATCACCGCCTTGGCGCGCACCTGCAGCGACTTGATTCGCATCAAGGTGGCGGGGTCGATCCAGGAGGATCGAGCGCCAGCCGGCGCCTCTGACGACAAGTAGGGATTCGTGCCCATGTGCTGTGCTCGTGCTTAGCCCTGACCGAGATGCTCCAACAGACGGTCGATCACGTGATCGACGGTCACTCCCTCGGCCTCGGCGCGATAGCCAACCAAAATGCGATGCCGCAATGCCGGGTGGGCAAGCCGACGAATGTCCTCGGTGGTGACGTGCGAATTGCCTTCGAGCAGCGCCTGCGCCTTGGCGCCGAGCACGAGGAACTGCGCTGCGCGGAGGCCCGCGCCCCAGCTCACCCATTGATCGATGAAGTCGGGCGCGCCTGGCTGGCCGGGCCGGCTTGCCGCAGCCAGGCGCACGGCGTAGCGAACCACATCCTCGGCGATCGGCACACTGCGAACCACTTCATGGAACCGCAGCACATCCTCGCCGCTGAACAGTGACTGCACCGGCTCGGGCTTCGTCGACGTGGTCTGTTGCACCACCGTGACTTCATCGTCCTCGGGCAGGTAGTCGATCCGCACATTGAACATAAAGCGGTCGAGCTGAGCCTCGGGCAGCGGATAAGTGCCCTCCATTTCGATCGGGTTCTGCGTGGCCAGCACGAAGAACGGCTCCTCGAGCTTGTACTGCACGCCGGCCGCGGTCACTTGATGCTCCTGCATCGCCTCGAGCATCGCCGACTGCGTCTTGGGCGGCGTGCGGTTGATCTCGTCAGCCAGCAGCACATTGGCAAACACCGGTCCCGGCACGAACGTCATCCGCCGGCCTTGCTCGGTCTCCTCGAGAATCTCCGTGCCGGTAATGTCCGCCGGCATCAGGTCAGGCGTGAACTGAATGCGGTTGAACTTGAGATGGAACAGCTGAGCGATGGTGCGGACCAACAGAGTTTTCGCCAGTCCCGGCGCACCGGTGATCAGACAATGCCCACCCGCAAACAGACTAATCAACAGCTGTTGCGTCACCTCCTCCTGCCCGACGATCACTTTCGCCAATTCCTGGCGCATCCGTTCGCGGCTCGAGCGAATCTGCTCTATCACTTGTTGCTGAATCTCGTAGGAATCGACGGACATAGATGAAGTCTGCTCAAAAGGAGTCGATAAGGAACAACAAGCGGGCCTCCATCGCAGGCGACCCTTGTGAGGCCCGGTGCAACGGCCCAGATAGTTTTGTGCTAGTGGGTCATGGCGTAGGTCACGATGTTGATGCCAAGCGGGTAGGCCTTTTTGACGGAGAACTCCTCGAAGTACCACTCGTGCTCGCCCTCGCGTTCCCAGCCGTCCCCAAGGTCGGTGTTATGGCAGATCATCACCATGATCCGCTCTTGGTCGTCGAGGATCGCCCGATAGTGCACTTCCTGGGCGTCCCAGCGTTCCCAGGTGCGGCCCGACGAGCGGCCTCCCAGCGCCTGCTGAATAGCGGGAACCTGAGGCCGCTCCTTCAGCGG
Source organism: Planctomycetales bacterium (assembly GCA_020426845.1). Classification (GTDB taxonomy): domain Bacteria; phylum Planctomycetota; class Planctomycetia; order Pirellulales; family Pirellulaceae; genus JAGQPF01. The sequence goes on from JAGQPF010000229.1 coordinate 13,158, forward strand.
GTACACGGAGTTCTGGAAAATGTCGTGCTCCAAAGGCAGCTCGATCGGCTCTCGATCGGGAAACACGCGTTTGATCTCGGTGTAGAACTGATACCACTCATCTTCGCCCCAAAAGTCGTCGACCATCAGGAAGCCGCCGTTGTCCAAGTAGCGCCGCAACGCCTTCACCTCATCGTCATCCAACATGATGTCGCCGGGCTCGCACATGTAGATAAACGGGTATTCGAACAGCCGCGGGTCGGTCAATGTCAGCACGATCGGCTGGGGGTCTACCTTGATGGTCGTCAGCTGCTGGAGCCGCAACGAGAAGTTCAGATCGCTGTCGGGGTAGTCCGTCATCCATTTGCCGCGGCCTCGCCAATCTCGGCGCGAGCGAAACGCAACACGGACGAAGGTGAACACGTCCTTCTTGTATTCCGGATCGTTGTCCCAGTCGGGCACATCGCCGCGGTTGAACCAAGGCGGCACGGTGTCGGGCAGCTGCTCGTCGGTGAGCTGCGCTTGAACCACCATCACCGACACGACGGCGGCGACCAAGGCGAGCAGGCGTAGAATGGTAGTTCTCATCGGCGATAGCAACTGAGAGGGTGACAGAAACGCAGTAGGACGAGCTGGTCGGGGCGTGATGGGGTTGCGATGGACGGCGACGGACAGCGTCAAGGCTCGGGGGCGAGCGACTCCAGAGGCGGCAGCAGTTTCGAGGGCTCGGGGGGTTGTTGCGCCGCAACCAAGGAAAGCAGCAATCGTTGAGCGTCGCGATAACGCGGCGCCTCCTCCAGCGCCATCAGCGCATGCCGCTTGGCCGCCACCACATCGCCTTGGGATTCCAGCGCCAACGCCAAGCGGTAGTGCGCATCAGCGGGATCCGCAGGGCCCAGGGCAATGAGCGCGGACCAGGCCCGAGCCGCCAGCGCAGAATCGCCCGACGAGGCGGCAGCCAAGCCGAGCTGCCGTTGCAGATTGACCTGCAGCGGATTGATCTCCGCCAGCCTCTGGCCTGCCCAAACCGCCTCCGGCCAATCCTCGGCCGCCGCGGCCAACTCCATCAGTCGCTGACACGCGCGATAATTTTGATCGTCGACCTCCAGCAAGTCGCGCCAAGCCTGGCGTTCCCGGTCGGCATCGCCGCGGGCTCGATGCAGCTCCGCCAACATGGCGCGAGGGCTCCCCGCGGCGGTCTCGTCGGGCAGCCACTCGACCAATTGCCGTAGCTTCGGCTCGGCCTCATCCCATTGCTTCGCTCGCAGCAATTCGGCAGCGCGTTGTTGCAAGGCGGCCAGCGACTGAGGGTGCTCCGACAGCCAGGCGCGCCGCGCCGCGGCGTCGGCATCCTCCGGCAGCTCGGCCCAATCGGCCTCGGGCGCAAGCGCCTCGGCGCGCTGCTTGGCGTACGCGGCAAACTCGCGGTCCAACGCCTCAATCGAGCCAGCCGTGCGCGCCAGTGAATCGTTAATCGGCATTCCCTGTCCAAGCTCGTCCAGTGTTCGCTTGAGCGCATCCAAGCCATGCCGCTCGGCCAGATACTCGACCACCAGCGAGGACTCGTAATAGGCGAACTGCAGATGCAGGCCCGACTCGGGGCGCAGAAACGCATCGCTCAACTGACTCACCGGTGTCAGTTCGCCGCCGAGAATCATGCGGCGGTACTGCGGGGTCATCGTCTGTCCCCAGCCCGCCCGGCGCTGGCGCTCCTCGTAGACCGAGATCCCCTCGCTCAACCACCGAGGCATGCGGTTGCTCGTCTTTTGCAACGTCACAACGTGGCAGAACTCGTGCCACAGCACCGAGGCCCAATTGGCCGGCGTGTCGCCTTGCGATGACGGACTGTTGGCAGTGATGACGTTGCCGAAACAGACGCCCAAGAATCCCTCGCCTCCGGGCAGTCCGAACGTGCGAATGGCAAAGTCGGCCTGGCGGGGAAAGATCTCCACGATCACCGGAGTGCGCAATTCGTGCGAGTACTTCTCGCAAAGCGCGCTGCGGGCGGCGGTCAGCAGCTCCATCACTTGCTTGCCGTAAACCGCCGCCTCTTGAGCGTCCATGCGAACAATGAAATGCTCGTCTTCCAGTGTGGTGAATTTCCCCAACTGCTCGCGAAGCTGGACCAGGTTGTGCGCCAGCACGCTGTAGCCGTCCGCATCCAACGACTCGTTGGCCAGTCGCCAGCCTTCCTCCTCTTGCCCCAATCGCAACAAATCCTGAGCGAGCTGCAGTTTGGCGTCCGCATGATTCGGCCGCAACTTGAGCACGTTTCGCTGCAACTCGGCGCCCTCCGCGAATCGATAGTGCCGGGACAGCTTCTGCCCGATCAGATGGTCAACCTCCGGATTCTCCGGCCACCAGCCCAATGCCACGCGACGATGAAACGCGGCCCGCTGCTCATCGCCGAGCAACGTGGAGATCACCGACAACAGCGCCCAAGCGCGCGGCTCGTCGGGGTTGACGTCCAGCGCCTGGTCCAACGTCTTGGTCGCCTCATCGAACAGCTCGCCATCGATCTGTCGCTCGGCCAACAACAGCAAGCCCGGCACAAAGCCCGGAAACTTCGACAGCAACTGCTCGAGATACTCGGTGGCCTTGGCTTGATCGCTGTCAAGAAACGCTCGCGCCAGGCCGAGCATGGCGTCGGGGCGCTCGGCGTCTCGCTTGAGCGCCTCTTGGAACGACGTGGCCGCCAAGGCGAAGTCGCCCTTCTGAAGCGCCAACTGCCCCGCGGCGATGTGCGGCTCGGGGGCGTCCGGAGCGGATCGTTTGGCTTGGTCGTAAAACACCTCGAGCACCTGCCGAGCATCGGCGCCCACCTCAAGGTAGTAGCCGCCCAGGAGAACTCGGTTCTCGGCGTCGGTGTAACGCCAAGGAGCCTGTTTCACCAAGGCGTCGACTTCGGCGATGAGCGCCTCGCCAGCGGCTGCGCCTCCGGTCATCCTCAACGCATCGCGGCCGGCCAACCGCAATCGCAGGCTCGATGGAAAACGACGAAATGCCTCGGCAAACGTGTCTGCCGCCCCCTGGCCGTCGCCGGTGTGCAACTGGCTTTGAATCAAGGCGTCCCAGGCGCGCTCGTTCCAAGGGCGAACTTTGACAGCCGCCTGCGCCAGCGGCAGGCATGCCTTCCAGTCATGCTTCACCTGAGCCGCCAGAGCATCGCTTACCTCATCGGCGACAAGCGGGTTGGCCAACGTCGCGACGAAATAACACGCAAGGATGCTTGTAAGCAGCACCGCCGGGACACGCCAACGCGACGGAGAGAGGCGATGGAGGGAGGGGAGGTCAACAACGCTCCCCCGACCCCGGTGATTGGGGTGCGTCGTCCGGCGTGGCTTCAATGCCCCGATCATAGACTCATCCTTTCCCCCACTCTCGTCGAACCCTGCCTGGCCCAGTCAGAGTGGCTTGGCCGTAGGGCACTCGGCGAACGAAGACGAACCGTAGTACGACGTTCAACAACGCCTCCATCGCAGGAGCCGGGCCCTTCCAACCCGCCCCTAGCTTAGGTAGCCTCTCGAGCCAAAGCAAGTTCACGAAAGCCGCCGCTCCACACGTGTTACAACACCCAGACCCCCGGAGGGGCTGCCACCACAAATGGGCAGCGAGCCTGACGAAAGCAGGCGGTCGGGCCTCCATCGCAGGCGACCCTTGTGAGGCCCGGTGGGCCGCCCAACATCAAAACGGACAGACGGGGGGCCTTTTCACCCCTCGGCGCTTCAAACGGAAATTTGCTCGCCACTGGGATGCCAGGTGACGGGCCGCCGACCATGCGTCACAATCCATGCTGGCGGCCTGATTTCACGGCCTCCTCAAGTCGACGTCCGCGGCGACAGAACTGGCGCCTGTCGATGCCAGCAGGTCCACCACACCTTCCAATCGGGAGCAGCTCATGAGTCACGTCATTGAGGCAGCTAAGTCCGGCCGCGCCGGATGCCGCAAATGCAAGGAAAAGATTGCCAAGGATGAGCTGCGGTTCGGCCATGAGATCGCCAACGACTTTAGCGACAGCAGCTACCAGTGGTACCACCTGAAGTGCGCCGCGATGAAAGTGCCGATTCCGCTGGCCGAGGCGCTGGCGGACTGCGACCTGGACATTCCGGACCGCACCGAGATCGACCAGTTGATCGCGGAAAATCGCAAGAAGCAAAAGCCGACCACCTTTCCCTATGCCGAGGTTGCGTCGACGGGCCGCTCCAGTTGTATTGTGTGCGACGGCAAAATCGACAAGGGCGCCCTGCGGATTGCCATCGAGCGAGAGGTGGACGCGGGAGGCTTCATGCGTCGCGGCGCCGGCTACCTGCATCCCGGCTGCGCCATGAACTATGAGGAGATTCCGGACGACCTGATGGAGGAAGTGCGGGCCAATAGCCCCCAGCTCGACCCTGCCGAGCTGGATGAAATTGAGGCGGCGATGGAATGAGCAAGGGTCGCCCTCACGAGGATACCCCCGACGGCAACACCCTTCGGCCCCGGCAGACTCTCTTGCTGGGGCCGCTGGTGTTGTTCCTCAGCATCCACTTGACCTTCTATCTCTCGGCGTGGCAAACGGACCACATGCGGCCGATGTTCCCCATCGGTTCGATTCAGACGCGCAAGACACTCGACTACTACCAAGTTCCCAACGGAGCCAAGTCGTATTTCGAAGGCGGCTCGATTGTCGGACAGCGGCGCGAATTTCCGGTGCTTCCCAACGTATACCACCCCGCGTTCACGGTGGTGGTTGGCGGCGTGCTGAAAACGTGGGACGAGCAGACGGGGTTTTTTATCTATTCACTGTTCAAGCTGGCGGCGTCGCTGGCATTGGCTGCGATCATCTTTCGGCTTCATCCAGACGCGCCGCATCGAGTGCTGGCGGCGTTCGTCTACTTTTGCTTCTTCTCCGAAGCGGTGGAAATCGGCTCCGGGCAATATCACTTCCTGCTCAATGCTGCCGTGTTTCTCATGTTGATGATCCCTTTGGAGCCAGCCAGCCAGCGCGGCGAAAGCCTGCGGACACTCGGCTACTTCGGCTCATTGTTGATCAAGCCGATCGGCGCGCTATGGCTGCTGCCGCTCTGGATGAACCGCCGCTATCGGGCAGCCATTTTTGGGTTCGGACTGTTCGCGATCGTCACCGCCCTGTTCTGGCTCGACAAGGAGGCCGGGGGCGACTACTACGTTGCGAACCTCGCCAAGCGAACCAGCGATCTGAAATTGGTCGAGGAGCCAACCTACACGTTCAACTGGCTGCTCTCGTATTTCCATGTGAGCCCCGACGGGCTGCGAATGGCCAAGTACGCCGCAGGGCTCGGGTTGTTTGTGTACACGGCGTTGGTCGGGCCAACCTTGTTCATCGGCATGTTTCTGTGGACCGCGTACTACCTGCTGTTTTACATTTGGGTATTCGAGTACCACTACACCTCACTGGTCCCCTTTTACGTGCTCGGTGTCATGACGCGGCCCGAGTTTCAACGGCCCCTGGTGCGTGCCGCGATCGTCTGGAGCTGCCTGCCGTCGCCGTATCTGCTGCTGCAGTCATCGGGCATGTTCGCCTCGCCGCAGAGCGCCGAACTCAACCCTCATGGGCTGTTGATCGTGGTTGGCTGGAAAGTCGTTCCTTTGTTGATTGTCGTTGGCAGCGTGATTCGTGACAGCATTCGCGAAAAGCGGACTTCGGCCGCCGGCGCCTCGAACACCAGCTCCTCAAAGTCGGCAATCAAGAAAGCCACCTCCGCCCAGTCTTAATAGCCCCGTCGCTCACGCACCCTTCCAACGGAATATCGCCTCCATGATCCGCACGTTGTTCACGGTCGTCGCCTGCCAGCTTCTGACAGCATCCTTGCTGAACGCCGCCCCACCGACCCCGCCGACCTCACCGACGAACTGGGCGCGGTTTCGCGGCGATGGCTCGGCCAGCGCCGCCAAGGCCAACGCGACGGCGCCGGAGCGTTGGAGCGCGACGGAGAACCTAATTTGGAAAGCCGAATTGCCGGGGCGCGGCGCATCGAGCCCGGTTGTGTTCAATCAGCGCGTCTACGTGACCTCCTTCACCGGCTATGGCTTGGACCCCGATCAACCGGGCGAGAAGGCGCAGCTCGAACTGCACGTGATCTGCTTCGACCTCACCACGGGAAAGTTGGTTTGGCGAAAGACAATCGGCGCCAGCGAGAATGAGCAAGCGGCAACGCGACGCGTAGTGGATCATGGCTTCGCCACCAACACCGTCGCCGTGGATGAAACGGGTGTCTACGCATTCTTCGGCGTCTCCGGTCTGGTCGCCTACTCGCTCGAGGGCGAAGAGCGTTGGCGAGCTCCAACGGGCGACAAGACCGCCGGCTTCGGCTCCGCCGCTTCGCCGATCCTGTTCGAAAATCTCGTGATCGTGAACTGCAGCATCGAGTGCGGCGCCGTCATCGCCTACGAAAAGTCCACCGGCAAGGAGGCCTACCGCATCGACGGAATCCAGCGAAGCTGGACGACACCGCTGATTGTCGCGCGGCCGGATGAGCCCTCCGAGCTGGTGCTCAGCCATCAAATGACGGTTTCCGGTCACAATCCCCGCACGGGCGAGCAGCTCTGGACGTGCAAAGGCATCCAGGACTATGTGGTCCCCTGCGTCGTGGCCAACGACGATGTCGTGTACGTCATTGGCGGACGCAAGAATCAATCGCTGGCGATTCGGCTCGGCGGCCGAGGCGATGTGACGAAGTCCCACTTGCTCTGGGAGACAAACATCGGAGCCAACGTGACCTCGCCCGTGGTCCACGAGGGCTTCCTGTACTGGGTCAGCGACCGCGGAGTCGCCTGCTGCCTGGACGCCAAGACCGGAGCGGAGATTTACCGCGAACGGCTGGGATTCACCAAGGAGCGAATCTATGCGTCGGTCGTCCGAGTGGGCGAGAAGCTCTATTTGCCGACACGTGACGCGGGAGTGTTGGTCTACGGCACCGGGAACCAGTTCCGGCAGATTGCCGTCAACAAGATTGAGGGCGACGAGTCGCTCTACAACGCCACTCCCGCCGTCAGCGGGGATCGCCTGCTGCTGCGGACCGACCGCTTTCTGTACTGTATCGGCAAGTAGCCGCGCAACTGCGTACCTTCGCCCACTCGGGCAAGTTAGGATGGAGTGGAAGCACTGATTGGGCCGCTGCCGCAGGCGATTCTTGCGAGCATCCGGTAGCGCAATGCAAACGAGGAACATCCATGTTGAGATTGATCGGCGAGGGCGTGGCACAGACTTGCCAAGGCGTGAATCGGCGCGATGTGCTGCAAGTCGGCACGCTCGGCGCAGTTGGCTTGTCGCTGCCGGAGTATCTGGCCGCGCGGGAAAGCGGCCA
>JAGQPF010000230.1 GCA_020426845.1 Planctomycetales bacterium
CGAGGACGCGATGAGCCAAGTGCCAACATGTGATGTGCAGTGCTCATCCGTGTTCCATCCGCGCTCTATCTGTGGCCGTAGTTGGAAAGCACGATTTAGCCGAGAGCTCAAGAATGACAACGGGCGAGTCACTTAGACTCGCCCGTCGCCGTATCGTCATTCAAATTGCAACAACGACCTGGCTCGAACTGCCAAGGCGTTGGAACAGACCGACTATGGCTTGTTGCTATTCTTGACGCCGCCCTTGCCCTTGCCATTTGAGGCCAGGTCCGTGACGCTGTCGCCGTATGCGACAAACCAATCGTCGGCGGAGCTGCCGGTCAGCACGTCGGCGTCATCCCCATCGTCGACAATCTCCAGCCCCAAACCGGCGAAGAAGTCTTCGGTCTCGTCCCGCCAGGCATCGATTTCCTCGTCCGTGGCGTTGGCGAACTTGGTCAGCATCGCCGCCAAAGCCAACTCGTCTCGGACGGTGTCCGCGTCGTTTGACTCGGTGTTCAGCAGCAGCCCGCCGGAGATCAAATCTCGCCCGGGGTTGCCGACCACACGGTCAGCGCCGTTGCCGCCAATCGCAATGTCACGGTCCGATCCTCCGGTCAGCGTGTCATCGCCGTCACCGCCAAGCAGCAGACTAGGGCCGCCACCACCATTGAGATGATCGTTTCCGGCGCCTCCATCCATCACGGTCGGCAGCAGCACTCTGCTGGAAATGGTGGCATGATCGTCGCCATCGCAAAGCACCATTAGAATCCGCTCGACATCGGCCAGCGCAAAGTCGCGGGTTTCGTCGAGAAGGAATTCCTCAATGAAGTCGGCGTGCACCTTGAGCACTCCGTTGCCCGTTTGATTGACCGTGACATGGTCATCACCGGCAGTGCCGATGATCTGCAGGACGCCGTCATGGAGACCCACGCCGCTGACGATCGCTTGGGCGGCGACGGGATCGGCCGCGCCGGTGTCGTCGTCAGTCAGCACCGCAGTGATGTCGTAAATTCCGCCGACTGCATAGTCGTGCGGAAGCGAGAGCGCCCGCTGCCCAACGGCGAGAGTCACGGTTTCGGTCTGCCCGTCGCCCCAGTCGATCTCAACGGTGTGCACGTCCAGCGAACCGTCGTCCTCGAACGTCAGTGAAAACGTCACGGGCGCATCCTCATGCGCATCGCCGCATTCCTCGGCGTCCGTGCCGAACGAAGTGACAGCCGGCACCAGATTGCTGACCGTCACCGTCTCGGTGTCCGCGCCCGCATCCTCGTCCTTGTCGATGACGACAACCGAAATGGTGTAATCATCGGCGGCCGTGTCGCTCGGATTGTCGTCCAGGTACTGGTGGGTCAGCGTAAACTCCTGTGAGCCGGCGGCCGAAGCGGGCAGGGTGATGGTCTGCAGATTGTCGGGCGAGAGCGGATCGCCCCAGTTGATCTCTACCGTAAAGGTGTCCAGCACACCGGGATCGGTGACGACGCCTCGCAGTTCCGCCACGCCGTTCTCGTCGATGGCCGTGACGGGATCGAGCTCAACGATTGGCGCCACGTTCGCGACGACCACGTCGAAAGAGAGACACTCCACGCCCGAGCTGGAGTCGTCCAAGCAAACCTGGACGGTATAGACGCCGTTGTCCAAATAGGTATGGTCGCCGGTGATCTCTCCCAGCACGACCGCTCCGGAGGTGGTGGTGGAAATGGTGGCGATCGAGGTTGCGCCGTCGCCCCAGTCGATCGTCGCCGTGTAGGTATCCTCGCCGCCGTAGCTGAGCCGAACGAGTCCATTGCCGCTGCGTTGCGCTGGCGTGGTGGAGCCACCGCTGACGCCTCCGACATAGGATGAGCCGCCGCCACCGGCGCCGCCTCGCCAATTCGGATTCCCAGCTGAACCACTCAGCCCGTTGGCGCCACCGCCACCGGCGCCATTGGGCCCGATATTCGTGCCAGCCTGGTTGTTCACGGGCGCAAATCCCCCGTCTCCGCCGAGTCCGACGCCGCCATTGCCGCCGTTGCCACCACCGAACGCTCCGATGCCTCCCGCGCCACCCGTGATTTGTGTGCCGCCGCGGCCGCCCGACCCGTTATAGCCGCCACCGCCGCCGCCACCAAAGTATCCGCCGCCACCGCCGCCGCCGGAGCCGGGACCCTGACCTTGAATTCGATCGCCACCCGCGCCGCCGCCGCCGGCAGCGACGATCACGCGATCACCGAGCGTCGCGCCGCCCTGGCGGACATCCGAGGCGCCACCGCCACCTCCGCCCCTGGAACCTGCCGATGCCGTCGCGCCACCATCGCCGCCTCCGTTGTAGCCACCGCTTAACGAGCCTTGGCCGCCAACTTGGATCGTCAACGTCTCTCCCGCCGTGACCGACAGGTCGCCCGTGGCAAAACCGCCTGCCCCGCCGAATGCAGTGCCGCGCGAGTTGGCGCCACCCTGAGCGCCCCAGGCGTCGATCGTGACCACCGAAACGCCGGTCGGGACTTCCCAGGCCTGCGTGCCTCCCGTGAAGTTGAAGGAGATCGTGTCCTGCAGGAAGTCCGAGTCGCTGAACGCAGCGGAGAGACTGAACAGAGCGCCCTCCGACGAGACGTCGTCCGCAATCGGCGCCAACGTGGCAAGCACACGACGGTCCTCAAGAGGCTCGACCACGAGCTGCCGGCGCACACTGGTCCGCACACTGGTCAACGGTCCGCGAGCAGAGCTCGTCAACGAACCGTTGAATTCGGAAAAGGCCGGGTTCAGCAACGCCGCCAAGTGACGCCGAAAGCGATTCGGTTGCCTTCTCTTTCGCGTGGAGTAACGGGAAAGCTGACGTTGGCGGGAGGAGAGAG
>JAGQPF010000231.1 GCA_020426845.1 Planctomycetales bacterium
GAAACGCCGCTCAACGCGGAATTCTTGGCGATTGTCGCAAGGACGTGAAAAGGCAACACGCCTCCAAGGCCCCCTCATGCGCGCTTGGCGTGCTCGCCAGGCCTTGCGCACAGAATGGACAGCTACGCGCTTTGCTTTACCCCAGGCTGGCGTGACGACGGCTTATATTGATAAACGGTCAGTCGACGTCGCCGTGGCTGAGCGGGGCGCGGCTGACGAGCAGTGGGTCGAGCTCGCCGATCGACTTCTCGTCCTTGCCGTCGTAGGGCATCTGCAACAGGACGTGACGCAGGGCGTTGAGGCGGGCGCGCTTCTTGCAGTCCGACTTGACCACCGTCCAGGGCGCGTCGACGCTGTCGGTGTGCCGGAACATCGCCTCCTTGGCCACCGTGTACTCGTCCCACTTGTCGAGCGACTCGAGGTCGATCGGCGAAAGCTTCCATTGCTTGAGCGGATGTCGCTCGCGCTCCTTGAAGCGGCGCCGCTGCTCCTTGCGGCTTACCGAGAACCAGAACTTCACCAAGTGGATGCCGCTGCGGACCAAGTTGCGTTCGAACTCCGGCGCCTGGCGCATGAACTCGTCGTATTCCGGCTGCGTGCAAAAGCCCATCACTCGCTCGACGCCCGCTCGGTTGTACCACGAGCGATCGAACAACACGATCTCGCCCGTCGTCGGCAGGTGCTCGACATAGCGTTGGAAGTACCACTGCCCCAGCTCTTGCGGCGTCGGCTTCTCCAACGCGACCACTCGGGCGCCGCGAGGATTCAAGTGCTCCATGAACCGCTTGATCGTGCCTCCCTTGCCCGCCGCGTCGCGGCCCTCGAACAGCACCACCAAACGCTCGCCGGTTCGCTTGATCCAGGCTTGCAGCTTGAGCAGCTCCACCTGCAGCCGATACTTCTCCTTCTCATACGTTTTGCGCGACATCAGGTTGCGATAAGGATACTGCCCGCTGCGCCAGTGCTCCGACAACGTGTCGTCCGGCGAGGGACGCTCGGCCGGCTCGACCGGGGCGCCGAGCAACGCGCTGCGCAACACCGCCGCGTCATCCGATGAGGTGCCCTCGAGAATCGCTCGCAGCACCTCGCTGAGCGTCTCCACGTCGTGCGGCGGCACGCCGGTGATAATGTCCTGCACCGCGTTGATCTTTGCTTCGCGGGCCGCGCGTGTCTTCTTGTCGACGGTGAATCGCTCGATGCCCCGCGTCGTAAAGCTCGGCGAGGTGTCGCCAGCCGAGACCGGTCGGGCCTCCATCGCAGGCGACTCTTGTGAGGCCCGGTGGACCGGCCGCCCCGGCAATCCTCAGGGAGAACGAGAAATATCGCGTGCCGGGGGGCGAAATGTCGTGCTTCCCCTCCGTTCCTAAGCTATGAAAGCCGGGCGGGCCTCCAGCGCAGGCGACCCTTGCAAGGTCCGGTGAACCAGTTCAGCCGACCATCGCTCCATTTTGATGACACTACCTTGCCGGAACGCAATATGTTCGGAATTCGCTATTTGAAGGCGCCCGCCACCACGTACGTGCTGCAATACCGAGGCGGGCAAGTGCGGCGCCGCGGCACGGGGCTCGCGTTCTTTTACTTCTCGCCGTGGTCGATGATCGTGCAGGTTCCGACCTCGACCATCGATGTGCCGTTTGCCTTTACCGAAGTCACGGCGGACTTCCAGGATGTCACGGTGCAGGGCAACGTGACCTTCCGCATCGCCGAGCCGGAGACGCTCACGACCATGCTCGACTACACGGTGGACGGCAATGGCCGCCACCTGAGCGACGACCCGTCGAAGCTCAACGAACGGATGGTCCACTCGACACAAGCCAGCGCGCGGAGCGCGATTCAGAGCCAGACCTTGCGGGAGGTGCTGGTCGGGTCGGGCAAGCTCTCGGGCGGCATCCTCAAGTCGCTCCGCGAGACAGCCACGCTGACACAGCTCGGGATTGAGGTGCTTGATGTCAACATTGTGTCAGTCAAGGCCACGCCCGAGATCGCCACGGCGATGCAAGCCGAGGCCCGCGAGCAGCTGCTGCGGGAGGCCGACGAGGCGATCGGCGCACGCCGCAACGCCGCGGTCGAGATGGAGCGCAAGATCCGCGAGAACGAGCTGAAGACCGAGCGGCTTGTGGCGGAGAAGGAGCAGGAAGTGCGGGAGGCGGAGATGAAGGCCGACATCGCCGTCGAGGAGCAGCGCGCTTCACTGGTGGAGATGCAGGCTGCCAATCGCCGCAAAGAGTCCGAGGCGCAAGGGGCGGCGCTGCAGGCCCTGCTCGCGCCGGTCCAGAGCGTCGATTGGCGAGTGCTGCTGGCAATGCAGGGCGGCGACTCCAACATGCTGATCTCCAGCGCGTTCGAGCAACTGGCGGGGAACGCCGAGAAGATCGGACAACTTAGCATTACGCCGGATTTGCTCGAATCGCTGCTGCGCCGCAAAACGGACGACTGACCAATCTCGAAACAACGTCCGACCCAGTCCCGACAAACCGCCGGCAAGTGTCCCTCGGAACCTCTCGGATACCGCAAGCATCGCCTCGCGACCTTGCAGCAACCTCTCTCCCGAACCAGCCATGCGCCAAGCGCCGCCCAGAATTGTGCTCGTCACTCGCCAGTCCCGGCTGCGACAGCTGCTCTCTGCCTGGGGCA
>JAGQPF010000232.1 GCA_020426845.1 Planctomycetales bacterium
AGGCCGAAGGCGTGCCTCAATTCATTGAAGGCCAAAGGCCTTCTTCAACGTAGCCCGGGGCAGAGCGAAGCGCCGCCCCGGGTCGCCAGCCCAAACAATCATGAAGGCTGAAGGCCTTCCTCAACGTTGCCTGGGTGTGCCGCCGTGTGCCGCCACGGGGTATGCCGCCCGTTCAATGAAAGCTCCGCCGAAACAAATCACTCGGGCGGAACCTACCCGGGGCGGCGCTTCGCTCTGCCCCGGGCTACGTTGAAGAAGGCCTTTGGCCTTCAATGAATTGAGGCACGCCTTCGGCCTTGAAGACTGCTACGGCCTTTCAATGAATTGAGGCACGCCTGCGGCCTCGAAGACCGCTACGGCCTTTGGCCTTCATTGAACTGAGGCACGCCTTCGGTCTTGAAGACCACTACGGCCTTTGGCCTTCAATGAATTGAGGCACGCCTTCGGCCTCCAATAAAGGTCCCGCGGATCACCAGGTCCAACCGTCGCGCAACTCTTGGTTGACGACTTGTTCGGCGGGCCAGTGGCCGCGTTGAAGATCGACAATCGACTGAGCGGCTTCCATGCCCATGCCGACAATCGACAATTCGTCCACGCCGCCCATATGCGGACAGACGACGACATTGTCGAGCTTGAAGAGCGGGTTGTTGGCGTCGGGGGGCTCTTGCTCAAACACGTCGAGCCCGGCGGCCTGCAACGGCCCCGACTGCAACGCCTCGAGCAAATCGGACTCGACGACGAGTTTGCCGCGGGCCATGTTCACCAAAATGCTGCCGGGCTTCATCTTGGCGAGCGTCTCGCGATTCATCAGTCCGCGAGTCTCCTCATTCAGCGGGCAATGCAGCGTCACATAGTCGCTTTGGGCCAGCAACGTGTCGAAATCGACCATCGTCACGTTCAGCGAGCGAGCTACTTCCTCGTTGGGCATGGCGTCGAATGCGATCACCTTCAATCCCAACGCCACCGAGCGTTTGGCGAGACTGCGCCCGATGCGGCCAAGTCCCACGATGCCGTGCGTCTTCGTGCGCAGCGCGCCCAGCGGCTGGCGGTTCCATTGACCGGCGCGAGTCGTGCGGTCGTTGACCAGGATTCGCTTCGTCAGCGTCAGCATCAAGGTCAGTGTGAGCTCGGCGACGCATTCGTGATTCGAGTTGGGGGTGATCGTCACGGCCACTCGATGCGCCGTGGCGGTTGGCACATGGACAGCGTCGTAGCCCACGCCGGCTCGAGCAATCACGCGCAACTCCGGCACGGACTCGATGACACGCGGCGAGTAGGTTTCGCCACCGGCGATCGCTGCCGAGAAGCCACGGAGCTCCTCAATCACCTGATCCTCGCTGAGCTTCCCGCGGGCCATCTCGGGATTGCGGGGAAACTGCACGTCGAATCCCGCCTCGCGGAGGAGTTGGCAATACGGGCCATCGGGGAAGCGCATCGCCTCCGGCGTCACAAGCACTCGGTTCATGGATTCGCTGCGCAGAAGGGTAAGCCGACCGTCAAGTTTCGGTCGCAGGTAGGGACAACTGGCGATGTCGTGCGTGAGCTTCCGATGGCTCGGCCGACACCCAGTTACAAATTCGAGCGTTCACGGCCGGAGCACGGGAGGCCAATGGGAGGCCATGCCGTGGAAGTTAGCCGCCGGCCTTGAGCGTGGCGAGTCGATGTGCCGTGCCGACCAGGCGATCCCAGTTCTCGTTAATGTATTCCGGAGGGCCGCCAATCTGGGCGACCACATGGGCAACTTCTTCCGTCTTGACCATCTCGATCGCGTTCCACGGACAGACCGTGAGCTCGTATGGATTCGACTTCTTCTGGGGAATGTGCACGCAGACTTCGCAGCCCACGCACCGCTCCAGATCGATTTCACACCAGCTCTGGACGCCTTTGATGCCCATGTTGCGAGTGTTCAGCTCAATGCAATCGACCGGGCAGACTTCGCGGCAGGACTCGCAACCGGTGCAATTGTCCGCGTTGATGACTGCCAACTCCTTGGGGAGCTTCTTGCGGGGTGCCGTTTTCGCCATCGAATTCCTCGGGAATGCCCCGGGAGGGAGGGGTGAGTGGGTGTTTGGGAAACAAAATTATAGATCGTCCCCACCGGATGGCCAATCATGCCTTTTTATCGACTTTCGGCTCAATCCGGTGTGCCAGCCGCCCAGCGGCGGGGATCTCCGAGTCGCTGTGGCGATTCGCGTCGCTCGCTGGTCCGGGACAGTCTACTTGTCGGTGAGCGAGGTCACGCCGGGCAGCGGTTGGCCCTCGAGGAATTCCAGCGACGCGCCGCCACCGGTGGATACGTGGGTCATTTTGTCGCTCAGCTTGGCTTTCTTCACCGCCGCCGCCGAGTCGCCGCCGCCGATGATCGTCTTGGCGCCCAGCTCGGTCGCTTTCGCCATCGCCTCAGCCACCGCCATCGTGCCATGCGAGCTCGCCTCGATTTCGAACACGCCCATCGGGCCGTTCCAGAGCACCGTCTTCGAGCCGACGATGACCTCTTCGAAGGCGGCCACGGACTGCGGGCCGATGTCCACGCCCTCCCATCCATCGGGAATGGCCGTCGCGGCGACCGTCTTGGTCTCGCCCAGCGTGCGGTTGTCGAAGTCCAACTTGTCCGTGACCACGATGTCGACGGGCAGCACGATCTTGTCCGCGTGGTCGGCCAGCAATTGCCGACAGAAGTCCAGCTGATCCTTGTCCAGCAAACTGTCGCCGATCGAGTGCCCCTGCGACTTCAGGAACGTGTAAGCCATGCCCCCGCCAATGATGATCTTGTCGACGCGGGGCACCAGGTTTTCCAGCACGGGAATCTTATCCTTGACCTTCGCGCCGCCCATGATCGCAGTGAATGGCCGCGTTGGGTTAGAAACGGTTGTGCCGAGAAAGGTTAGTTCTTTCTCCATCAGGAAGCCGCAGGCCGCCTGATCAAATAGACTCGGCGCCCCGGCCGTGGACGCGTGTGCGCGGTGTGCGGCGCCAAATGCGTCGTTGACATACAGGTCCGCCAGGCTTGCCAGGGCCTTCGCCATTTCGGGCGAGTTGGCCTCCTCGCCAGCGTGAAAACGCAGGTTTTCCAACAACAGCACCTCACCGTCCTGGAGTTCGGCCGCTTGGCGTTCGACCTCCGCGCCGATGCAGTCCGTGGCAAAATGCACCTTGGTGCCGGGAAGTAGCTTCTGCAGCTCCTCGCTGACCGGCTTCAGCGAGTACTTCTCGACTCGCTCGCCGTTGGGCCGGCCGAGGTGCGACATCAGAATCAATCGCCCGCCGTGCTCGAGAATGTGTCGAACGGTGGGCAAGGAGGCTTGAATTCGCCGATTATCGCTGACGGCGCCATTCTCCAGCGGGGTGTTGTAATCCACGCGGCACAGCACTCGCCGGCCCTTTAGTTCCACATCGTTCAGCGACAATTTGTTCATTTCGGGCTCCGGTAACGACTCGAGTCGCACCCATCTTAGCAGTGAACGCCCGGAACTGGCGAGTGGTGCGGCGCCGCGTAACCCCGCTGCGCTGACTAAGGCGGTTCCCTGGTTTTGCGCGCGGTTCCCTGGGCTCGAACGTGTCAGCCCAAGGATCCGCGCGTAAAAGCCCCGGAGGGGCGACAGACATTAGCCACGGGCGTCAGCCCGTGGAGTCGTCAGTGCGCGCGTGTCAGCCCAAGGATCCGCGCGCAAAAGCCCCAGAGAGGCGACAGATATTAGCCACGGGCGTGAGCCCGTGGAGTCGTCAGTGCGCGCGTGTCAGCCCAAGGATCCGCGCGCAAAAGCCCCGGAGGGGCGACAGATATTAGCCACGGGCGTGAGCCCGTGGAGTCGTCAGCGCGCGTGTGCCAGCCCCAGGATCCGCGCGCAAAAAAGCCCCGAAGGGGCGACAGATATCAGCCCTGGGCGCAAGCCCAGGGAACCGGCGCTGAGCGCGCCGTCACCACAATCGGCTAGGGAAGCTTGCCGGCGGGTCCGGATTGAGCGGCGAACTGGTTGAACTCGGTTCGCCAAGCCGGCAACTGGCTGAGCAGCTGGTCGTGGTTCTTGACGTCAAACATCAAGCCTTCGTAGCGGTGAATGATGAACGAGTGGACGTTCATGGGCGCCGCGGAGCAGCAGTCGTTGACCACCGTGGCAACGTAGCCATGAGAGCCGGCGCCAAGTGCCGAGGAGAGAATGCAAACGTCCGTGGTTAGTCCCGTCAGGAAAACTCGCTTGACCCCACGAGCGCGAAGGTGTGCCAACAGCTCATTGCTGGTAAAGGCGTCAAAGTGCTTCTTATAGAAGACTCGCTCTCCCGATGCCTCTCGAGCGAACTCGGCGGGCTCTACTCCGTGGGTGCCGGCAAGGCAGGGGATGTGGTTGCCGAAAGTAACCCGAAACGCGTTGGGCCAATCCGACTTGTCCGCAGCAAAACGGGTGCGAACGTGGATCACCTCCAGGCCCTCTTTGCGAGCCTGTTGCAACATCTTGGCAGTGTTCTCGGCAAATCCCGGCACGTGCCCTTGGCCACCGCCCCAAAAGTCGTTTTGGACGTCGATCACCAACAGCGCAAAGCCATCCCAGTTGGGTTTATCCGACGGTGTGGCTCGGACCAGCGTCATCCAACTCAGAGCCAGGGCGAGCGCTATGAGCGACGCCGGCAATTTGGAGGTAATTCGGGGCATTTCCGAGTCCCGGGGACGTGCGGTGCAACGAACCGACACAAGAGGTGGTCGACGCGGCTCAGACGTACTGAGCCCAGTGAGCTTTGAAATCCAATGTCGACCAAAGTACGAAACGCAAACTGCGTGTCGCATCAACAACAATTCCGACAATTCGGTTGAGGTGTTTGCCGGCGGCAAGCCCGCTGCCAAATTCGGCCTACGCGCCCGATTCCATGAAGTACACTGCAGAGTGCGACAATTGCGCAGACGCCCCGGATTAACTCACCCGAGTGTTTTCGGCGGTTCCTCACTTCCTGCCTTCCTTTTGCCATGCGACTCCCGTTGAACGAATCACTCGGACTGCTTGAAACTCGCGGGTTTACCCCGGCCATGGTCGCGCTGGACGTGATGGCCAAGGCTGCTCCGATTGAAGTGTTGCAGGCCGAATTGAACGATTTTTTAGGCGTCATCATCAAGATCTCGGGCGACTCGGCCAGCGTTGCCGCGGCGATTGAGGCAGGCGTCCGAGCTGCTGCTGCGATGTCGCCGGACGTGAGCGGCGATGTGATCCACCGGCCGGACGCCGAGGCCTGGAAAGCAATCGACAGCCCTTACGAATACAACCCTCTGATGCAACAAGGCGTGGTCTACCCCCCGTCAGGAGAAAACAATATGCCCTCGCAGGCGTTGGGATTTATTGAAACGCAAGGTTACACGGCCGTGTTTGACGCCATCGACACGGCCTGCAAGGCCGCTCGGGTCGAGGTGGTTGGCAAGGAAAAGCTCGGCGGCGGTTTTATCACCGTTGTGATTCGCGGCGACGTCGCGGCTGTGAGCTCCGCGATCGAAGCTGGCCGGCACAAGGCAGAAGCACTGGGCAAGGTGATTGCGGCCCACGTGATCCCCAACCCCAGCCAGGCCGTGTTGAAGTTATTGCCCGCCGTCAGCTGACGATCTCGCCCGCGAGCATCTCGTCGATGGTTTGCCGACGCCTCGCCAGTTCGGGTGTCCCGTTGCGGATAACGACCTCGGCGGCCAACGGCAGCGAGTTGTAATTGGACGCCATGGTTGCGCCGTAGGCCCCGGTTCGCTCAATCACGAGCAGCTCTCCGACATTGGCCTTGGGGAGTGTTTGAGGCCGGACGATCCCCTCCGCATCTTGCGTGAAGATGTCGCCCGACTCGCAGAGCGGGCCGCCGACAAGCACCTCTTGCATCGACCGCTGTTCGGCAAACGGCGCGCACAGCGACATGGGGTGGTAGGCCCCGTAGAGGATGGGGCGAGCCAGGTGGGTGAACCCCGCATCCACCAGATAGAACACGTTGGGGCCCGCTTGCTTGATAGCGCGGATTTCGCAGATCAAGAAGCCGGATTCCGCGACCAGAAAACGACCGGGTTCAATCTCCAATCGCACGGAGTGGCCGAACTCGCCCTCCAACTCGCGCCGGGTGGCGTCCCAGCGTTCGAAGTATCCGTCGACATCGATTGGAGACTCGCCTTCGGCGTAGGGCACCGGCAGCCCGCCACCGGCGCTGATCGACTTGACCGAGCGGCCGACCTGCATCGCAGCGTCTCGCATAGCCCGGCAGACTTGGCTTAAGTGGTCGAGATCGGCGCCGGAGCCGATATGCATGTGGAGCCCGGAGACGGCGAGTCCGTTGCGATCGGCGGTCAACAGGCACGATTCGAGATCCTCATGCCAGATGCCGTGTTTCGAATGCGTCCCGCCGGTGTTGGTCTTGCGGCTGTGGCCATGTCCGAAGCCGGGGTTGATCCGCAACGTCACCTCGCGACCGGGCGCCCGTTCGCCGAGCTGTGCGACCATGTGCGGGGAGCCGAGATTGGCATGCACTCCCTGCTCGACAATCAACTCAAGCGTGCCGCGCTCGAAGAGATCTGCCGTGAAGACGACGGGGGGCGGATCGCCCTGCAGCGGATAACCGGCCAGCTCGGCGCGGCGCAGTTCGCCGGCGCTTACGGCGTCGGTCAACGCGCCGCGTTCGCGTAGCAGACGGAGCACCGTCAAATTGGAGCACGCCTTTTGCGCGTAGCGAACGATGTCGAACGCTGCCAACTGTGCAAGCTGCCGCTCGATGACCGACAGGTCATAGACGTACAACGGCGTGCCGTACGTCTCCACGAGCTGACGAATGGGGACGCCGCCAATCTGCTCGCGGACCAACGGGAATTCGGACATGACCGCGAGTCTTACAGCCCCGAGGCGGTGGCGACGGCGCGGATGATGCCATCTTCGATATTGATGCGATACCGCATGCCGTTTTGAATCACCTGACTGGAGATGGTGAAGTGATCGCGTCCGGCGGCTTTCGCGAGGGCCTCGAGAATCGCATCGGCCGCGGGCGCGTCGTCGACTGCCTTGGCAAAGCGAATGATGGGCGTGAGGGCCAGCGTCAGCTCCATCGGGTTGGCCGCCGCCGGACGCGCTCGCTTGTCGATGACCTGCTTCAACGTGTCAACGGGGTCGCCGCCGATCGCGAAGTAGACGTGTTGTTGTCCCATTCCGACGGCCATCTTTATCGTGTCGCCGAACACTCGCCGGCCTTCGTTATCTTTGCTGGGGAAGGTCAGTGAGTGGAAACGCACGTTCTTGTAGGCGCCGGAGTCCATGTCGACTTCGGGAAAGTTGGGCGCTTGCTTGGCGAGCTTGACCAACTGTTGGAAGGCGGCGTCCACCTCTCGCCCATCGGCGACCGCGGCGCCCACTGCCAGCCGAAGTTTGGGATCGGTGTCCTGCAGCAACAGCACGCCGCCGCCGTCCATCCGCCCGGTGGCGACCGTGTCTTTGAGGATCTTGAAGAGCGAGGCGACCAGCCGTTCGAGCTCGGCCAGTTGGGGGCGGTCCTCCTTGCGGAGATCGCGCAGCGCGGAAGACTCCAGCGTGTCCAGCACATCCGTGGAGTGGCGAATGTCCTCGGGACTCAGCACGCCGGCGAACATCAGTCGCGCGGCCGAGTTGGCGAACTCAAGCCCGGAGAAGGCAGTGGTTGCCTGAGACAGCAAGCCCATTTTCTGCGAGAGCTTGGTGCCCGGCATGGCGGTCAGCGCCAGATCCGCAAAGGTCGTGCCCGCTTGTTGATCGACGCCCCAGCCGACGGTCAAGCTCTGCGAGTTCTCGATGAAGTCCTCGAGCTGCGAAATGGAATGTCGTCCGAGCTTTTCGCCCACATCGCGGCCGGGCTGATTTCCCTGCTGGGTCATCTGTCGCTCGAACGACTCGCGCATCGAAGTGACAGCTACCTGTCTTAATTCGCGAGGAATGTTTTGGACATTGCAGCGCACGGCGAGCACGTAGTCGCGGTGCAGCCCCTGCAGCCAGACGGTCGGGTCAACGGGCAGGTTCTGCAACATCTCGATCTTGGGGGCGACGAAGACAAACTTGCCTTGCGGCTTCAAAAATGCCGGCTGGGCCAATGTGATCTTGTCGATGCCGTTGCCCTGGGGCTGCGGCTTGGTTTCCGGAGTTCTGCCAATGATCTCGGTGAACCGCTGGTAGTCGTTGATCGGCAGAAAGCCAATTCCCAGCGGCTCGCCACTGCTGAGGTCGAGCACGACTCCGATCGGCTGTGTGGCGTCCATCACCTGCAAGTATTGCTGCGACATCAGCTGGACCAAGCCGACCACCTGCTCCGCACCGGCCGAGCGGGCCAGAAACCGGAAGTCATCCAGCAACTCATTGGGGCTTGCCAACGAGATGACCAGCGCCGGGGCCTGCACTTGGGCGTGGACCGAAGGGACGTTGCAGGCCGCGATCGCCAGCAAGCAAAGGACGAGTTTCTTCACGGGTTTCTCCCGAGCTTCAAGTGAGAGGTGGCGGCATCCGGCGAATTTCTCGGCGGGGTCACGGATCCCGCAGCATCAGTGTGGCGCGCCATGCACTCCAATCGCCACACGGGAATTTACTTAGATACCGAATCAACGGTTTCAAATGAATCCCATTCGGTCAAAAACGCGGCCAATTCCGGACCTCGATCCCCCAACCTCGCCGGCTCCGGCGGCGCGCGACAGCCTCAACAGGGGCGACAGACGTTAGCCCTGGGCGCAAGCCCAGGGAACCGGCGGCTCGCCAGCCCAACGAACCGCGCGCAAGCCCAACGAACCGATGCGGCACGCGCGACAGCCCCGACAGGGGCGACAGACGTTAGCCCTGGGCGCAAGCCCAGGGAGCCGGCGGCGCG
The DNA here is from genome assembly GCA_020426845.1 of Planctomycetales bacterium. Classification (GTDB taxonomy): domain Bacteria; phylum Planctomycetota; class Planctomycetia; order Pirellulales; family Pirellulaceae; genus JAGQPF01. The sequence goes on from JAGQPF010000232.1 coordinate 8,824, forward strand.
CAAGCCCAACGAACCGATGCGGCGCGCGCAACAGCCCCGACAGGGGCGACAGACGTTAGCCCTGGGCGCAAGCCCAGGGAACCGACGGCTCGCAAGCCCAGTGAACCGCGCGCAAGCCCAACGAACCGGTGGGGCGCGCGCAACAGCCCCGACAGGGGCGACAG
>JAGQPF010000025.1 GCA_020426845.1 Planctomycetales bacterium
CGCCCCGTGTGGGGCCTGGGCGAGTGGTGTGCGCGAGTCGGTGGTCCTGCTCGCGACTCCACGGGCTTGCGCCCGTGGCTAACGTATGTCGCTCCTTGCAGGGCTTGTGCGCGTGGTGCGCGCGAATCCATGGGCTTGCGCACGACTCCACGGGCTTGCGCCCGTGGCTAACGTATGTCGCCCCTTGCGGGGCTTGTGCGCGTGGTGCGCGCGAATCGATGGGCTTGCGCGCGACGCCGCACGCTCGCGCTGCCGAAGGATTTAGCAAGCCGGAAGGGAGCGCTATTTGGCGTTGCGCCAGCAACGCGCTGTCAGCACTCGCTGACGCTCACGGCCAAACCGCCCTGGGAGGTCTCCTTGTATCGCGAGGACATGTCGGCCCCAGTGCGTTTCATGACTCGGATGACGCGATCGAGCGAGACGAAGTGGTGACCGTTGCTCCGCAATGCCAGCCGCGAGGCGTTAATCGCTTTGACGGCCCCCATGGCGTTGCGTTCGATGCAGGGAATTTGCACGAGCCCGCGGATCGGATCACAGGTCAGCCCCAGATTGTGCTCCATGCCAATCTCGGCCGCCTGCTCGACTTGCTCGGGCGAACCACCCAGCACCTCGGTCAGCGCGCCGGCCGCCATGGAGCAGGCGACGCCGACTTCGCCCTGGCAACCAACCTCGGCCCCCGACAGCGACGCGTTGCGTTTATAGAGAGCACCAATGACCGCGGCTGTCAGCAGGAATCGCTCCACACCATCGTCGCTCGCTTCAGGGCAGAAGCGTGTGAAGTAGTGCATCACGGCCGGCAGAATCCCCGCGGCGCCGTTGGTGGGCGCCGTCACGACTCGACCTCCCGCTGCGTTCTCTTCGCTGACGGCCAGCGCAAACAGGTCGACCCAGTCGAGCACGCTGATCGGATCGTGCGCAACCGAACCATCGCTATCCATGAGCAGCCGATGAAGTGCGGGCGCACGACGCCGCAAGTTCAAACCACCCGGCAGGACGCCATCGTTGCGACAACCTCGCTGGACACAATCCTCCATGGTCGCGCGAATCCGGCCCAGGCCATCGTGAATCTCCGCCTCTGTGCGGAAGGCCATTTCGTTCTCCCACGCCAATTGACTGATGGGACAACACTTCTCCGCAGCGCGGGCCAGCAGCTCGCGGGCACTGGCAAACGGGTGCGGCACGGCGGTCTCCTCGTCCCGCTCCGCAGGCGCCTCGCCCTCGCGAACGACGAATCCGCCGCCGATCGAGAAGTATGTGGCCGAATGCAGCAACCTTGCCGATTCGGCAACTGCGTCGGCTGATTCTGTAGCCGCAACGGCGAACGCCTGAAATCTCAGGCCGTTAGGGTGAGCCGGCAAAAACTCCGAGTGAAAGCGGAGATCCTCCGGCTCGCGGAACGCAATGGCGCGACTCCCTCCCAACAACAACTGCTTTTGGCCGCGAATCGCAGCCAGTTTGGCGGCGACCGAGTCCGTGTCGATGTCGGCGGGCAATTCTCCCTGGAGTCCCATCAGCACGGCCGAGTCGGTGCCGTGCCCGATGCCGGTCAGGGCCAGCGAACCAAATAGGTCCACGCGAACCCGAGCCACACGAGGCAAATCGCCTCGCTCAGCGAGCTCTTCCAAAAACATGCCGGCCGCCAGCATCGGCCCCACCGAGTGCGAACTGGAAGGACCAATGCCGATCTTGAACAGATCGAAGACGCCCAAGTAGGTCATATGCAACCGACCGTTATTCGAGTTCAATCACGGCAAGCACGGGGCGATGATCCGAGGCCACGGACTCGTCCACCACCCGGGACTCGAGCAGCTTGAATGGCGCACCAGTGCGATAGAGCACGTAGTCAATGCGGGAGCGAGGCTTGCCGGACGGGGCAGTTGGCGTTTCCGGTTGGTCGCTGGCAATGGTCCATTTTGTCAGCAATTCGGCAATCGGCGCCGAGTCGGGTGTCGCATTCATGTCACCTGCAAGGATCGTGGAAAGCGCCTGCTCTCCGGCAAACAGCTGGTTGATCGCCTTGGCCTCCGCCAGCCGATCCTCCGGCACGTTGTGCTGGAAGTGAGTGCTGATAAACCGCGCGGAGCGACCGCCGGGCAGCTTCACGTCGACCGCGATCGCCCCACGGGGATAGGTAACGAGCTCCGCGGTGCTCTCCGTATAGGGCAGAGGGTGGATCACGACATTCTCGATCGGAAATCGAGTCAGCACGGCGTTGCCGAACAGACCACCCTCGTAGTGCTGCGTCGGGCCGAATCGCACGGCCAGCCCCGTGAGCTCGCCCAATCGCTGCGCCTCGTGCACTCGTCCCGAGCGTTTGACGCCGACATCAACCTCCTGCAGAGCGACCAGATCCGGACGAGTGGCCTGGATCACGCGCGCCAACCGGGCAACGTCATACTTGCCGTCGGTTCCTTGCCCGTAGTGGATGTTGTAGCACAACACGCGCAATTGCAACGGCAATTGCATCGGCTCCGCGGCGTGGCCAGCGGAGAGCCAGCCCGAGCCGGCGCAGAGGATCCACAGTACGGCACTCGCTCGATGCCCAAGGGTGCGCATCATCTCCACACTCCTCCATTGTCTTATTCAACAACATCCAGCGTCAGGCAGCGTCAGGCAGCGTCATCGGACCGATCGGACTCCGTAGCCATAGGTCGCTGTGATCCGTCCTGGGAACGATCGATCGCTTCTTGGCTGATCTCGCCGTCATCGCTGACGTCCTCGAAACGCACGGACACTCGCTTCGACACGCCCGATTCCTGCATCGTGATCCCGTAGAGCGTGTTGGCTGCGGTCATCGTCTTTTTGGAGTGCGTCACGACCACAAACTTCGTCCAGCCGAGAAACTCGCGGAGCACGGCGACGAAGCGGTCGATGTTGGCCTCGTCAAACGGAGCGTCGACTTCGTCGAGCACGCAGAACGGGCTGGGGCGAAACTGAAAAATGGCCAGCAGCAATGCGACCGCGGTCAGCGCCTTCTCACCGCCGCTCAGCAACGAGTTATTGAAGGACGGTTTGCCGGGAGGCGTGGCAACGATATCGATGCCGCACTCGAGCACGTCCTCGCCTTCTTCCAGGACCAAGTCCGCCTTGCCTCCGCCAAAAGCGCGGCGGTAGAGCAGCTGAAAGTTGGAGCGAATGGCCTCGAGCGTTTCCACAAACAAGCGGCGGCTGTCACCGTTGATGCGATGGATGATTCGCTCCAGCGAGTCCTTGGCGCCGCTCAGGTCCCGGTACTGTCCACTGAGCTCTTGGAACCGCTTTTCCAGATCGTCGAGCTCGGCCAGCGCCTCCATGTTGACGGCGCCGATGCCGTTGATTTTGGACCGCAGCTCGGCGATCTCGCGCTCGATTTCGTCCCGCTGGCTTTTTTCCTCGGGAAGTGACTCGTCCATGCGGCTGACATCAATATCGTAATCCTCGCGCAGCCGCTGGGCCTGCGTGTCGCGTTCGTGCCGCAACTTCTCGAGATCCAGCTCGTTCTTGTGCAGCTTGTCCTCGAGGCGGCGAATGCGTTGCCGAGCCTGCTGCTGCTGTTCGGCGCGTTCGGCGCGGACGGCCGCGATCTCATGCTGGCGGCGCAACAGCCGTCGCGCCTCGTTAGCGGCCGCTTCCTTATCGAGATACCACTGGGCGATAGCGGCGGTGGACTGCAGAATCAATCGCTCGGACTCGGACGTCACCGACTCGGCGCGGTGCAGTTGCGTGCGGCATTCTTGAACCGCGCGGACACGCTCTTGTTGGTCCTCACGATAACGCAGCTGTTGGGCGCGCAACGACTCGACGCGTTGCTCCGCCGTGGCGGCGGCGACTCGCGCCTCGGCCGCGTCCTCCTCCAACTCGCGCAGCACGCTTTCCAACTCCAAGGCGACCTGGAGCTCATCTGCGTTGAGCTGCTCGATCTCCTTGATGCGGGCCTCGGTCTCCGCCAACAATCGCTGAGCGTTGGCGAGCTCCGCTCCCCACTGCTCGCGGTCCCGCGCCGACGTCTCGCGAGTCGCAAGCTGCTCCGCCTGCTCTTGCTCGTATTGCTCGAGCCGGTCCTGCAACGTGCGGCGCTGCACGCGAACGTCAGCCAGCTCTTCCTGCCCCTTCGACAGCTGTGCGTCGCGCCGATCGAGTTGCTCGGCTTGCTCGCCAATGTTCTGCTCCAGACGCGCGACTTCGCGTCGCGCCTCGCCCAGCTGTGCCTGCACGCTGCCGATCTCTTCGCGCAAGTGGCGCAGCTCGGCGCGGCGAGAGACGAGTCCTCCCGCAGTGAATTGCGAGCCGAGCACCACGGAGCCTTCCGGCTCGACGAGCTCGCAATCGCGAGTGACCAGCCGAGTGCCGGGCGGAGCCGAGCGGTGCAGCCGCCGCGCGGCCGCCAAGTCTCGGACGATATAGGTGGCGCCGAGCATCCGCCGCACAACGGGTCGAAACTCCGCCGGGCAGTCCACCATCAAGTCGGCGCGACCCAGGACGCCATCTTCCTTGAGCAGCGGGTCATCGCTGCCATCGCCGGCGTTTGCCAGCTGTGGCGAAGCCGCGGGTTCGGCGACAAGCAGGCCCACGCGACCTCGCAGTGTCAGTTCGCCTCGTTCGATTTGCCCGATCAGCTGCTTGCCGCTCAGCACGATATGTTGTGCGGCGACGCCCAGCGCGGCGTCGATCAGCTTGGCGACGTGAGGGGGCGCGTCCATCAAGTCCGCGAACACGCCCTCGACTTCCGCATAGGGTCCGTCGGTCGCCTCTCGCGCGCGAGAAAGAATCAGGCGGGCGCCGTCGCTGAAGCCCTCAAAGCGGCGTTGCAGGTCCTCAATGACGGCGGCGCGCTCGCTCAGCCCGGAGCAGCGCCCTTGCAGCTCGGCGACATCGTCCGCCCGGCGCGTGGCCAAGCGCCGGTTTTCGGCAAGCTCCTCGGCCCATTGCTTGCGTTCTTCGGCCAGCGTCTCCTGCTGCGTCGCCAATGACTGCTCACGGCCCTGCAATTGCTGAAACTCGGCGGAGGCCTCGGCCGTGGCGGTCTCCAGCTGCCCAAGCCGCTCGCTGGCCTGTTGCTCCGCCTTGGTGGCGCTGTCCAAATGCGTCTGGCAGCTGGACAGTTGCGTGCCGATGCCGGCCGCCTGCCGCATGCTGGCCATCAGCGCGCCGCCACGCTGCTCGGCGGAACGCCGCAAGGCTCGGAGTCGTTCGGATGTCTCGCTCAGCCGCGACTCGCTCGCCTCGACCTGTGTGACAAGGTCATGTCGCTCACGTTCGGCGAGCTGCAAGTGCTCGGCATTGTCGGCAAGTTGCTGCTCGGCGGTGTCGGCCCGCCCGGTGAGCGCCAGCAACCGCGAGCGCTGCACCGCGAGCTCTTGCTCGTACTCCTGAACGCGGCCCCGCAAGTCCTCGCAGCGTGTCTCCGATGTGGAGATCTGCTCCCGTGCCCGGCTTTCCCGCTGCTGCAGCTCGGTGAGCGTTGTGGCGTTGCGAGCCGACTCTTGCTCCCAATCGACGTGCTCCTGCTCCGCCTCCTCCAGGGCAACTCGCAGGGCCTCCGCCTCTTCGCGAACGCTGCTCATCGACTGATCGAGCCCCTCGATTCGCTCGGTGAGCTGGCGCCAGTCGGTCCAGCCGACAAAGGTGCGGAGCTGTTGCAACCGGTCGCTGTACTCGCGATAGCGGCGGGCTTTCGAGGCCTGAGCGCGAATGCTCCGCAGCCGCCCCTCGACTTCCTCCACAATGTCCGACAGCCGCAGCAGGTTCTGTTCGACGCGTTCGAGCCGTCGCTGGGCCTGGAGCTTTTTGGCTTTGAAGCGGCTGATGCCCGCCGCTTCCTCGAAGATCGCTCGCCGATCGCGCGGCGACGCCTGCAGCAGCCGGTCGACTTTCCCCTGCTCAATCAGACTATAGGCATCGGTCCCCACGCCCGTGCCGCGGAACATGTCCTTGATGTCTTTGAGCCGGCAGGGCTGCCGGTTGATCAGGTACTCCGCCTCGCCGCTGCGATAGACGCGGCGGCTCACGTGCACCTCGGGGGCGTCGATCGGCAGACGTCCCTCCGAGTTGTCGAAGATGATCGTCGCTTCGGCGGCGTTGACAGGCTTGCGGCCGCCCGTCCCCTTGAAGATCACATCCCCCATGTCCTTGCCGCGGAGGCTCTTGGCCGACTGCTCGCCCAAGACCCATTTGATCGCGTCAACGATATTGGACTTGCCCGACCCGTTCGGCCCGACGACGACGGTGATGCCCTCGGGGAAATCGAACCGCGTCTTGTCCGCGAAGCTTTTGAATCCGGACAGTTCGAGCGCCTTGAGCATTGCAGCGGAAGCCTCAGCCTTTGTTACTCGGAATCCTCATCGGCGTCCTTGGAGCCTAGTATTTTACCCAGGAATCCACGCCGTTTCCGAGAGTTTTCCCCGCTCGGGTTGATGTCCGAGTGGTCTCGCTCGACATCGTCCCGCTCGCCGAGCCGGTCGGCAAACAGCTCCGGAGTCGGCGATTGGGGCTCGCTGCCCTGCTCGTCCCGCTGGTAGGTGCGATTGCCGCTGGCTCGCGCGTTGACGACCACTCGGGAGGCCAAATAGCCGCCTTGCTTGGCGGAAGTGATGGCATGGTAGATGTCGGAATAGTTGCCTCCCAGGGCGGCAATACCCCGAATGATCTGGTCCAAATCGGTGCCGACCACCATCTCTTCCTCGTCTTGCCCGAGCTGGAATCGGATCACCCGAATGCGGCCGTCGGGGGTGCCCTTGAGCATGATGTCCTCGCCGGCGAAGACAAACGCGGGGGGCTCCATCTTTTGATCCATGCCGAACAGCACGACCTCGGGGCTGTGCGTCGAGGCGAAGTGGATCATCGGCTCGCCCGACGAATTCACGCGGTGGTAGAGAAATTCCCGGTCCTCGCCGCCGAGCAGGACACCTTTGTAGAGCGGATCGCGGTGGTTTCTCGCCCGCAGGGCCCGAAAGGCGCCGTAGCGAGCCTCCGCGCTGGAGTCGTCCAACAGCTCGGCCAACGCGTCATAGGCGCTGACGTGATCCATCGTCGACAGGGCGGTCAGCGCGTGCCAGCGAAACGCTCGCTCCGTCTTCGCGGCCAAGGCCAGCGCGGGCGCCGCCTCCGCGACGTCCAGGTACGCCAACGCCTCGGCGGACGCGAAGTTCACCTCGGGATTGGGCGACTTCAGGCCCGTTTGCAAGATCGGCGTCGCGTCGTCGCCGATCGCCTCGAGCCGGATGGCCGCCAGCGCCGTCGTCGTCGGCTCGTGCAGCATCCGCTCCAGGTTTTTCAGCCGATCGGCGCGCTGCGGCGTCGTCTCTCCGATCGCCACATTGCGCACCACTTGCAGATAACGGTTGATGTTATTGCGATATTGCAGCGGCACTTCGAGCGTGATGTTGACGTCGTCCTTGGGCGTCGCCACAACTCGCTTCGTGCCTCGGTCGTGATAGTGGAATCGAGAGTTGATGGCTTGCGCCACCGCAGTTGTCTTAAATGGCGAGGCGTACTCTTCGCGGACCCGCAAACCGATCGGCCGATCGATCTGCACCTGGGCGCCGCCGAGGATGCGGCCGCGGACCTTATAGACCTTCTCCGCTTTGCCCGAGAACGTCGAGTCGACCACCACGTTGCCTTGAGCCAACGCCAGCACGCGGCCCGTGCGGACGCGATTGCCCAGCACCGCCCGTTCGCTCAGCCGCGTCATCATCAGCCAGCCGTTCGAAAGGTCCGTCGTCTTGGATCGCTGCGGGATTCGCACCTCCACGTCGACGCGGTCGCCATCACGCGCCCCGGGCGGGATCAACGCTCGCACATGCACCAGCGCCGTGCGATCCGACGAGATGTATTTTTCGGGCGTCTCCACATCATGCGTTCGCATCTCCGCCAACAGGCTTTCCGTCAGGGCGTCGGGAGGTGGATTGCTGCCGGTATGCGGCAGATTGAGCACAAGTCCAACGCCCTGCACTTGCAGCACACTAAGCCCGTCGGGCGTGGCGACCTCGCGGATCAGCTCAACCCCGTCGTCGTCCGCCGAATGCTGATTGTCGTCATCCAACGGGCTCTGCCCGCGGATGAACGAGCGGCATCCCGCCGGGGCGAGAGCCAACAAGCCCGCCAACAACAGTGCTGTTTGGCATCGTAGTTTCGACGATTGGCGCGACATCATGGCGCGATTCCTGATGGTGGCAGCTCCTTTGCAACGGCCGCGCATGACAGCGGCGCGTGCCCGCTCGCCTATTGGGCGGGGGGAAAGTAGGGAGACTGCCCCCTGGCGTCAATCCCATTTGCGAGGTTCGCCAGACAATCAGACAATCAAGCATTCGGGCGCGGCGCCGTCGCGCGCGGGGGCAAAAGATAGCGAAGCGGCGAAGGGCGGCAAAGGGCGGTTCGGGAGCCCTGGACGAGAGTTACGCAACCCCGTAGAACGGCTCTGCGGCGATACCTGCCGCTCGAACCCGGGCAGTGATTCGATCCACCTCATCATCGGACAGCGGAGTCACGAACGACTCGGCTGGCCGCCGAGCGACGGTGTAAACCTGGACGTATCGCAGGGCCCCGCCGCACTCCACGATATGCCGCAGCCGCCGGACGTAGGCGTCGATCTCCTCGTCCTTGGGCGGCTGCCCATCGAGTCGCATAAATAGCGATTGGATGACGATCGGCCGGGTCTGTGCCGCCCAGAGCAGGTTGTCGAGCACCTGTTGGTAGCGGATTTTCGTCCGATCGACTTGCTGAAAATACGACTCGGTGCCCGCATCCAGCTTGGCCCAGATCTCACCCTGGTTGTCGTCGAGCACGTTCAGACCGGCCTGAACGTGGGGCCGATGGAACATGCTGGCGTTGGTGATCAGCACCATTTTGACATCATCCAGCGCAAGTTGCCGTTTGACACCGGCGCACAGCGACATCAATTCATCGAAGTTGCCGTAGGTCGTGGGCTCGCCGTCGCCGGAAAACGCGATGTCGTTGAGGTGCCGCCAGCTTCCGTCGAGCTCATCGAACGGCGCCGCCTGAAAGAGCAGCCCGGAGCGACAAAGGTCGAGCACGTCGCGCAGCTCGTCCAGCAATTGCGGCTGCTCAACAAACCGCTGATCGGTTTCGCTGCGGCGGTCTACCTGACAGTAGACGCAGTCAAAGTTGCAGACCTTGTCCGGGTTGAGATTCACCCCGACCGAAACTCCGCCGCTGCGGCGGCTGACGACGGGGTACACAAAACGATTGCCCGCAAACCGTCGGCTGTGCTGTTGAAACACAACGCGGTCAGTCATCGAGCTCTCCCCGTGCACCTAAAACGACGGCCTGCAGTGCCTGTCAAAACGCTGGGCCGATTGCCCGAACAGGTGGTTTTGCAACGGCTCGTTAACCGCCTTCTTCGACGGCTCGTTATATCTTACGCAACTCGGAAAACTCGTCGAGCGTCACGGTGGTCAGTTCACCGCTGTCGCGGCGAAGCAGAATCACGTCACTGTAAACCTTGTCGTCGCTGTTTCGTCGATGATGCAGTCCGTGGCGTCGCCGCTCGCACTGCACCACCTCTCCGACGGTCGTCGTGTACCACTTGCGCATGCCGACCTTCACCTCATGCTTCAGCTCGATGCGATCTCCTTCCTGGAGATTCTCGAAGACCTTGAGGGTATCTTCGTAAGCCATGGGCGTTCCCTTGCTCAAGTGGAGGCTGAAAAAGTCGTTTCGACAAGTTTGCAGAACAAGGTTCCTTGCTGCCGGCGGGGTTCGGCGATTCGATCCCTCGCTGACGCTTCGGGTTTCCTTGCTGCTGGGGTTCGGCAAAGCCGAGCCTACGCAGGCTCTTTGTCGTCAATCCACGACATCAGGCTACGCAGTTGCCGGCCGACTTGTTCGATGAGCAAATTGCGGTCACGACGGCGAGTGGCCTTGAAGGCGGGGGCGCCGGCGCGGTTCTCGAGAATCCATTCGCGAGCGAACTGGCCGTTTTGAATCTCCGTGAGGATCTTTTTCATTTCGGCGCGGGTCTCTTCGGTGACGATCCGGGGGCCGCGAGTGTAATCGCCGTACTCGGCCGTGTTGGAGACACTGTACCGCATGTAGCTGAGACCGCCCTGATAGAACAGGTCGACGATCAGCTTGAGCTCGTGCAGGCACTCGAAGTACGCCATTTCGGGCTGATACCCGGCTTCGACCAGGGTGTCGAAGGCGGCCTTGACCAGCTCGCTGACGCCGCCACAGAGGACCACCTGCTCGCCGAACAGGTCAGTCTCCGTCTCCTCGGCAAACGTCGTCTCGATCACGCCGCCACGGGTGCCGCCGATGCCCTTGGCGTAGGCCAGCCCCAGCTGCTTGGTTTCCTCCGAATCGCCTTCGCCGATCGCAATCAGAGCGGGAACACCGCCGCCCTTCTCGAACTCGGAGCGAACCAAGTGCCCGGGGCCTTTGGGCGCGACCAGCAGCGTGCCGACGCCAGCCGGCGCCTCCACCTGGCCAAAGTGAATGTTGAAGCCGTGCGAGCACATCAGGATGTTGCCGGACTTGAGATTGCCGCGAATCTCGCTGCGGAAGAGATCCCCCTGCACCTCGTCGGGCAGCAGAATGTTGATCAGATCCGCGGCCGCCGTCGCCTCGCTCAGCGACATCGGCTTAAAGCCATGCTTCACGGCCAAGTCGTAGTTCGGACCGCCCGGGCGCTGCCCGATCACCACGTTGCAGCCGCTGTCTCGCAGGTTCTGGGCTTGGGCATGGCCTTGCGAGCCATACCCCAGGATCGCGATGGTCTTGTCCTTCAGGAGAGACAGGTCAGCGTCATTGTCGTAGTAAATCTTGGCGGGCATGGTGGGCCTTCGTGTTCGGAATTGATGCGATTTTTGTGATAGTCAGTTTGCGGAGCCGGGAGTGCGGATTCCCGGCCTCGGCATGTGATCGGGCCTCAAGCCAACGCCGGGCCCTCACCTTTTTGGCGGCGCGAAACGCGCCAAACCCGAGAGCCCGGTCAGCTCACATAACGGTTCAGTGAGCTCTCGTGCAGTTGGGGACCGTCGGCGGTCTCTTCGCCGCCGCCACGGACCATGGCAATGCGGCCGGTCCGCACCAGTTCGGTAATGCCGTAGGGACGCATCCGCTCAATAAATGCCTCGATCTTGCTCTCTCGACCGGAGATCTCGATCATGACTTCCGTGGCGCCGACGTCCACGATGCGTCCCCGGAAAATGTCCACCAGTTCGCGGACCTCGGTGCGAGGCGATCCGGGGGTGGCTTTCACCTTTAGCAGCATCAAATCGCGCTCCACGAAGTCGCGCTCGCTGATGTTGTCCACTTTGACGACGGTGACAATCTTCTCCAACTGCTTGGCCACCTGCTCCAAGGTGCGATCGTCGCCGACTACCACAAAGGTCATTCGCGACAGATTCGGCACTTCCGTCTCACCCACGGCGAGCGAGTCGATATTGTACCCGCGGGAGGCGAGCATTCCCGAAACGTGCGCAAGCACGCCGGGAACGTTTTGGACAACGGCAGACAACACGTGGCGCATGGCCGGACTCCGCTTGCGGTTGGAGCAGCGCCGCCTCGATCGGCAACAAGCATCATCCGACTCGGCGCGTGCCGAGGGCGGATCTGACATTGCTTGTAACGTGGCCAACGGGCCAATAAGGCGACGGGAGAGCGGGAACGAAATAGCCCATCGTACTCAGACCCCTTAGGGCTCACAAGTGGCCTGCCGCAGGCCGCATAATGCTGTCGCGGGCGTGAGGATCGCCATTGCGGCTTCGACGCCATGGCAATGGGTCAAGCAGACGGATCAGCCCCAAATCCGCCACCAGGACTTTTTGGGCGAGTTCTTTTTCGGCACCCCTATGCGTTTGCCGTGGGGGCCGATCGCGCCATTAAAGACCGTGCGCACCAATTGGGCGTCACTCATCTGCGCATCGTAGAGATTGGCCAGCGCAAGGTTGGCGCCAGTCAGATTCGCGCCGGTCAAGTTCGCGCCGCGCAGATCTGCCTGCTGCAAATTCGCCTCGTTAAAATTGCCTCGCATGTCCGCCATGCTCAAGTCGCACTCCATCAATCTCGCGCCGGCGAAGTTGGCATCCTCGAATTTGGCGTAGCGACAGTTGGAACGCAGCAGGTCGGCTTCCATGAAACGCGCCCCGCGGGCGAAGCAGTCGGTGAGGTTTGCCTCGTGCATCTCGGACTGAGCAAAAGTCGCTCCATCCAGCACGGCCGACTGCAAGTCCGCACGGTTGAGCACGGAGCCGCTCAGATCCGCGTTCTTGAGATTGGCACTTTTGAGATCGGCCCCGGACAAATCCTGATCCGACAAGTCGGCGCACGACAGCTGCAACCCTACCAACTTGGCGCCGACCAAGGTGTCGCCGTCATATTCGTAGAGCACGTCGCCCGTGTCTTTGTGTCGAATCTGAATCATGTGATTTCCGCCAATTCCCAACGATTATAGGCTCGCGCCGCAGCGTGTTCCCACACCAAAATCAGCGGTCGGAGGGACAAATTGCTCCCCACCGCACACCTGAAACCTGGAATCCGTTGAAAAACGGCGGTTCCGGCAATCGGCACCGCTTGGCCGCACAACGGGTGGTTACGATTGCCAGTTGGGTCTTTTTCAACGGGGTGGTAGGTTAAATTGTGGTTTGGTCGTGAGAGATTCGAGTCGGTCGCCTGATCTCTCAAACGGCTTCCCGCCAGCTGCGCCACCGGCGCCCATCCCTCCCCCCAATGCGGCCGGTCCCGGATATCGCTTTCGATGGATTTTCAGGTTGATCTCGACATCTACCGCGGTCCCCTCGACCTGCTGTTGCACCTGGTGCGCAAGCACGAGGTCGAGATCACCGATATTCCGATTCACACCATCGCGGAGCAGTACCTCGAACACTTGGAGGTGCTAAAAGAGCTGGATGTGGACTCGGTAGGCGAGTTTATCGAACTGGCCAGCACGCTGGTGGAGATCAAGTCCCGGTTGGTGCTGCCGGCCCCGGAGTCGCCCGAGGAGCAGATTGAAGACCCGCGCGAAGAACTCGTCCAGCGATTGCTCGAGTACAAACGATACCGAGACGCCGCGAGCATTTTGGATGAGCAAAGTCGCCAGTGGCAGCGTCGCTTTGCTCGCGTGGCCAACGATGTGCCTCCCCGCCCGCTGGACTTGGGCAATCAGGCGATTCAGGAGATCGAACTCTGGGATCTCGTCAGCGCTTTCGGCCGGGTGTTGCGGGACCATCAGGTCGAAACCGGCTCGAACATCGTCTACGACGACACGCCGATTCATGTCCACATGCAGCGAATTCGCGATCAACTGCAGCAGCAACAGCAGGTGCGGATCTCGGAGCTGTTCGAGCCGGGCATGCACAAGATGGCGATGATTGGCGTGTTCCTGGCAGTGCTCGAATTGGTGCGACACCACTCGATCGACACGCATCAGGACGACGGGCACGGCGAAATTGTGATTGTGCCGGGGAGCCGCCTGCACGATCCCATCGAGCTGACCACATCTTTCCGGGAATCCTCGACGCCCGACGCGATTGACGAGGAGAGTGCGGCCAACGAGAGCGGGGCCGAACGCGACTCGACCAACGGGTCGACCGATGACTCGAGCGGCAAGGCCCAAGCGGCCGAATAAAGCTCGCCGACGCCGAATAACGCTCGCCGAGGGGGCGAACCCGCCTCGCGGTCCAACCGTCTCATCTGTGTCCCTACTTGTGCAATCGCCCGCTTGTTTGCACGATACTCCCGACCTTTCCGGTCCACCACCAATCCCCGAAGCGCAGACAAGGTCCGGCTCGCCGGGCATCCGATGGCATGGTTGAAAACGCACCGATCAAGACGATCCAGCACGGGCAATTGACGGTCGAGGGGTACTCGCGGGCGGCCGTGCAGACGTATTGGCGGATTCCCGAGTTAAAGCTGGGCTTCGACCTGGGAGCTCAACCGTGGGATTTCATGGGCACGGCCACTTGGTTCGTCTCACATACCCATCTCGATCACATCGCCGCGTTGCCCGTCTACATCGCTCGGCGCCGGATGATGAAGATGGATCCGCCCACGATCTATCTGCCCGACCATGCCTTGCCGCACGTCCAGCAGCTGCTCAAGGTCGTCAATCGCCTTGATCGCGGCCGCCTCCCTTGCGAGTTGATTGGCGTGTCGCCCGGCGACGAAGTCGAGCTCAGTCGCGAGCTCGTGGTGACCGTTTGCGAGACCAAGCACACGGTTCCGTCACTCGGCTACATCGTCTGGGAGCGCCGACGCAAACTAAAGGACGAGTACGCGGGACTTAGCGGTGAGCAGATCCGCGACATTCGCATGACGGGGGTGGACGTCTCGCACGAAGTGCGGATGCCCCGCGTCGCTTATCTCGGCGACAGCTCCCCGCCGGGACTCGACAACAACCCCGACATGTACGAGGCGGAAGTCCTGATCTGCGAGATGACGTTTGTCGCCCGCAGCCATCGCAAGGAGAAGATCCACAAGCATGGACACATGCACTTGGACGACTTCGTCAGCCGTCGCGAGCGTTTCCGAAATCAGCTGATCATTGCGTCGCACTTCAGCACGCGCTACCACGACCGGCAGATCCGCCAGATGGTTGAGCGCGCGTTGCCGGACTGGCTCGATGGGCGGCTCCAGCTTTGGCTTTGAGCCCGCGACTACGCCCCGAGGAAGTTGCGCAGCGCGAGGGCGAGTCCCGGCACGTCGTCGCAAACAACGTCTGCGCCGGCCTGCTCGAGTTCGTCTCGCGTGCCAAACCCATAAGTGACGCCGACGGCGGAAATGTCGTGTTGGTGAGCGCCTTCGATATCGAAGCGCCGATCGCCGATCATCACCGCCTCATCACACGACAGCTCGCCGAGCGCGGCGGCAATCAAGTCCGCCTTCGTTAGCTGGCCCTCCCAGTCGGCCCCGTGCAGAACCGGCAGCCAACGATGGAGCTCGTGCTGCTCGACGATCTGTCGCGCAAAATCGGTGGGCTTGGAGGTCGCAACGCCCATCCGCACATCGCCTCTGCCCGCCAATTCTCCAAGCAGCTCGACAATGCCGGGAAATGGAGTGGACAGGTGCACGCCATGCTCGCGGTAGCGAGCGCGATACGCGTGAACAGCGCGATCCACTTGCTGCTCACTTTCACATCCTGCCAGCTGGCGGGCGCAAACCTGCAGCGGGGGCCCGATCCAGCTGCGGAGCTCCGCATCCGGTCGATCCGGCGCCTCCATCGCCGCCAACATATGCCGCAGACTGTCGAGAATGCCGATGCTCGAGTCCACCAGCGTGCCGTCCAGATCGAAAAGAATCGCAATCATCGACTTAGCCGATCTTTCAGCAGTTCAAGAATCTCGTCGCGGGCGTCTTCCACCACATAGTGTCCCGCCTGCGGCAGCGGGTGCGATTGAGCCTGGGGCCAGATCGCTTGGAACCGCTCGAGACAAGACGGGTCGAAACACCAGTCCTTCATGCCCCAGATCAAATCGACCGGTTGAATCCAATCGGGCAACTGCCGCTCGAGCCGCGCCAGTGTCTCCCAAGTGGGATGGCGGCGCGTGAGCGGGATGTCACGAACGAACCGCCAGACCGCGACGCGATGGGCCCAACTGTCGTACGGAGCGAGATAGCCGGCGCGAGCGGCGGACGACAGCGGCCGCTCCACCGCCATCGTCAGGGCCGCGCGAGCAAACAGGTTGAGGCCGCGGAGCGCAATTCGGCCCGCTAGCGGAGTGCGACACGCTCGAATTCGCAGCGGCACAAAATGCGGCGGCCAAGCGCCCGTGTTGAAAAGGATCACATGGCGAAACCTTTCGGGCGCCGCCATGAGCGCGCCGAGCCCGATCGCGCCGCCCCAATCATGGGCCAGCAGAGTCACATCGCGGAGATCGAGCGATTCGATTAATTGACTGAGGTTGTCGGTGTGCCGTCGCAGCGTGTATTCGTAATCCTGAGGCTTGTCACTGAGCCCGCAGCCGATGTGGTCGACAGCAACACAACGATGCTTGTCTCGCAGACCTTGAACGAGGTGGCGCCAATAGAATGACCAGGTGGGATTGCCATGCACCATCAGCAGCGGCCGCCCTTGGTCGCCTGGCCCCTCGTCGATGTAGTGCAAGCCGACTCCGTCCACGTCCAAGTGATGCGACGCGAACGGGTACTCGGCTCTCCAGCTCTCGGACACAGCCACCTCAGATCCCCAGCTCCTGTTTCGCCTGCGCAAAGGCAGCCACGGCTTGCTCGAGATCCTCGATCGAATGGCAAGCGGAAACCTGCGTTCTGATCCTTGCCTTGCCCTTGGGAACCACCGGGTACGAGAACCCGATCACGTAAACGCCCAGCTCCAGCAGGCGGTCTGCCATCCGCGTCGCCAGCGTGGCATCGCCGAGCATCACGGGCACGATCGGATGCTCACCCGGCAACACCTCCAGCCCAATCGACTCGATCTGTCCGCGGAACCATCGCGTATTGTCGGCGAGTCGGTCGCGGAGCTCCGTCGAAGCCTCCAGCAGCTCCAGGGCGCGAAGCGAGGCAGCGACAATCGGCGGTGCGACGGAGTTGGAGAACAGATAGGGGCGGGAGCGTTGCCGCAGCAGGTCGACCACTTGTTTGCGGCCGCTGGTGTAGCCTCCGCTGGCGCCGCCGAGCGCTTTGCCCAATGTCCCCGTGACGATGTCCACACGGTCGGCAACTCCATGCAGCTCGGGAGTGCCTCGGCCACGAGGCCCCACAAATCCGACCGCATGCGAGTCGTCGACCATCACCAACGCGTTGTACTTGTCCGCCAGCTCGCAAATGCCGGGCAGATTTGCGATGTAGCCGTCCATCGAGAACACGCCGTCCGTGGCGATCAGCCGGGTGCGGGCGTCCGCCGCTTCACGCAACTGACGCTCGAGATCCGCCATGTCGTTGTTCTTGTACCGATAGCGTTTCGCTTTGCAGAGCCGGATGCCGTCGATGATGCTCGCATGGTTCAGCTCGTCCGAGATCACGGCGTCCTCGTCGGACAACAGCGTTTCGAACAACCCGCCGTTGGCGTCAAAGCACGACGTATAGAGAATCGTGTCCTCCGTGCCGAGAAACGCGCTGAGCTTCTGCTCCAGGAGGTGATGGATTTGCTGTGTGCCGCAGATGAACCGCACGGACGCCAGGCCGAATCCCCACTGGTCCAATCCGCGATGTGCCGCTTGGATCACTTCGGGATGCTGGGCCAGCCCCAGGTAGTTGTTCGCGCACAGATTGAGCACGGGCGCGCCGCCGGCCACGGCCACATGAGCGCCCTGAGGTGTGATGATCTCGCGCTCGTTCTTGCGCAAACCTGCCGCCTCGAGCTCAGCGAGTTCGGCCGAGAGCCTGTCCAGTGTGTTGGCATCCATTGGTAATCGTCCTCTAGACTTGCCGTGGCGGATGAGTCGTGCCGCCGCAATCCTTAATCTTCAACCTTAATCCCAGCGCAGAATGACCTTGCCGCTGTCGCCGGAGGCCATGGCGGCGAAGCCCGATTCATAGTCGTCCACATGCAGCCGGTGTGTGATCACGGGCGTGATGTCCAGGCCGCTCTGCAACATCACGGTCATCTTGTACCAAGTCTCGTACATCTCACGGCCATAGATTCCCTTGATCGTCAACATGTTGAACACGACGCGGTTCCAGTCGATCGCCATCTCCGCGGTTGGAATGCCGAGCATGGCAATCTTGCCGCCGTGGCACATCAGCTCGAGCATTTGCCGGAAAGCGTTCGAATTGCCGCTCATCTCGAGCCCCACGTCGAATCCTTCCTTCATGCCGAGCTCGCGCGTGACCTCCTCCAAACTCTGCTGAGCGACATTGACCGCGACGGTGGCTCCCATCTGCTTCGCCAACGCGAGTCGCCGCGGATTGACATCCGTGACGACCACATAGCGGGCGCCGGCGTGTCGCGCGACCGCGACCGCCATCATGCCGATCGGCCCCGCGCCGGTGACGAGCACATCCTCGCCCAGCACGGGAAACGACAGCGCCGTGTGAACGGCGTTGCCGAACGGGTCGAAGATCGCCGCCACATCGAGGTCCACGTCGTCGGCATGGTGCCAAACATTGGTCATCGGCAGGGAGATGTACTCGGCGAACGCACCTTCTCGATTGACGCCCACGCCCATCGTGTGGGCACAGAGGTGGCGGCGTCCGGCCAGGCAATTGCGGCAGCGGCCGCACACCACGTGCCCCTCGCCGCTGACCACCTCGCCGACGTGGAAGTCGGTGACGTTGGAGCCGACTTCGACGACACGGCCAACGAACTCGTGGCCAATCACCATCGGCGTCTTGATCGTTGACTGCGCCCAGGAGTCCCACTGGTAGATATGGAGGTCGGTGCCGCAGATGCCGGTGCGGTCGATCTGAATCAGCACATCGTTGATGCCGATTGTGGGAACCGGGACTTCCTCGAGCCATAAGCCAGGCTCACGCTTCGCCTTGACCAAGGCCTTCATTTTCACGCGAGACTCTCCATGCTAGGCGCCGCCGGTAGCGAGAAAAAACGCAACGGCAGAGACGAAACCGCCCCCTGCCTCGACCAGCCCAGGAACGCAAAAAAGGTGCAATGGGCGATGGGCGGTTGTTCCACCAGACTTCGCCTGGCCCGATGCCAGAACCTTGGGCCCCTGGGAGGAAGCCATCGTAAGCCACTGAGGCAAAGGCGCGAATGGGGCGAGGGGTGAGGCGTCCTCGCCCGTGCAGCACTGCAGAGAGCCCCACGGTGCCGGCCGAGGCACGCTACGCGCGTAGCATGGGCGCCCTCGCCCGTGCAGCACTGCGCAACCCCACTGCGTCGGCTGAGTCTCTCCTTGCGGGGCATCGGCGGTGCAGAGCGGCTGCTCACCGAGCACGGGCGAGGGCGCCCATGCTACGGACGATCCTAGCGGCTGCTCGCCGCGCACGGCCGAGGGCGCGCGGAGGCGCCCATGCAAGGCACGATCCATGCGGCTGCCCACCGCGGCCGGGCGGGGGCCAAGCGGCCGTGACCTGAGCGGCTCGCGGACTGCAACGGCTGCAGCGAGGCACTGAAGAATCTGCAGTCGCGCGCCGCTGTCCAGCCCCGGCAATTCGACGCCCCTGCTGCCCCGCGTTGCCGCAAGGACGTGTGCTAGATGGCAGAGGCAGTACATTCGCGCCAACAGGCAGTCTTCCCCTCGTCTTCCGAGTCGACGCCGCTCGCGGCCGCACCGCTCGGCACATCGTTTGCCTCTGTCGCCCGCGGACCTGTGCGCTCACGGCGTGTCGCCGTGCGATTGTGTGCAGTCACCGGAAAAATTCAACCGTGAGCAGCGCATGTTCCAGGGGCAGACGAAACCGGCCAGCCATCACGACCAACGGACCACCGACCCTCCCACGCTATCCGATCCATCCACGGAGCTGGCAGAGGAGATGTTGTCGGGGGTGACCCTTGCCACCGTCCTTTACCACGATGACCCGCGCGCAATGTCGCAGTCTTGGGCAGACACCTGTCAGCGAGTGCGCGGCGCCGACCGAATCATCTTCGACCTTCAGGAGGTCAAACAACTCAACCGCATGGGCGTCGCCTCCCTGGTTCGCAGCATCCGCCGTTGCCAATCCCGAGGTGGTCGGGTCGCGCTGTGCCACGTACGTCCGGAGCCGCTCGCCGTGCTGGAGCTCAACGGCGTGCCGCATCTGGCGATGATCTGCGAGACTCCGTTGGCGGCGGCCGCGTGGCTGACACGGGAGACGGAGCCATGTTGAGTCCCCCGCGACAGGCCGGAGGCGAGGAGCTGGCGATCTTCGTCTTCATCGATGCCTTCGGCTGGCAAATCTTTCAGCGGCACCAGGAGGACTTCCTCCAGGGCATCCTGCAGACGGCGCGGCCTTTGGACACGGTGCTCGGCTACAGCTGCGCCTGCGACCCGACAATCCTGACCGGACACCTGCCACAGGAGCATGGGCACTTTTCGTTCTTCCAATACGCGCCCCAGCGCTCGCCGTTTCGTGGCCTGCGACCGCTGGGCTGGCTGCCGCGCTGGCTGACGAGCCGCGGTCGCGTGCGACGAATCATTAGCCGCCAAGTTGCTCGACAGCTCGGCTATACCGGTTATTTCCAGCTCTACAACATGCCGTTCCAGCGCTTGCCGCTGATGGACTACTCGGAGAAACGAGACCTCTATCAGCCCGGAGGCATTCTGTCGGGAGCGGCGACGATCTTTGACCAATTGCGATCGCGCCGCGTGCCGTTCCACGTTTCCGACTGGCGTCACGACGAGCCACGAAACTTCCAATCGCTCCGTGAGGCGATTCGCGACGAACAAATCAGCTGGGCGTATCTCTACTTGGCCGAGCTCGACGGGATCCTGCATCGCGACGGCACTCGCGCCAAGACCGTCACCGACCACATTCGGGGCTACGACCGCCAATTGCGCGACCTCCTGAAGCTCGCCGGGGAGCACTATCGCGTGGTGCGGATGTACCTGTTCTCCGACCACGGAATGGCGGACGTGACCGGCTGCTATGACCTGATGGCCGATTTGCAGCGTTGGGAGCGAGCCACCGGCATGCGGTTCGGCAAGGACTACGCCGCTGTCTTCGACTCGACCATGGCGAGATTCTGGCTGCTCTCGGACCGCGCCGAGCCGGCGATTCGCGAGTTGCTCGCCGGCTGCCCCGCGGGGCGAACGCTTAGCGACGCCGAACTGGACGCCTATGGCTGCTTGTTTCCGCAACGCGAGTACGGCGACTTGTTCTTTCTGTTGGACGCCGGCATGCTGCTCTGTCCAAGTGACATGGGTTCGACACCGCTCAAGGGCATGCACGGCTACTGCCCCAGCCATGAGGACTCGACCGCGATGGTGGCGGCCACCGTTCCGTGCCTGCCGCCCACGCGGCTCGATGGACTCTACTCCCTGATGCTGCGCGAAGCGGCGCGGGGTCGGGACGACCTGACCGCCGCGACAGCGGGAACAGCCGCGACGGCAGGAGCAGCGGGGAGCCTGGCATGAAGTGGATGCTGTTCAGCATGGCTTGCGCCTTGGGCGTGCCCACGATGTCGGTGGCGGCCTTGTGGAGCGACGCGCGCCGTTGGCTCTGCGCCGGACTGGTGGCCAGCACCGTGCTGAAGGTGTCCGTCAATTTCTACAGCATGGAGCTCTACCGCGGCGCCGATCGAGGGTACGAGGTGGGCCTGACCGATCTGTTCGCGTTGAGCATGGCGATCGGCATCATCGGCACCAACTTTCGCCGTGTTCGCTGGGTCCCGTTCAACGCGCCGGTGCTGTTTGCGCTCGGTGTGTTCCTGTGCGTGTCGACCGCCTATGCCGCCTCGCCCTTGCTGGCCAGCTTCACGCTGTTCAAGGCCGCCAAGGCCGGACTGATTTACTGGACGGTCTACAACTACGTGCATCTCGACAACGACTTGCAAGGCCTCTGGTGGGGCGCGGTCGCGGCGGCGATCGTGCTGTCGTGCACGGTCGCGTGGCAAAAGTACGGCCAGGGGCTCTATCGGCCGCACGGCACATTCGATCACTCCAACACGATTCCCGCCTATTGCTTGATGCTGATCCCCTTCTTGCTCGCCTGGCTGCTGCACGCTCGTCAGCACCCGTGGAAGCTGGGCTTGAGTCTCGGGGCGTTGATGGGATTGTGCTTCAGCGTCGTCGCCACGCTGTCCCGCGCCGGCGCCGCGGCCATGGGCGGCGCCATTGTGTCCGTGCTGCTGTACGGACTTATCCGCCAACCTCTCAATCAACGTCGCGCCGCGGTGGCCGCGTTGCTGGGAGTGTGCCTGCTGATTGGCGTGGCCAAGTCGTCCGACACATTGATCGAGCGGTTTCTGCACGCCCCGGAGGCCAGCCACCGCGCACGCGATGAGTTCAACGTCGCCGCTGGCATGATGGCCCGAGATCACCTGTTTGGCGTCGGCTTGAACTGCTTTTCACGAGTGCTCACCGACACGCCTCGCTACCGAGACCATGTGGAGGTGATGAAGAATGAAGAGCAAGCCGGTGTCTGCCATCACATCTATTGGCTCACCGTGGCCGAGACGGGATGGCTGGGCGCGAGCTTGTTCGGCCTGGCCATCCTGCGTTTTTGGGCAAGGCTGCTGCGTCCAGGGCTGGCGGGCGCAGCGTTCTCACAACTAATCCTGCTGTCGATGGCTGTCGGCATCTTCGCCGTGCACTTGATCGGCCTCTACGAATGGGTGCTGAGAATCACTCCGGTGTTCCACTTGTTCGTGATCGTGACCGGCATCAGCGTGGCGCTCGCCGAGCGGGTCGACCTGAGTTGCCCGCAAGGCAAACAAAGCTGGCCCAAGTGGTGGCTTCGCCGCCGCGCTCGCCGGCGACACCGCCCGCGGCTCGACGTGTCGCCCGGCGCGCTGGCGCCGGCGGGGCGAATGGGCCTGACGAGATGTCAACGGGAAGTGCGGTCGCAGTGGATCGAAAGGAGAGCCAGATGATGGATACCGGAGCCAAGCCTTTCCGATCGCCGCAAGGCGCCAAGTGTCTGTCACTGCGATGCCAAGCCCTCGTCGAGTCAACCCGACTGGCGGACGATCGCGTTGACGTTGTTGCCGCGCCACTCTCGCGCGATGTGACTGACCATGAGCACAAGGCCGGGCAAGTGACCGCCGAGATCGACACCACCGATCCACCCACGCCCCCGCGCGGGATCTCCGACAATCACCGTGTCGCGGCCAACGCCTTGGCCAACGCTTCCCGGAGCATCGTGGCGTTGGCCGTGCTGTTCTTGCTGACGCCGTACGTCATACATCGCCTGGGGGCCGAGCAGTACGGACTCTGGGTCCTGCTCGCCTCGGTCATTGGCTATTTCGAGCTGATGGACTGCGGGTTGGCGACAGCCACCGTCAAGTTCATCGGACAGTTCGAAGGCCAGGGAGACGCAGCCAGTCGCAATCGACTGATTAGCACCCTGCTGGCCACGTACCTAGTGATCGCGATGGTCGTCGTGCTCGTCGCGGCCTATGTCGGCGCCAATCTGCTGCAATGGCTTCAGGTGGCCCCCGAGCATCGCACGACGGCGCTAATCGTGTTCTCGATCCTCGCGGCCCGGGCCGCATTGTCGCTGCCGCTGTCGTTGTTCATGGGTGTGCTGTTTGGACGCCAGCAGATCTGCCTGGTGAGCTTGGTGCGCACAGGGTTCTACGTGCTGTTTGGCATCGCAGCGTGGGCCACCTTGGCGCGAGGCGGCGGGCTGATCGGATTCGCAGCGGTCCATGCGACGGTCTCGACGCTGGAGCACCTGACGCTGCTGGGAATCTGCATGGCCTGCACACCGCGGCTGGAGATCCGTTGGCGTCACCTCGACTGGCTGCTCCTTCGCCAGGCGTTTGCCTTCAGCGGCTTTGCGCTGCTGACGAACTTGTCGGCGACGGCGCTGCTCCGCACCGACCCGATTCTCGTCAAGATGTTCCTGCCGCTGGGGATGGTCGCCGTGTACGGCGTCGCCCTGCGGATCGGCGAGCAACTGCTGTCGGTCACCAAGCAGGGACTGAATGCGGTGACGCCGCTCGTGGCCCAATTGCATGGCGCCGGGGACTTGGACCGCATTCGCTCGGTGCTGCTCCGCTCGGTCAAGTGGTCGCTGGCCTCCCTGCTGGCATTGGCGATTCCGGCGGCCTGCTGGTCGCGTGAAACGCTCTCACTCTGGGTTGGCCCACAGTTCGAACCTGCCGCGCCGATCGTCATGGTGCTCGCCGCCGCGATGGGATTCCGCGTGATTCAAGAAGCGGGGGCGAATGTGCTGGCGATGACCGGCCGCCATCCGCTCGTGGCCTGGACCGCCATCGGGAACGCGGCGTTGAACATCGGGTTAAGCGTCGTGCTGGTCCGGCACTGGGGCGTGCTCGGCGTCGCCATGGGAACGCTGCTGGCCACCGCCGTGACGATGCTGGTCGTCGTGCAAGCGGCTTGCTGGGCACATGACGTGCGTTGGCGAGAGCTGCTGGGCAGCGCCGTTGCGCCAGCGGCCGCCGCCGGCCTGGTGCAAATCGCGGTCTGCCTCGGGCTGCGGCACGTGATCCAACCTCAAACCTGGGCCGCTTTGGCGTTTGTGTACGCAGCCGGAGTCGGCAGCCTGCTGCTGAGTTTCTGGCATATCGGAATGCAAGATGACGAGCGAGCCGCTGTGACAGCGCGGATCGGCTCCGCACGCACCGGCCGGCAGACGGCAACTTCGGGCCAGCCCGTCGCCGCGCCAGCCACCGCCGCACCAACTGACGGAGAGGTGTCATGAACAGCGAGATTCCGACCATTGACGAGCCTCGGGAGCGGATGCCGGTTGATCCCCGCACGCTGCTGATTGGCGTCTGGAAGTGTCGCTGGGCGCTGGCCGTTTGGGCGATCTTCAGCCTGGCGTTGGCGTTCTGCATGGCGTTGACCATTGCGCCTCGAGTCTGGACCTCGGAAGCCGTGCTGCTTTACCAGCCGCCGTCGGACGAGCTGTTGGCGGGAATGTACAAGCCTCCCACGATTCACACGCAATTGAACATGGTCAAGGTGAAGCCCAGCCTCGCCGAGACCCGGATGCGTCTCAAACTCGACTGCACCTTGCCCGAACTCGGCGCCGCCTGCCGGATCGTCAACCCGCGGGACAGCCAGTTGCTGGTCTGCGAAGTCTCCTGGGACAAGCCCGAGCAAGTGGCTGAAGTCGCCAACACGCTCACCGACGTCTTCATTCAGCGGCAGGAGCGGCTGCGCCGCATGGAGCTCGCCGGAGTGATTCGCGAAATGGACAGCCGGCTGGCCATGTTGCGGCAGAAGCTCAAGAAGTCCGGCCGGCTGCAAAACGATGAATCGGTCGCGAGAAAACGCGAGCTGGAAAGCTATCGCAACCGCATCAACACCGCGGACGAAATGTACGAGAAAGCGCTCACCGAGCTCAAGGCCGCCGAGCGAAAGGTGGCGGAGCTCGCCGCGATGGAGGACAACCTGCGCAACAGCCTGCTGACCGGCAACGCCGGCGCCGGACAATCGGAGACGATCAGCAGCTTGAACATCCGCGTCGAGCGAATTCGCGAAGAGATCATGGATCTGCGGGCGCACCAGCAGGACGACCTGACCAGCATCCAATGGGAGGAGCGGATGCGATTCAACGAGCGGCTGCTGACACATGGCTTCATCTCCAAGGAAGCGTTTGAGCACGAGCAAGCGGAGTACGAGAAACACCTGACGCGCTCCGTGGATTCGCCGCGGATCGCGGAGCTCAAGCAGGAGCTCAAGGACATTTACGAGCGGATGCGCCCGAACAGCCCGGAGGGCGTCGAGTCGGCGCCGATGGTGCAGGCGCTCTCGTTTGAACGCTATCAACTGTTGTTGGAGCTCAGCGCGGCCAAGGAGCGCGTCGTGCAGCTCGAACAGAGCCGAGTCCGACTGCACGACGACTTCCAACGGCTGGCCGGCGCCATCTCCGCGCCCGAGCAACAGCCGCCTCACTTGATAGAATCGTGGGTCGCGGAAGCGCGACAGCTCGAAGAGGCGCTGGCGAAGATCCGCGCGGTCGCCGACTCCAACGCGTCCGACTTCGAATACGTCTCGCACGCCGCTCGTCCCACCTACCCGACCCGCTCTTATCGCAAAGTCGTGTTCGCGGGCGTCAGCGGATTTGCGATGGTGATCGGCGTCGTTGGCGCGTTGTTCGCGCAGTTGATCAACCCGACGATTCGCTCGGCCGCGGATGCCTCGATCAAGCTCGAACGCGACGACGTCGCCGTGTTGCCCGAGCTGACGCCCGAAACGAAACCGATGCTCGCCGAGCGGATTCGAGCCCTGGCGGAACGCGTGCGAGCCGCCACCACCAATCGTGGCGCCCGGGTGCTGGTCGGCAGCGCCGAGCCCGGCGCGGGCCGCTCCCTGGTCGCTCGTGAACTGGCGGATTGCGTCGCCCGCCGTGGAGAAACGGTTGTGGTGATCGACGCCTCGATCCGCGAAGCGCGTGGAGACGAACTAGGGCTATCGGACTTCCTGGCGCGGGACGAACAGGCACTGTCCAAGCTGATCGCCCCCGACAGCGTGCCGGGAGTATTTCACATTGCCCGTGGGCGACGGGAAGTCGTGCCCGATTTGCTGGCCTCTGCGCGGATGAGCACCCTGTTGGATGAACTAAGCGCCCACTTTGACTTGGTCATCATCGACGGGCCGGCTTGCGAATCGAATTCCGATGCCGATGTGCTGGCGCGTTTCTCCGATGGCGTGCTGCTGGTCGTCAAGGCAGACAGATCGCGAGGCCGCGACGTCCGCCAAGCCGCTCAGCGGTTGGAGACTGCGGGCGCCCCCGTGATCAGCCTGGTGCTCAACCACACGGCGCCCGAATTCGTTAAGGGTTAATCGCTATCAGCTCCACGACAAAATGCAGCGTGGAATTGGGCGGAATCTCTCCCATGGCTCGCGAACCGTAGCCCAAGCCGGGAGGCACGACCAGTTCGATCTTGCCACCGGGGGAGACGTATTGCAGACCTTCGGTCCAGCCCTTGACGACCCCATCCAGCGCGAACGTGGTGGTCGATCCTCGTTCATACGAGCTGTCAAACACCGTGCCGTCATCCAGCCAGCCGTGGTAATGCACCCGCACGCGATCGGTCGACCGCGGTTTTTTCCCGCTCCCGGGCACCAAAACGCGATAACCGAGCCCCGAGGACGTGTGCGAAAAAGGTCCGGCGGCGGCCAGTTCCTCGCGAGTGGGAGGCGCCGACCGAGCTGCGATGACCGGGGCTGAATCCAGCGGCGGCGTATCCGCCACCGACGCCGGCGCGCTCGCGCCCGAACGGCACCCGAGCAAGCTAAGCCCCAAAAGGCAGCCAAACAGCAGGGAGAGCTGGGGCGATTGTTGCCAAGCCGAGATGAAGACGAGTCGTCCGTGAGGAAGCATCCGTGCCTCCGGTTGATTAGGGAATGAGGGGAGGACTGAGGGGAGGACTGAGGGGAGAGAGGTGAGGCCGGAGTTCCGGGCAGGGGACGGAAAGTATCGAAATCCCCCGATGCAGGCAAGACCGGACAGCAGGCCACTCACATCTCAAAAAGGAAACCCGAAGCGACAGCGAGGGATCGGAATCCCGAATCGTGACTCCGATCCCTCAATTCGCGACTCCAATCCCTCGCCTGCTTCAGGATCCCTTCTTAAGCTAATGCGCCACGAGGGTCATCATGTCAGTGCCGGGCGGGCTGAGCCAATCGAGGTGAAAGTAGTTTTCAGAAGACACCAGGCCGCCGCCATCCAGTTCATGCGCCTCCAGCAGGATGTGGTCGCCGTCCGCATCCTGCCCGCAATCGAGGCTGTCGTGGTAAAAGTCTCCCACCCTCCCCTGCGGATTCGCCAGAAAGGCCGCGGTCTTGAACACGCCGGGGAACAGGAAGACGCCGTCGGCCGGCATCCCTCCGCTGAGATAGTCCGACCCTGCCTCCCCGGCGATGAAGTCGGCTCCGCCGCCGCCGAAGATCACGTCACTGCCGCATCCACCGACAATTACTTCGCTCATGTGGGATCCGCAGAAGCTGTCGTGGCCCGGCCCCAGGTCAAAGTAACCGCCCGCCATGGATTGGTTGATGACAACGTCGTCGCCACAATCCGTGTGGACATTCAGCCTGCACATGTAGACGGCGTTCACTGCTTCCGGATGCCAGCCATCCAGTCCTGCACTGGCGAGCAATTCGGCCCGAGTGAACTCGAAGTACTCGAACGATAGGTCCGAGTGAATGACCGTGATCTGCACGGCAAAGTCGAGAATGCCCAAGTCGACGTGCTCAATGAAGATGCCTTCATGATCGGGAGTGCCAAGCAGATGAATGGTTCCGTCGATCGCGTCACAGTAGACGTGTTCGCCCTCCCACGGGTCACACTCCGGGCACGACTGCTCCCACTCGACTTCCGCAACGCCGCCACGTTGTTCACCCAAGCTGCCGGCCGGCGGGTCTGCTTGTGACTTATCGGGGTGCATGCTCCACACCGCGATTGCAATCGTTAGCGCGACAGCGATACAGAACGCATTTTTGAGTTGGCTCTGTGGCTTGCGTGCACCGTGTTGAATGCCAGTTGCCTGTCTGTTCACGTTTCGATCTCCTTGGGGAATAGAGGGTGACTATCCAAGGGATCAACATCCGGCGAGCCAACCGGACGGGCCTCCATCGCAGGCGACCCTTGTGAGGCCCGGGTCCGGACGGGCCTCCATCGCAGGCGACCCTTGTGAGGCCCGGGTACGGACGGGCCTCCATCGCAGGCGGCGTTACTCTCCGAACTTTTCCAGAATTGCGGCGGCCAGAGCATCTCGATCTTCGTCGGCAACGCGCACGAACAAATTGATCACGCCGTTGCCGGTGTGGCCGACGACCTTGAGCCCGCCGGGCGCCACGCGGGTCACCCTCAAGTGTCCGGGGTGATACTGAGTGCGACAGGCCTCCGCGATGCTCAGCACGACCTTTTGGACTTCCGCGCGTCGCTCCAGCCAGCGAATGGAGCGTTCCAGATCTTTGCCCGCCGACGTGTGGCGCCCTCGCTTGCGTCCGGTCATCGGGTCACTCGATTTCCTTCAGCCGCGACAGGGTGCGAGTGGCATCGAGCACGCCGTCGCCTTCCCAAAGCCACCAGGCTCCAGCGGTTTCGACGAGCGGCCCGACACGTGGATCCTTCGCTGAAGTAGCGATGGCCGACTCGGCCAGCAAGCGACCGGACTCCCAGTCTCGCCATTCGAGATAAAAGCGAGGTTGATCTGCCGCCATCGGGAATTCCCGCGGACTCATCGTCACGCCCACCAAGGGCCACTGCGGCACTCGCTCCGTCAAGCAAACGATCCGCTCCCTGTGCACAAGCCAATCTCGGCAGCGGCGTTCCCAGCGGTGGCGCCAGAGCAACTCTCCATCGCCGGTGCGATGGCATTGCAGATACTCGTCGGCTGCAACGAGCGTCCGCTCGCCTTCCACATGCAGGCGGGCAACACCGGGAACATCGCGTTGCCATTGCACGGCGCCACTCTCCACGTCCACGCATTGAACTAGCGGCAGGCGGGGCACCTGGAGCACAACGGATTGGCCGTCGTCGCTCAATTGCGGAGGCTCGCTCCACTGCAGTGGCTCGCGCGGATTCAGTCCCGCGGGAGGCAGGGAGCACAGACGAACCCAGCGCACCCCCGTGGGCTCAACATAGGCAACTGCGCCTTCCAGTTGCAGGATAACGCCTCGGCTTGTGGCGACTAGCTGGCAATGCTCGGAGCTCAACCAGTCTGAACGCGCGCGTCCCAGCGACATTTCCGCGATCCGCTGCCCGTCGGCGGGCCGCAGTCCCACCAGCGTCAGCTCAGTGTCCCCAACCGACGCGGGAGGCCGAGCCAGCACGCACCACAGTCGGCCGCCCAGCAGCACAGGGTCGCTCACCCAACGTTCATTCGACAAGGCAGGCGCCTGCCAGCGGGTCTGCCCGTCCTCCCGGTCGACGCACCACAAGGTGGCGCCGGAGCCATAGAGCAGACGAACGACGGCGAGTTGCCCGACGATGGCAGGCCGGCTGGGAGTGAGTGACATGTCGCGCGAGCGCTGCGCGGTCAAGCGTGGATCCTTGGGCTCGTTGGTCTGCCACAGTCGTTCGCCGCTACGCGCGTCGAACGCCGCCAATTGAAACCGATTGCAGACCAGCAGCTGCTCTGCCGCACGAGTGACAGATAACTGGCGCCCGCACCAATCCACCAGCCGCTCGTTGACGAATCGGCCGATTTGCTGACGGGGATCGCGGCCGAACGGCATCTCGATGCGCCCCATGGCCTCGAGTTGAGCGTTGTGCCAAAGCGGAGCCGGCGCAACCTCGGTTTGGGGCGCAGGCGCCGTCGCTCGCACGGCGGCGAGCAGCTCGTCGACCTGTTTGCTGCTCAACGGTTTTTCCCCCCAGGGATAGCTCGCCTGCTTCGCCCGCCACTGGGGATCTCCCACTCCTCCCAATTCCAATGCCAGCTGCAACTTGGCGGAAATATCAATCAACGGGTCGTTCTTGGCGGCCAGCGAGTAGCAAGCCACAGCTTGTCGCCAGTCGCCGTCGGCCAACTGCCGATCTCCCAACGATTGCCAGGCCTCTCCCGCCGCCGGCGTGAAGGGAAATCTCCGCGCGGTCTGCTCCAACAGCATTGCATCTCGCTGCTGCCATGCGCGGCGCAGGTGCAGCTGGGCCACCGGATCGGCAACTTCCATCATCGCAGCCTTCAGCGGCTCATGTTGCTCACAGGCCTCGCGCAGCCAGCCTCCGAACGTGGTCAGGCGCTGCGGATCATCGGGAGTGGGGGCGAGCCCATGCTCCGTGTTGACGGTCGCCGCCAGTTTGGCCGCCGCCTCCCAATTCTCCGACTCGACCAAGCCGTGCAACTCGATGATCGCGTTGAACGCCGTCTTGTCGATCTGTTCGATCCAGATCGGCTCCACCTCCGCCGCAGCGGCTCCAATCCGGGGCCCGCTGCTGCCCGGCAACTCGCGCACGGCGAGCTGATGCGCCCAACGCAACATGGCCGGCGGGTCGCGGTAGGCAAAGAGCAGACGTGACGCCAATTGTTCGAGCCCCTCCCAATCGCGATGTGCAATCCGCCATAGCAACTCATGAGTCATCAGCCGTTGGAGGATCTCGTGAGTCAGGTGCGGAAACTGTGCCGATGGCAGCTCGACTCGTTGCGAGGCGCGCGAGTACCACTCGTAAACTCCCGGCGGCAGCGCCAGGGTGGCCTGTGCCAGCTCAGCCAAATCGGCGACTTCGGACAACAGCCACTGCTGAGTACCATGGTCGTCCTCGGCGGCGAGCAATTGCGATAATTCACCGAGCAATGCCAGCCGGCGGTCGAGCGGCAAGCGGCGCGTGCCAGCCAGCAAGGTCTCCGGATCCTGCACGGACGCCGTGCCCTCGTGCAATCGTTGCCAAGCGTCGGCAGCAGCCTCTTCCGCCGACTCCACCGGCGGCAGCGGTGCAACCGTCGGATCGCCCACGCGGCTCGTGGCGAGCGGGAAGGCAGTGTTCAATTCACCGCCCCAGCGATCCATGGCCTCCAACGGAGCGCGACGCAGTTTTCTCAATTTCAGCGTGCCGTCCACTCCGGCGATGTGAAAGACTCCCAACGTGCGACCCGCCAGTCCATGATGGTGCCGAGGAAGCTCGGGCGCCGCCCAATGTTGGCCGTCGACTCCCATCCACCAGTGCAACGTGCGTGGACCGGCGAGCAACCTGAGCCAAGTCGGCCCCTCGGCGCGCGGCAACGGCTCCGATGTCAAAGCGGCCATCGGCCGTGAACGAAGATGCCGGTCGTCGGTGCGATACAACGACAATCGCCCGGCGTCGTTTTCGTTGGCGGCGAAACGCAACATATCCCGCGGCTCACCGTGTCCCAGCGCCAGGTAGACTCCCACCCCCGGCGTGCCCTCCGCCTCCATCTCGACCGCGAAGAAGCCCGGTGGCAACGGTGCGAACGCCCAGCCCGGTTCGGCGGCCGAGGCGACTCGCAGCTCGACGTCGCCATCGTCGCTCACCGTCCATTGAGCCTTGGGAGACAGACGATCGGTGTTCCACTGCAACTGCCCCATCGGCTCCGGCTGCGACGAAATCGCGGGTGGCAATGGCGGCACACTGGTGCAACGCCGCAGTTCCAATGCGTAAACGCGAGTCTGCCCTTCCAGAAAGATCTCGGTGGGCGGTCCGGACAGCGGCACGGCGACCAACGGCACATCGCCGCTGGCAAGGGTGAGATAGCCACCGCGCCAATGCAAATCCAACGGGTTCTGCCGATTTCGCCTCGCTTGCAAGGTGCGGTGCCGATCGTCGCTCGCCAATCGCGGGTTCTCGGGCGCGGCGAGGTCGTCATGGCGGCTCGTGACATACCCTGCCCATCGCTCCCGTGGGTGAAAGGTGTTGACGAGCATCGCGCCCTCACGGCCGTGATAAACGTAAAGTCGCAAGCCCTGCCGCATGTCGGGCTCGACGGCCATCCGCAGCACTCCGTCCTCGGGCCATGGCGAGCGCAGCCGAAACAGCCCGCTCATCTGGGTCGACTGGTTAGTCGGCTGTTGAATGGTGCTCCCCGCACCAAGTGGCTCGAGCCAGCGCATCAGCTCGACGTCCGGAATCGTTTCGCCTTGCGCATGCAGGGGCAGGAACTGAAACCGAAGATGCGAGACGGGTGGTTCAGCGACTGTCGGCTCCCATGGGGATGGCTGCCCGACATCGGCCGGTGCAGGCGAGGTCGCCGGTGGCCCGGGAGGAGCGGGATCGTCCGGAGACGTGGGAGGAGCGGGCGCCGGATCGGCGCCCGGATCAGCCTCAGGATCCGAGTCGGGCGCGGAGTCCGCACCCGGTGTTGGCTCGGGCTGGTCCGGAGCTTCGCTCTCGGCCGGCGTTTCAGCTTGGGATGGGTCGCGCCGAGCGACCTCGCTTGGAGACCCCTGCGGGGCCTGTTGGGCCCATCGCCACCAAACGCCAGCGGCGACTAGCAGACCAGCGGCGAGCAACACGAGCATCGGTCGAACGAACTTCATGATTCATGCTCCGCCGCAGCGACGAACTCTTCGAGGAAAGCGAAGGCGCGTTTCTCACGGTCTCCCCCGGTTTTCTCCACTAGCGGCCGCAAGCGCCGCAAGTTGCCAAGCACCGAGTCGCGCGTCAGCCACTGCAATCGGGTGGCCTGAATCGCCGCTTCCAAGACGGCGAAATGAGCGCGATTGAATCCGAAAAACTCCCGTTGAAAGAGCTTGTGGACAATCTCGCACTCGATGGTAATCCGCTCCGCCGAGTCGTCCGCCGAGGTGACGCGGAACTCATAGCTGCGACACGCATCATCCAACACCTTGCCATTCACGACCCAGGCATCCGACAGCGGTGGCAACGACTCGAGCTTTCCCACCGCGGCGCGAGCAAACAACTCCACATCGTCCGTGACGTGCAACACGCCCTCGGGATGTTCGCGCAGGTTCTGCCATGTTCGCGACGTGTGATAGGGCCGCAATCGCATGGTGGTCACTTCGCGATCGACGTGCGGTCCCATCGGCGAAACGTTGACAGTGCCGTCGGGATTGAGCGTCGTGACGATTCCTTCCAGAATCAACTTGGCCTTCCTTCACGCCTACGCGGGATCAGTAGTAAATCGGGGGATCCAGCGGCTCTTGCTCGATCGGCTCGAGCGGCCGCTCGGCAAACAGATCCGGAGATTGTGCGGGCGCCGGCAGCCCGGCCAGCGTCAGAAAATTCGACAACAAGCCGTAGCCGGCGGGCGTTAACACGGACTCGGGGTGAAACTGAACGCCGAACAATGGCAACGACCGATGGCGGATCGACATCAACACATCATCCTCCACTGTCCAGGCACATGGCGCCAGTTCGTCCGGCAAGGTGGCGGCGTCCACAATGAGTGAATGGTAGCGACAGGCCTCGAGTGGATTCGGCAGCCCACCGAACAACCCTTGCCCATCGTGACGCACTGCCGAGGCGCGGCCATGCACCGGCTCGGGCGCGCGAATGACGTCGGCGCCAAACGCCGCGGCAATGGCTTGATGCCCCAGGCACACCCCGAGTATCGGCACGGCTGCGTGCAATTGCTGCACGACTTCCCGCGAGATCCCGGCTTCGTCCGGAGTGCACGGACCGGGGGAGATCACGATCGCGCGCGGAGCCAGCGCTCTCACGTCGGCCACAGCGAGCTCGTCGTTGCGGACGACCAGAGTTTGCTGGCCCAGCCGACGAAGATAGCGTGCCAGGTTGTGCACGAAGCTGTCGTAATTGTCGATCAACAACAGCAAGCGACACCCGGGAAGTGAAGTGAAATCAGCGCGCCTTGGCCAAGGAGGTCGTTGAAAAACACCTGATCCGGCAATCGAATCTGCCGATTCCCGGCTGGGTCTTTTTCAACAACCATCGCCTAGCCCGCGTTGGCCCGATCGGCGTCGACCGGCTGCTGGACTTGCCCCGGCTTTCGGCCGCGTTCGGTTGCCCGTTGGAGCTTTGGAGTGGGGCGACGGTCCCACTTTTCTACATCCTCCATCAACAACTGAACAGCCTTGTCCAATTGCCGGTCAACTCCTTGGGGCAATTCGCCGGGTTCGGGCCAGATCACGACATCCGGCACGGCGCCGTTCAGCTCCATGTCCTGGCCGGTCTCGCCGACATACCAGCCTCGAAACGGGAACCGCAACGACCCCACGTCCATCACCTGGACCATGCCCGTGCTCACGACGCCTCCCGCCGTGGGCACACCCACCAGTCGGCCGCGTTTCAGCCCCTTGATGGCGTGACTGAAAATCTCCGCATTCGAGTAGCTGTTCTGGTTGCACATCACGAGGATCGGCTTGTGCCAGGTGGCGTACACCATGCGGCTTTGTGGATACCCGGGTCCCCCTCCGCGCGGCACCGTGACGGCATGTCGCGGTTGCGTCAGCGCGGTGAGCAACAAATCCGTCGTGCTGCCGCCGCCGTTTTCCCGGACGTCGATCACCAAGCCATCTTTGGCGTAACCGACATAATAGAGTTGCCGTTCGAACTCGGTGAAGCTGGAGAGATTCATGGCTCGGATATGCAGATAGCCGAGCTTGCCGTGGGACAGCTTTTCGACGGTGGCTCGATTGTGCTCCAGCCACATCTCGTAGAGCGCGTCGCGGGCGGCGGAATACGAGACCGGCCGAATGGCGAGTTTGTTGCGGACGGGCGCCACGCCGGGCTCGTGGCCCTCCCAGGGTGGCAACTGACTTTTGGGGTCGAATGCGGGTGGCTTGGCTGCGGGCCGCTCGATTGTCAATTGAATGTCACGTTCGAGCACGCCGTTGAGCCGGCGAGCCAAGTTGACATCGCGGTCGATCGCCACGCCGTCGATCTCTCGAATCAGATCGCCCTGGCGCGGACCGTTCTCCACATCACAGGGCCCGTTCAGGATGACGTCGCGGACGCGCAGGCCGGGCCCGGGATAGCTTAAATCGAACCGCACACCGAGATGAGGCGTCTGGTCCGTCCAAGCCGGGGAGGCGGTTCGGGAAACGACCGGGTAGAACCCCAGGTGCGATCCGTTCAGCTCGCCTAACATGAGTTCGATGGCGGTCCGCAGGGCGTACGGATCGGGCGCCCGAGCGGCGAGCTCGCCGTAGATTCGCCGAACTTCCGCCCAGTCGCGGTTCCCGAGATTCGGGTCGTACCAGTGATCGCGCATGGTCCGCCAGCAAACGTCGAATGCCGCGCGATTTCGCTCGGAACGCTCGAATTGCTGCATTACCTGAAACGGCAACGAAGCCTTTTCCCCCTTGGCGCCGATGGTGGTGGGCACGCCGGAAGACAACATCAAAAGGGTCCCATTCTTGAGCCATCTCGAAATGGAGCCCTCCGAGGTCGTCAGCACCGTGGGTGACAGACCGGTGGGAATCGTGATGGCGTGGATTCCGCGCACCCCTTTGACCGTCGCGGAGAACGCGAGTCGCTGTGAATCCGGAGACCAAGTCAGGCTCGACTCACTGACGCCGGGAATCGACACGCCATGAATTCGCTGGTGCAGTCCCTCGAGCTCCAAGGTGCGTTTGGCGGAACTGGAGGCGGGCGACTTGCCACCTCGAGGTCCCATTTTAGCCAGCGCCGATTGCAACTTCCGGTCGCGCGAAGTCACGTCCTCCTCAGCGGCCTGCAGCCACACGTAGTGGATGTCCGACTCCGAATCGTGTTGCCGATTGCCAATAAAGGCCAACAGGCGGCCATCGGGCGACCACCGTGGTCCAAAGTCGTCATCGGGGTGTCGAGACACGTTGAACGGCGCGGTGGAGCCGTCCATCGGGGCGATCCAAACATCGCGATTGAAATCGTTGTCGCTCTGGGAGTAGGCCAGCCATTTGCCATCGGGTGACACGTCAAAGTCGGGACGGTCGAAGCCACTGATCAGCTGCCGGGGATCGCCGCCATCGAGCCCGCGAATCCAGAGGTCGCCGCGATCGCGAACGTACAGCAGGCTTTTGCCGTCCGGGCTGAGCCGCAGGAAGGACTCCGCCGCCAGGTCGTTGGTCACTCGACGGAACTTGAACGAACGATTCTGCCACCAGTGGCGACTGGCGTCAGCTCGCTCCACGCTCCAAATGTCCGTCTGCCCCTCGTCCTCGCGAACCATATACAGGCGGCGATGCGAGGTGTCGAAAATCAAATTGGACTCGTCCTGCGGCGTATCGGTGATTTGAACGGGTTCGCGGAGCACCGTGTCCATCAGCCAGACATCGCCGCCGGCGATCATCGCGACTTCGAGCCCATCGTGACTGAACTCCACTTCGGTGGCTTTGTTCAGCGTCCGCCGCACCCGCCCTGCACTGGGCGACTCGCCGTTGGCCAACAGCTGGACCTTCTCCGGCTGCAGTGCGTCGTTTCCGAGCGACACGCGGTAGAGTTCGCCGAGGTGCGAGAAGACCATCACCCTGCCCGAACGGCTGATTGAGGGGAAGGTGATCGAGCCGTGCCCCATATCGAGCAGCTTGACCGGCTCGCCGGCGACGTCGCCGGTTTTGCGATCGACTTCCTGAAGGTACAGGTCAAACCCGTCGGCGTCGCCCGTGACGTAGTAGAAGGCGCGGCCGTCGGGGCGCCAGATGGGCCATCGCGAATCGAACTTGCCGTGCACCAGTTTGGTGAATTTGCCGGTCTCCACGTCGAAACGCCAAATCTGTGCGGCCCGCGCGCCTTCGTAACCCTGCCTCCACCAACGCTCCCCTTCGCGAACGAACAGCAAGTGGCGACCGTCGCGGGAAAGTGAGCCGTCGGAGCCGTAGGCGTCGAACAGCGGGTGCTCCGGCGAGCTCTTGCCAAGGGCGACGTGCCAAAACCGTTCGGCGTGTCGCCAATGGTGGTCGCGCTGGCCGGACACCAACAGCTGGTCGGCAGAGGGCCACCCTTGGAGATCGCAGCCCTCGCTGTGGAAGGTGACCTGCTGCGGCGAGAGCTCGGCGAGCGTCATCGTGTAGGCGTGGTTGGCCCCATGCCGGTCGCTGATGAAGGCCAGCTGTTTTCCGTCGGGCGAAAAGTGCGGATCAAATTCGCGCGTCTCGTCGAACGTGACCCGTTGGGCACGCCCTCCGCCAATCGGCGCGAGCCAGATGTCGCCGCCGTAGTCGAAGGCAATTTGCCGACCATTGGGGGAAACGGCGGGGTTGCCGGCCAAGCGTATTTCGTCGGCGTTGGCAAAGCCACCGAGCAACACCACCACGGACGCAAACAAATTCGGCCACGACGCTAGGTGCTGGCGGATGCTCACGGACGATCTCCTCGGGAAAGTTCGACGATTCGTTGCGAAGGCAACGGTTGAGATTCCGGTGAATGAGGAAGCCCGGAATCTGCCGATAGGGGAAGCTATTAAGAATAATCGAGCCAACACGTGATGTCGCCACCGACGTTGCTCCCGGCGCCGACGGTCCGAGTCCACCGCCCTGCTGCGTTTGCACCGCCCTGCGACCTGGCACCGCCCCGCCTTTCGGTCGACCATGGACCTGGCCGCCCGCCGCCACCTGCCGAGGGTCTCGGCCGTTCGGCAATCTTTCTCACCTTGCCTTGACAGCATAGGCGAAACCGCTACCTTGGGGAGTTTCCACGTTCTCCAAGAACCTAAACAGCCCTGGCGCATCCATTCGACTATGCCTACGATTAACCAGTTGGTCCGCAAGCGACGCCGCAAGAAGCGCAAGATGAGCAAGTCACCGGTGCTGGACCGGTGCCCGCAAAAGCAAGGTGTCTGCCTGCAGGTCCGCACGATGACCCCCAAGAAGCCGAATTCGGCCTTGCGGAAGATCACCCGTGTGCGACTTTCCAACAGCAAGGAAGTGACGGTCTACATCCCCGGCGAGGGGCACAATCTCCAGGAGCACTCGATTGTGCTCGTGCGAGGCGGCCGAGTTCGCGACCTGCCGGGTGTGCGATACCAGGTGGTCCGCGGCGCTCGCGACACGCTGGGCGTGGACGGCCGCAAGCAATCGCGCAGCCGCTACGGCGCCAAAAAGCCGTAGGGATCACTTGAGCCTCGATGGCGGGCGGCGTTCGCCGCGCCTTGGCTCAGGGCACCCACTGTTTCGCAAAATACATCACCGCTGCAAATTTGCAAAAATTCGCACATATTCGCATCAACCGCTGAATTCCCGGAGTTCACCGCCCCATGGGCCGTATCACTGCAAGCCGAACGCAACTGAAGCCGGATCCCGTCCACGATTCGGTCCTGGCCTCGAAATTCATCAATTGCCTGATGGTCGACGGCAAGAAGTCGGTGGCGCAGAACGTGTTTTATCGCGCCTTGAAACGCATCGCCGAGCGACTGCCGGAAAAGCAGCCGATCGAGGTCTTCACGCAGGCTGTCGAGAACGTCAAGCCGCACATCGAAGTGCGTTCCAAGCGCGTCGGCGGCGCCGCCTACCAGGTCCCCATGCAGGTTAAGTCGAGCCGCCAGCAGGCGCTCGCCTTCCGCTGGATCCTGCTGGCCGTCCGCGAGAAGAAGGGCCGCCCGATGCACGAGAAGCTGGCCGACGAATTGATCCAGGCCTACAACAAGGAAGGCACGGCCGTCAACCGTCGCGAAAACGTCCACCGCATGGCCGAAGCCAACAAGGCGTTCTCCCACTTCGCTTGGTAACACACACAACCTGAACACCGAAACGCCGCTCTGCGCACGCCGAGCGGCGTTCTCTATGCGCTCGCGGCGTTCTCGATTCGCTCGCGGCCCTGGAGACCCCGCTCCCCAATCACCCAATCAACATCCCATCGGGCCCTGCCCCCGCTACCCGCCGCCGAAGGAATCGCCGAGGCCAACCCCATGAGCCGAAAACTTGAGGACATCCGCAACATCGGCGTGATTGCGCACATCGACGCGGGCAAGACGACCGTCACCGAGCAGATGCTGTACTGCGCCGGCGCGACCCACAACCGGGGCGGCGTCGATGAGGGGACGACCACCACGGACGACGACCCGGAAGAGCAGGCCCGAGGGATCACGATCTACTCGGCGTGCGTGACGTTCCAGTGGAACGGAAAACACATCAACCTGATCGACACCCCCGGCCACGTCGACTTCACCGCCGAGGTCGAACGCTGCCTCCGCGTGCTCGACGGGGTCGCCGTCGTATTCAGCGCCCGCGAGGGCGTTGAAGCCCAAAGCGAAACGGTTTGGCGGCAAGCCAATCGCTACCAGGTGCCCCGCATCGCGTTCATCAACAAATTGGACCGCGAGGGCGCTCGCTTCGAGGAGGTGATTACCCAAATCCGCGAGCGACTCGCAGCCAATCCGTTGGCGATCCAAATCCCGCTCGGCCGCGGCCCGGCGCATATCGACAACCCGTTCCGCGGGGTGATCGACTTGATCGAAATGAAGCTGCTGACCTTCGATCGCGCTGATAAAGGCAAGACAATTCACGTCGAGGAAATCCCCGCCGATGCCCTTGAGGAAGCGGAAATCTGGCGCGCCGAGCTACTGGAGAACCTGTACGAGTTCGACGACGAAATGATGATGCTCGCCATGGATCAGCAGCCGATTCCGGCCGCGATGATCCACCAGGCGCTGCGCGCCGGCACGCTGGCCATGAAAATCCAGCCCCTGCTTTGCGGCTCGGCACTGCACGGCATCGGTGTCCAACCGGTGCTGGACGCGGTCACCCGCTACCTGCCCAGCCCACTGGACCGCCCGCCGGTTGAGGGCGACGACTTGGCCGCGAAGAAACAGGACGAGCCCCCCAAGACGCAGCGCAAACCCGATCCCAGCGAGCCGTTCGCCGGCCTCGCCTTCAAGGTCCAGCCGGCCAAGACGGGCGACCTAACCTGGGTGCGAGTCTACTCGGGCACCCTGAAAGCCAACTCCAGAGTGCTCAACCCGGGCAAGGACAAGAAGGAAAACGTCGCCCAACTCTGGCAGATCCATGTCACCAAACGCGATCGAGACGGGCAAATCGACACCGTCTCCGCAGGTGACATCGTCGGA
>JAGQPF010000026.1 GCA_020426845.1 Planctomycetales bacterium
CCCCTAGCCAGCAAAAAATCACTATTTCCGCAACCCTATTCATGGTATTGCGTTACGGCTTGTCGCTTATCAGCTTCTCCCATAGTTCACGTTGGCGTTGCCAGCATGGCTCGGCCACCACCGGACGTAGCATCTTCTCGTGAATGGGATCGCGGCCGCTGGCAACCACCGGAAGAAGCAATAGCTGTTCCTGGATGTCGGGGGCCAGGTGAAGCAGATTCATGATCTGCGTCATCCGCGGCTGCGTGACCTTGGCCAGGCGTGCGAGCTCCGACTGATCAGTGACGGTGCCGGCGCGGATCAGGCCATCGAACCGGATGGCCAGCGCCATCAATTTCGAGATGCGGGGCACACGGCCGTTCGGCAGCTCCGCCGTTGCTCGAGTGCGTTTGGAAATCCGGCGACGTCCGGATGGTCCGTTGGAGAACTGAATCTTCTGCTTGATCTCGATCATGCGGCCTCCTCGTCTCGGTCTGTCGCCAGGCTCATGATGGCAGACGGGTGGAAGGTCATGGTGATGCTGCTGTCGGCCGCGTTGAACCCGACGCGATTGAGCAGTAGCGCCAACGCCTGGGCCTGCTCACGCGGGCTGAGGGCATTCCACGTGTCGTCGAACTCGTGAAACGCCGTGGCGAAATCTTCGTCCGCGAACTGCTCTGCCTCTCGATCGGTGATGCTGGCTCGCACTTCGGCCTGGCGGGATTCCGCGCGGGTGACCGCCTCCTGCAAATCGGCCACGCGAGCAATGGCGTACCCATCTGTCGGTCCGTTGGCTACCAACTTGCGGAGTTCGGCGTGGTGACGGGCAAGTTCGCGCTCCAGGTCCACCCGTTCGGCGTGCAACGCCTTCATTTCTGCCTCCGCCAGAGCTCTCGCCTGGCGGACGACCTCGGCCACCATGTCGGCGTCATCGGCGATGGCTCGAACGCGATCGACGACCACTTGTTCAATTGCCGCAGCGGGCAGGTAAGCGGACGGGCACGCGCGGCGACCGGACTTGATTGCTCGCGTGCATGTGTAGTACCGATACTGCTTGCTGCCCCGACCGGTGAAGTTGTGGACCATCGCGCACCCACATGCCTTGCAGTACAGCAACCGCCTCAGAAGCGCCCCGTGACGGTTCCGCGATTTGGTTGATCCCGAGTGGCGGTTCCGCAGCAGCAGCGTCTGCACTTTCTGGAATACGTCTGGCTGTACGATCAGATCGTGCTCACCCACGTACAGATTCTTCTTGTGTTTGAGTTTGCCGATATACAGCGGGTTCTTGAGCAACGCATGCAGGCTACACCGGTCGAACGGCCGGCCACCTTTTGGTCGACCGGACTTGGTCTTCCAGGTTTTGGTCAGCCATCCGCGTCGCTCGAGTTCTTCGACCACGGGCAGCATCGATCCCAGGGTGAGATACATTTGGAAGATTTCGCGGACGCGAGCCGCCTCCTCGGCATTGACCACGAGTTTCGGGCTGGGCCCGGAGCGGTCGACGTCGTAACCGAGCACTGGTGTGCCGCCTGTCCATTTTCCCTTGCGTCGCTGGGCGGCGATCTTGTCGCGGATGCGTTCGCCGATGATCTCCCGCTCGAATTGGGCGAACGACAACAGGACGTTCAATACAAGCCGCCCCATGCTCGTTGCGGTGTTGAATTGTTGTGTGACCGACACAAATGCGACTTTGTGCCGATCGAACACCTCCATGATCCTGGCGAAGTCCAGTAGCGACCGGCTCAGGCGATCGACTTTGTACACGACGACGCAGTCGACCTTGCCTGCCTCGATGTCGGCCATCAGTCGATGTAACGCGGGCCTCTCCATGTTCCCGCCCGTGAATCCACCATCGTCGTAGAAGTCTGGCAGGCAGCCCCAGCCCTCGTTCTGCTGGCTGGCGATGTAGGCCTCGGCCGATTCACGCTGGGCGTCGAGCGAATTGAATTCCTGGTCGAGTCCTTCTTCCGTGCTCTTGCGAGTGTAGACCGCGCAGCGCATCGTCACGGCAGGTTTCTTGCGATTTGATTTGCGAGTCATTGCTTGGCCTCCAATCCGAAGAACCGGAAGCCGTTGCAATGCGAGCCGGAGATAGCCTTCGCAACCGCCGTGAGTGACTTATAGCGTTCGCCCTCGTGCTCGAAGCCGTCTTCGGTGACCAGGACGCGGATGACCTTTCCCTTGTACTTGCGGACGATGGCGCCGCCCGGGGCGGGCAACCTGGGATCGGACGGCGATCCGACGAACAACTTGGCTGCGGCCGCTGGCTGTTCGTCTTTCGGCTTGGGCGGAGCAAGCCTGACGTCGGCGTCGTTCGCCAACTCTTCGGCTCGGCGTTTGGCCCGTTCGCTCAGGTCGCCCTCCGCCAAGGCCTGCATCCGCCAGGCAATCTTTCGGATCAGGTATTTCTTGTGACGCGTCCGCGTCGGTTCGCCAAACAGTTCGGCGTAGCGCCGGGCCAACTCGCCCGTGGACATCTCCGCCAGTTTGGCGAGCTGAATCTGCACGCTCGTGTTCATCGTGTACCTCTCTGGTTCTTGGTTCTGTTAACTTCCGAAACACGAGACACACTGAGCCTCGTTTCGCCAGGAACCTCAAGGCCTGAAGGGGAGAATTCGAGCGTTTCCGGAGCGGAAATCACGTGGGATCGTGCCTGTTGGAGCGTCCGTAGAAGCCCACGGGCCAGAATGGCCGCAACCTGTTCACGGCGTTGTTCGGGAGTCAGATCCAGCAGCGGATCGAACTTGGAAGATGGCATGATGCGGCAGTCCCTGAGAGGTTGGGATATGCAACGCAAGGAGCGTCGCCTCTCAGGTTATGTATGCCGCGGCAATGGCCGGCAGTCCGAGACGAGTTCAGAAACTTCGCTCGTGCTGTGAGCCTAGCGGCAATTAGCTCGCCATTGAAATCGCCGAGCAGACGATGACTCTGTCCCGCTCGCGATTCAGCGAATCTGCGGTTGAGCGGTCACTGTCAGAAACCTACTCGTCTCGATCCATCTAGCGGACTTGCTAGACCTTCGGCTCGTCGGTAATCCATCGCCGGCGACATTCTTGGCTTCCGCCTAGCCGGTCCCCGGCTCTCGTGATTCGCTGCGCGGTTGCAATTCGACTGCCCGCTCTGGCGAAACCTCCCAGACTACCAAGTGTTGGCCGGCGACTGTTCAGCATGGGTATGCTTTGGTAAGGTTGGGCGACTGCTAGCAACATTAGTCGCAAAGCGAGGACTCGCTGTGGAAAAGCTCGACGCTTACCTCACGATCAAAGAAGCGGCATCGTTCTTAGGGGTATCCCCGAACACGCTCCGCAACTGGGGTCGCGATGGCAGGATTCCAATGCATCGGAATCCTGCCAACGGATACCGCCTATTTCGGCGGAGCGACCTAGAGAAATTTCTTCAGGAAACAGCCAAACCATCCAACGAGATCCGAAAGGCGAAGTGACGGAAATGGACATCGACGTCAAAAGGATCGCCGCCCTTCGTATGGCCGTTGCGCGACAAGGCGAAATGGACCGTTCGAAGTGGTGGAATACAAAAGGCCTCTTGAGCCGAGTTGGTGAGCTCGCGATTTCGCGTGGATTTCCAAAGAGTCACGTGTTCGCTCGCGCACGCGCCGCCTTTGCTGTCGCGTCGTCTCGCTCGGAAGAAGTGTTCAATCCGCCTGACTCATACACGCTTTGGCGACTGCCCGTCGAAATTGAAGACCAGATTGAAGATGCTTGGTCCGGATGGCTTGAAAGCCCTGATGAATGGAAGGATCTGCTCGAAAGGATTGACGCCGCTGGGAGTAATGACCTCGTCGCTGTGTTGACCACCCTTGAGCTTGTCTCGGAGCGAACCGTCAATCGGACTAAGGGGCTGCGCCGCGCTGACGATCTAAAGTCCGTACCACTCAAAATGAATGGCGAGTCCGTCATTGAGGCCATCGAGGTGTTGGCGGTTGCACATGGCAGCAGTGAGCCTGGAAAACTCGCCGTGCCGTTCATTCGGGAGGAAGATTTCCCGACATGAACGCCGCCACGGAAACATTGAGCTCCTACCTGGCCATCAAAGGCCCGTTTATCGAAACGACATTCCGCGCGTTCTCGGACTGGGACTTTTCGCACACTCCCAAAGAAAATCTCGAACAGATTGAAGCGACCAACAACGTCGGCGCGTC
Source organism: Planctomycetales bacterium (assembly GCA_020426845.1). GTDB lineage: Bacteria > Planctomycetota > Planctomycetia > Pirellulales > Pirellulaceae > JAGQPF01. The sequence goes on from JAGQPF010000026.1 coordinate 4,139, forward strand.
CTCTGACGGCTGGCTAAAGCAGTTCATTCGCGTCCTTAGACAACGCTACGACCTGGCGGGTGTAGATCGGCCGTTAATCGAACTTGTGCAGCAGGGTTGGCACATCGACGATTGGCGGTCTGTCCAATTGTGGCACATGAGTCGACACGATGAACTGCTTCGCCTCTTTCTGACCAAATGGCTCTTCGATCACCGAGAACAAGGGATTGTGGTAATCAGCGTCGATGCTGTCGTCGAGTTCCTGCATGCACTCATAGAGAAGCGGCTCGGGTCCGTCGACCAGTGGAAAGAGAACACGTATCGTCGCGTCGCAAGCGGACTTCTAAAAACCGCTACTGAATTTCATCTGATGCGTGGCCGCGTCAACAAGGAGTTTGAATCTTACCGTCTTCCGGAGCGAAGTCTGACCTATCTGCTGTATGTCCTGATGGAACGCGAGAACAACACGCGGAAAGTCATCGAGGCGGAAGATTGGCGGCTGTTCCTGATGAGGACTAACGAAGTTGAAGAGGAGCTCCTGCGCCTTCACCAGTACGGAAAGCTGCAGTTTGAGCGAGCGGGCAGTTTTCTGGAACTGACACTGCCGTGTAAGAACACCGACGAATACGTCAGGAGTGTGACCTTATGAATGATTGGAAATCACGACTCCGCGATACGCTTGAGCCGATCCTGACTAAGCAAGATCCGCGTCCTGACATCAGTGCCTACAAGGACATGCCATTGTGCATCTTTTTGTATGACCCGGCTGCTGAGTTTGAACTGCGTCAGGAGCTTTCACTGCTTCAGACAAGGCTTGAGCAGAAAGGCAAACGCATTATTCGCGTCTCGCTCATGGATTGCATGATAGAGGCGCTCACCAACGCCGGGGTTTCACCTGAGGAACTCGTGGAAAACGAAGTGATGCTTGGCCACAACGGGCATCAAACGGTTGCCCAGACGATTCACCAAGTGCTCAGCGAGTACTCACCGCTCGACCAACTGGTTTTGAGCAAGGTGCCGGACAATGCCGATCCGCATCGAGACATTCTGTGGATCACACGTGCCGGAGCTCTGTACCCGTGCTACCGCACATCCACCTTAGTCGAACACTTCCAGGCGAAGTTAGAGATTCCCGGTGTTCTGTTCTACCCCGGTGAGATCATTCCGCCCGCTGGATTGAGCTTTATGGGCGTGCACGATGCTGAACACAACTACCGAGCAAAGCTTCTTTGACAGGAAAACAATTGATGGCACCACAACACATCAAAGAAATATTCGCTCGCGACATTCATCGAGATATTCGCGAAGTCATCAAGGTCGACCAGGCCGATGAAGAAGTGATCCGCGCTGAGATCAGTGAATACATCGTCACCAAAACGATCTTGAACAACTTCGTCGAGATTCTTGAAGCCTATAGCGAGTCGCCTAACAAACCGAGCGATCGGATGGCGGTTTGGGTCTCTGGCTTCTTCGGTTCCGGTAAATCGAGTTTTGCGAAACTGCTGGGCCTGGCTCTGGCCAATCGTCAGCTTGGGTCCGATACGACCAGTGAATTACTTGCCACCCATATCGGCGATCCCAAAGTCCAGGTCCTCATCAAGACCGTCGTGGAGAAGATCCCGACCGAAGCGGTGATCTTTGACGTTGCCACCGAGCGTGGTGTGATGCACGGCAACCAGATGCTGACCGAGATCATGTACCGGCAACTTCTGGAGCATCTCGGCTATGCCCGAGACCTCGACCTGGCCGAGCTGGAAATCACATTGGAGGGAGAGGGACGGCTCGACGAATTCCGGGAAACCTACAAAAGACTCTTCCCAAAGAAAGACTGGGACAAGTCCAAGAATCTTGTTGCTTTCGCGATGAACGAAGCCAGTCGTGTTCTGCACGAACTGGAGCCCGACACATACTCATCACCTGATTCGTGGGTAAAGGGTGCCCGAGAAAGAGCCGACGTCAGCCCAAACCATCTGGCGCAGCGGTGCAAAGAACTGACGGCTCGACGAGGCGAAAATCGCAACCTTGTATTCGTGATCGACGAAGTCGGTCAATTCGTCGCTCGCACCGTCAATAAGATGCTCGACCTACAAGGCATCGTCCAAGCTCTCGGACGCGTCGGCCAGGGGCAGTTCTGGGTTGTGGTGACTTCTCAGGAGAAACTGAACGAACTCGTTGGTGGGCTCGACGATTCTCGCGTCGAACTCGCACGGCTCATGGACCGCTTTCCGTTGCAGGTCCACCTGGAGCCAAGCGATATTTCAGAAGTCACAAGCAAGCGAGTTTTGGCGAAGACCGCTGACTCAGAAAAAACGCTGGCAGCACTCTTTGAAGCGAATCGTGGGAGCCTCGCGGCCAATGCGGCATTATCAGCCGACATCAAGTTGCCGCAAATAAATCGCGAGAGTTTCATCGAACTCTACCCGATGGTTCCGTATCAGGTGGACTTCGTGATCCACGTGGTTTCCGGCCTGCGAACGCAGGGCGGAGCAAGTCGTCATGTGGGCGGTGCAAACCGAACGGTCATCAAACTCGCACAGCAATTGCTGGCACACCCGAAGACCGGACTGGGTGACTGTGAAGTCGGACAACTGGTAACCGTCGAGCACATCTACGATCTGGTTCGCGACAACATCGACAGTACAATTCGCGACAAGATCGATCGCCTGGAAGCCGAAGTGGAGCATCCGTTCGCGCAGAGAGTGGCGAAAGCCATCTGTCTGTTGCAATTCGTCAAGAGCATTCACCGTAACGCTGAGAACATCGCAGCTGCTCTCTACCCGAAGGTAGGGGGCGATTCAGTTCGGGCTAGCGTGGATCAAGCTCTGCAGGCGTTGGTTGCGGCTCATAAGATCCGACTTGGTGACGATGGTTATCGCATTCCGACACCGACCGAAGATGATTGGGAAACTCAGCGAGCTGCCCTCAAGCCAAAGCGAGCCGACACCAATCAGATCCTTCGAGAGACAATGGAACGGCTTTGGCAGCCGCAGCCCAGTCACACACTGCTGAGCACGCGAGTGTTCAAGGGCAGCTTGTGGCTCGACGGTCGTGAAAGAATCAAGGGCGACATTCAATTTCAGGTTCGCCTCGCTGAAGATAAAGCCGACTACGAACGGCTGTGTGATGAATCACGTCGCCAAAGTCAGGCTGAACGTGAAACGGTCTTCTGGGTGATCCCCGTCGATGAAAAAATCGACAAGGAAGTCACTGAAGTCTTTCGTTCGAAGGAAATGATCACCAAGAAGGAACGCGGAGCCCAAACGTCAGCGGAAACACGGTTGCTCTCAGAGGAAGGCCGACGCCGCGATACGCATCGTGGCGAAGTACGACGGCTGCTGGAACAAGCAGCCCTTTCTTCAATGGTCTATTTTCGTGGCAACGACCGCAGCCCGGATGAGAATGACGTCACGGTTGTGAAAGCCGCTGAAAGCATTCTGGCTCATTCGCTGCCCGATGTCTTTGATCGGTTTTCCGATGGAGCGGCCCGTGTTGCCAAGAAAGATCTCACGGCAATGCTGGAGAGTGAGGACTTGCGAGGACTTCCCTCAGTCTTCTCCACTCTCAAACTGCTTCGCAACGAAGGCGGGACGTTGGTTGTTGAAACCGACTCCGGTCCACTTGGCGAAATGCTCACTTGGATCACCAACAAAAGCGACTACGGCATCAATCCCCAAGGAAAAGCCTTGGAGGCGGAGTTCGGCAGCTCGCCTTACGGCTGGGATGTCGACGTCGTCAAGCTTTTCACATTGTGCCTGCTGCGAGCGGGGCAAATTACAGCGACCAGTCAGGGGCTTTCAATCAATGCCGTGGAAGACTTCGGTGCCAGTGACGTCTTCACCAACAATACGAAATTCCGTTCGGCGACTTTCCGACCGAAAAAGGTATTGGACTTTGCGGAGGTCGTCAAAGCGGCTGACGCGTTCAAGAGCACATTCGGCGAAGAGATCAAGCAGCTGACGCAAGACGAAGTCGCCAAGGCGATTCGCGAAAAGGCAATCAGTCGACAACGGGAGTTGCGTGAAGTGCAAGCGATGCTTGAGCGGCACCAGTTGCCAGGCACTGATTTGTTCACTTCCGGGATCAGCCAGATGGAGCAGATTTCCACGGCTGGCGAGGAAGAAACAATCCTCGGTTTTGCCAGCGGTCACGCCGAACTGAAGGACGCGCTGGCCAGAGCAGCGGATATTCAATCCACGATTGCTGAGCCGCAGTTGCAGACACTCAGTCGAGCACGTCGCGTGCTGAAGCACCATTGGCCGTTTCTGTCGCAGGAAGCGGACACGACCGATGAAGATCAGGAATGTGCCGAACAGCTAACCGACTTGATGCAAAAGGAAACGTTCTACAAGGAGCTTCCGAGCATCGATCAGCATGCCGGGCGATTGGAAGGTCTTTATGACGCCACGTTCAAGGCGGCTGTTCAGGCTCGGTCCGAATGTTACACGTCTGCCGTTGAGCAATTGAAATCGACCGCAGGTTGGGACCAACTGGATGGAGACGTGCAGCAGCGGATAAGTGATCCGCTTTCCAGTAGTACGTCGAGCGATGTTCCCGGCACAACACCGATTCCACAACTGCGAGCCGACGTGGATGCTTGCGACAAGCGACTGGCGGATGCCGTGGCCGAAGTGCATCGCTTAATTGAAGGCGATCGAATTGTGCAGGTGAAAGTGGTCGGCCACTTCAAAGGCGGGATCGACACAGAAGAACAACTGGATACGGCACTCAGCAGCCTTCGCGACGAGTGTCTGCATCACATTGGAAAAAACAAACGCGTGCTGATTCAGTAATTGAGCTGGCATTTAGGAATACAAGTCACACATGGATCAAGATACACGCAACAAACTGCAACGAGCCACTCAGCAGGTTCGGCGAATCCTGGAAGAGGAATTTGCCGAGCAATTGGAGGGTACGTTCGATGTGCTCCCCAATGGCAAGATTCTTCCTGAACCGGGGAAGCACCTCGATGCGCGACAGCGACTGACTCGGCAAAAGCTGGTCGATGCGATAGAGCACACTAAGGCAGGTGGAAAAACGCCGCAAGAGGCTGTCGAAGAATATACCCGTGAAGCAGCGTTTACTTTTCTCAATCGATTCGTCGCGCTGCGGATGCTGGAAGCTCGTGGGATGCTGCAGGAGTGCGTCTCCCAAGGTGATGCATCGAGTGGCTTCAAAGAGTTCTGTGGGCTTGCCCCGGGGCTTAGTAGCTTGGATGACGGAGGGTATCGACTTTACTTGGAGTGTCTGTTCGATGAGCTGACCGTTGAGGTAAAAGTTCTGTTCGACCGTCGTGATTCAGCCAGTCTTCTGTGGCCACGCCGTGGAGCCCTGACCGAACTGTTGGACATTTTGGGACGGGCCGATCTAGCAGATGTATGGATCGAAGACGAGACGATTGGCTGGGTCTATCAATACTTTAACAGCGGGGAAGAGCGGAAGAAGATGCGTGAGGAATCGCAGGTCCCCCGCAACAGTCGGGAACTTGCCGTCCGCAACCAGTTTTTTACGCCACGGTATGTCGTCGAATTCCTGACAGACAACACGTTGGGCCGCATTTGGTATGAGATGCGAAAAGGCGATACGCGGTTGGTCGACGAGTGCCAGTTTCTCGTCCGTCGCCCCGGCGAGGTCTTTCTGGATGGAGGCCAGGAACTAACTGCTGACGAAAGCGAAGCCGAGCACGACCTCAGTCAGGAAGAGCTACTGAAAAAGACGGTCTACATCCCTCACCGAGCGATGAAAGACCCGAGAGAGATCAGAATTCTTGACCCAGCCTGTGGTAGCGGTCACTTCCTGCTCTATGCATTTGATCTGCTGATTTCAATCTATGACGAAGCCTGGCAAGACGACGCGAGTCCCACATCTGAAATCACCGGACGGCAACTGCGAGAGGACTATCCCGGGCTGGAGCAGCTTCACGCTGCAATGCCTGGAATGGTGTTAGCTCACAATCTTCACGGCATCGACATCGATCCGCGAGCGGCCCAAATCGCGGCACTAGCATTGTGGATGCGGGGACAGAGGGCCTTCAATGACTTCGGTATCGCGAGGAAGCAACGACTACCGATTGACCGGTCCAACATAGTTTGCGCTGAGCCAATGCCTGGCGAAGGTGCCTACCTCGATGAGTTCATCAATGAACACCTGTCGGATGGAGCGGAAGGTCGGTTCTTGGCGAATCTTGTGCGAAAAGTCTTCGAGGCGATGAAATTGGCAGGAGAGGCCGGTTCCTTGCTAAAGATCGAAGAAGACATCGCCGAGGAGGTTGCGAAAGCCAAGAAGCAATGGTTGGAACGCCCAGAATTCAAACAACAAACGTTGTTTGATGACTCTCCTAGCGCAGTTCAGCAGAAGCTCGACTTGACCAGCGGAATTGTCGATGAAAAGTTCTGGGAAGAAGCCGAGCAGCGCATTTACGACGCGCTTCGTGCCTATTCGGAGCAGGCCGAGCGAAGCGGCGGTTTTCAGCGGCGGTTGTTTGCTGCCGACACAGCCCGCGGCTTCTCATTCATAGATCTGTGCCGTGGTCGTTATGACGTCGCACTGATGAATCCGCCATTCGGCGACCCATCAGCTGGGTCTCTTGCCGTTTTAAAAGAAGTGTACCCGATGGGTGGCAAGGACTTGTTCCGGGCCTTTATCGAACGAATGCCAAGCTTCGTCAATAGAAGCGGGTTAGTTGGAAGTGTTGGTCCTCGCCCACCATTGTATTTGGTTCATTCAGAGGAATGGCGAAAGCGATTATTGCTCTCTGATCTACCTTTGTATGGCCTCGCGGATTTAGGTATCGGTGTGCTGGATGAGGCGCTGGTAGAAGCTTGCGCCTACCTATGCACGGCGAACAAAGCTAACCAGCAAGCATTTTTTATTCGCGCGATAAAGACAAAGACTAAGGAAGACACGGTCCGCGACGCTGCGGCTTCACCGGAGCGATTCGTTAGCCATCGACTGTTCTTTGTGCAAACTCTTGATTTGTTCCGCGCGTTACCAAAGTCGGCTTTCGCTTACTGGGTCTCAAATGCGGTTGGGCGGGTTTTTAGTTCGCTACCACCAGCCGAAGATTCGCTCGGAAACGCGCGAGTTGGCCTGCAGACCTCGGATGACTTCCGATTCCTACGTGCCCGCTGGGAAATACCTGCTGCGCTACAAGGGATTGATTGGGTGCCGGCCGCGAAAGGGGGTGAATATTCACCGTTTTTTTCAGATATACATTTGGTGGTGAATTGGAGAATGAATGGCGCGGAGATTAAGGCTTTCCATATCGGAAACGGTTATTCGTCATCTAAATACGTGATGAGTGAAGATCGATATGGATCTATCGGAATTACTTGGTCTCCACGTACAACAACCGAGTTTGCTCCGCGTGTCCTGCCAGCGGGCTGCATATTCGGACAAAAGGGCCCCTCGATATTGGTGAAAGATGAAGTCGAGGCCGCTAATGCTCTCGCGATTACAAACAGTCGAGTATTTCAGTACTTGCTCACTATTGGGGCAGGTGCGGCTGAAATTGCTCGCGGCAGTTCCTCTAAGTCCTATGGAGTCGGATTAATCCAATCAACTCCAGTTCCGTCACAAATAGACGATGAAGTTGGTCACGGTGCGTTGAAATGCTTTGAATTTCGAAGAAATATCGCGACCGAATCCGACGTGACTTGCTCGTACTTTACCGGATTTCGATCGCCGGACGAGAAAGACTCTTTTCGCGATTGGGTGTCGCAGATCCTGGAACGACAGTTTCTCTTCGAATATCACATGCTTCGCGAATGGGAGAAGTGGGACCATCTTGTGACGCGCAACTACGGCTTGCCTGAATCTGTGAATGAAGAGGTTGGTCTTGAAGTAGGCACTGTTTCAGGCGGCACGATATTCTTGGATTCGACCGGGGCGACTGAGGAGACAGCAATCGACGTTGCGAATTCGGAAATAGACTCGTTTGACACCTCAGCATTTGGAATTATTCGTCGGTTGGCAGCCATTCACTCAGACGAATTGGAGGGCTCAAAGCGACACGTCATTGAGTATGCCCGTAATTCTGAGGCAGCAGCCTACATCGTGACATCGAGGTTTATCGATTATTTAGTAGGCTGCTCGTTTGGACGTTTCAGTGGTTCAGCAGATACTCAGCATCGCGTATCACCATTCGTTGCCATTTCAGATGTGAGCAACGCTGCCAGCAACGTACGGCCGTCAGACAAACCCTCAATATTGGTCGACGATCCCAGTGTTAACACTGACCTAATGGCCTCGCTCAATTACGCTTGGGTTGCGTTTTGGGGACAAGAAGATCTCTCAACTCAATTCGAAGATCTTTGTAGTGTGCTTGGAATTACCGAGCTCCGAACGTGGCTGGCGAAAAAGTTTTTCCCTGAACATACGCAGCGACACTCGAAAAGCCGACGGTCTGCGCCAATCTATTGGCAGCTGGCGACGCCATCGGCTTCTTATTCGGTCTGGGTCTACTATCACCAACTTACGCGGGACACATTCTTCCAAGTGCTCGACGACTACGTCAAACCCAAGTTGAGCTATGAGCGACAAAAGTCGGATCGGTTACAGGCGGAAGCAGGCGCCGAGCCGACTCGATCGCAACGCAAGGAGATCGAAGACCAGGAGAAATTTGTCGCGGAATTGGCTGCGATGGTCGAGGAGGTTGAGCGGATTGCACCGTTATGGAATCCAAACCTCAACGACGGCGTGATTATCAATTTCTCTCCCCTCTGGCGACTCGTTCCGCAAAACAAGTCGTGGCAGAAGGAGTGCAAAAAGGTCTGGGATAAGTTGGTCAAAGGCAATTACGACTGGGCCCATTTGGCTATGCATCTCTGGCCCGAACGCGTTGTCCCCAAATGCGTCGCCGACGCCAGTCTCGCCATTGCCCACGGCTTGGAAGACGTCTTCTGGGAACCAGACGACCGAGATCGCTTCCAGCCTAAAGAAGAACCGCAAGGCGGCTGGGATCCAATCGTCAAGGAACTGGTGAACAAGCGAACCAGCCCTGCTGTCAAGGCAGCCCTGGAAAGTCTGCTCACCGCACCAGCTCCAGCTGGAAACAGTAAATCCAGACGGCGGAAGGCAACCACATAATGCACGAACTACACGAACACCTTACGCAGAGCCTTGCCGAACGTTTGAAAAAGCGTCGGGTGGTGACGTGGTACGACCCTCGCCGCGAGTTCACCGCTTACATCGCTGAATTGGCGGGTGGCGCCGCACCGGAGACTTGCCAGATCGATTCAGTCGAAGTTTCAGGCAAGAGTACAAGCCTTTGCGTGATGCAGGAGTCTTTCTTCGAGGCCAAGTTTGTCGCAGAGACGTGCGTTGCCGGAGATGCTCCTGATCCGTTGCTGATTTACATTCCAGGCAAAGATCGCCACGACGACTCAGCGATTCTGATGGAGCTGGAAGCGGGCGGAGACCGCTGGGAACCACAACTAAAACGCGAAGCTCGCCGCGTCCTGAAGAAGCGTTTCGGTGATGGCCAAATCGACCAGATGCTCGGTTCGCCCAATGTCACCTATCAGGACATCGTTGGCCTGCTTGAGGGAGACGGTAACGAGCATGCATCGGGATCATTGCTGGAAGTCATTTACAGCGAAGCCAAGGGAAGTAATGCGGCTGTGTTAGCTGCGTGGCTCGCTGGAGCGAATCGAGATGCGGACATCGTCGACAAAGGAGCGAAGCAGGAACTGTTTCAGCTGATTCAATCTCGTCTGGGCCTCGAATTGTCAGCAGATGCCGAACTGGAGGATGCTCGCAAGAAAGTCTGCCGATACGTGCTGCTCGGCGAATTCCGCAAGGACTTGAAAGGTGATCCTCCTCCGTCCCTGAATATGGTGAGCCAACCGGCCACCAAGCAGCTGGAATTGGTGCTGGAAGTTGCCAAGTCCGTTCGGGAAACTCACGCGACATACTACGTCAAGATTGCAGATGATATTCAACAGGAATTGCATCTGGACTCGCTTGGCATCGCTCCCGAGAAACTTGGAACCATCGACACGTTTCGCTTTGAGGAACAGGTCCTGCTGGAGCACGTAGGCAACCTGATCGTCGCTGGCAAGTTTGCCGATGCGCACGATGTGGTCAAACATCGAGGACTTAGTTTTTGGGCACTGCACCAACTGGAACGGCAGGAGCAATGGCAAGCCTATGGTTTGGCCGCACAGCTCGGCATGGCAGTCGCCGAAGTCACCAAGCAGTTGCCGGATTCAAAGAAAACCGTTGTCAATTGGACCGAGGGATACGTTGCCGAAAACGGCTGGTATCGCATTGACCGACTGCATCGGCAATTGGAATCAACACTCGCCGCCATGACGGACACGATCGCTTCCGAGAAGGTCGTCCATCGCGTCAGAAAGGACTACGAATCGCTCGTCGACAAAATGACCACGGGGTTCGTATCGGCGTTCAAGGAGTCCGGTTGGTCGATGCCGGGTGTCCTGCAGCAGACCCAAATCTACAGCAAGGAAGTTCACAGCCCCAGCGAGGTGACCTGCTTTATCCTGGCGGATGCGCTGCGATATGAAATGGGTGTGGAGCTGATGGGCCTGTTGGAAAATGCGGAGCAACTCAGTATCCAACCCGCCATCGGATCGATTCCCACCATCACGCCGATCGGCATGGCCGCCTTGATGCCCGGCGCCGAGGAGTCTTTTTCCGTGGTGGAATGTGGTAAAGACATCGGGGCCAGGATCAATGCATCGGTCACGGGATCGCTGAATGATCGCCGCAAGGTCTGGAAAGGCAAAGTTCCGGACGTAGTTGACCTCGATCTGGACAAAGTGCTGAGCCACTCGAACTCTCAGCTGCAAAAGAAGGTCAAGGACGCGCCTTTGCTGATTGTTCGCAGTGTTGAGATCGATGCGATGGGTGAAGGTGGCAATACATTCCTTGCTCGGCAAGTCATGGACACGGCCATCAACAACGTGGCCAGGGCAATCAAGCGACTCGCCGGAATGGGAATCTCAAGGTTCGTCGTTGCTGCCGATCATGGCCACTTATTCATCCACGAGCGGGACGAATCCGAGCGAATCGAAAAGCCGGGTGGAGAACAGGTTTCCCTGCATCGCCGCTGCTGGACTGGCCGAGGTGGCTCCACGCCGCCATCGACAGTTCGAATTTCAGCTTCCCAATTGGGTTACGACTCGGATCTGGACTTTGTCTTTCCCACCAACAATTCCGTGTTTAAGGCAGGCGGCGATCTCGCCTATTACCACGGAGGTCTGAGCCTTCAGGAGTTGTTGGTTCCGGTGCTCTCGATTCGGATGCCCGCTCAAGTCGAAGCACAGTCGTCCGGCATCAACATGACATTGACGAAGGTGCCCGAGAAGATTGCGAATCGCATCGTGACATTCGGTGTCGTGGCCGAGAACTCACTGTTTTCCGAAGACAGTTTTTCGGTGCGTCCCGTGCTGCTCCACAACGGGCAGCATGTGGGACACGTCGGCATGGTGCTGGATGCAGAGCACGAGGCCTCCACGCAGACCGTACGAATGAAACCAGGTACATCCTGCACCGTCGGTGTGCAGCTTCTTCGGGACGATGTCGATAGCGTCGAGATCGTGGTTCTCGATCCAGAGACGGACCGGATACTCGCGAAATCAAACAAGATTCCGGTCAAGCTTGGAATCTAAGGGGATAAACAGAAATATGACATCAGAAGAAACTACGATTGGCCAGGACGGCTTGGACCAAAAGCTGACTCAAGCCTTCGACGGCAAAGTCGTGCGTAAGGACCTCGTCCGAAAAGTGAAGGTGGGTGCGAACGTCCCGGTCTTCGTGCTGGAGTTCTTGCTCGGTAAATACTGTGCCTCGTCCGACGAGATGGCCATCCAAATGGGCCTGAAGGTCGTGAACGACACCTTAGCCGAGAACTACATCCGCCCTGACGAGTTCATGAAGGGAAAGAGTGTAAGATCGGAA
>JAGQPF010000233.1 GCA_020426845.1 Planctomycetales bacterium
GCTGTTCGGGCGCGGCCATTTCCTTGACCTGCTATCCGCGTTCGCGAGCCCGATGGTGCTCGCAGCGCGACACGGCGCTACTGAGCTGGGCTACGTCGACCCGATGGCGGTTCAGCAGCAGAAGGATGGCCCGACAGTCCTCTTGCTCGGCGGTCGCAGCTGGAAGGTGATTTCAGTCGATTGGTCCAAGCGCACGGTGTGGCTGGAGCCCACGGACGAGAAGGGCAAATCGCGTTGGCTAGGCACATCGCGCTGGTTGAGTTTCGAAGTCTGCCAAGCCATGCGCCGGGTATTGTTACAGGAGGCTGATGCCGGACTGGGGCTGTCGAAGCGGGGGACTCGGCAACTCGACGAAGTACGCGACCTGATTACAGCGCCAGAGCGTCAGGGATCGCTCCTACTTGAGCGCCTGCCATCGGGCCGGCATCGCTGGTGGACCTTCGCGGGTGGAGCGGCCAACAGTGCTTTGGCGCTCAGACTCGGGGAGATCGGAATCGCTCGGGTAGATGATCTGTGGGTCGAGACAGACGCTGGTGTTCCAGTGTCAGACATTATTCATAGTCAAGCAAATGATTCCGACATTGTGGCGTTCGGCGTGAAACTGGCTGAGCGCACTGAGTTGAAGTTCGCGGCTTGTCTCGCTTCTAACCTGGTGGCGGCAGTAGTTGTCGGACGGTCGCTGGACGAAGTTAACTTACGCAGGATAGCGTCCGGATAACGTGTCACAAGCGCAATAGTGATATGCATTCCGAACGCATTTGGAAACGCGAGCATCGGTTCGGTTTCATCTGAGGGCAATAAGAAGGCGAAAACGTGAAACACCAAGACCTGATAAATGAACTGCGTTCCGAGCTGTCGGAGCTTGTTCTCAATGTCGAGGGTGCTTCTGCAATGCAGATGTACGACCTTCACAGACTGGCCGAAGGTGTGGTGCTCGGTCTGTTTCGAGAAATATTGAATTTGCCGAACATTCGCAACTTGAATGCCACGGAGCGAAAGAACTTTCCGGCGATCGATCTGGCCGATGACACCAAGCGTTTGGCGGTTCAGGTTACAGCGACACCGACGTTGGACAAGGTCAAGGACACCCTGTCGACTTTCCTGCAACACAGCTTGACAGCATCCTACGACAGGCTGCTGGTCTACGTCCTCGTACGAAAACAGAATTCGTACTCGCAAACGGCCATCGACACGATCGTCGAGGGTCGATTGGACTTCCGACCAGACCGAGACATCTTGGATTTCCGCGATCTATTGGCGGCGGCTGTCGATCTTCCACCGGCCAAAGTTCGAGCGGCAGTCGAGGTGTTGAAAAGTTATAAGCGGGGAGGGCACCCGGCCGGTTTGGCCGATGCGGATTTCGATCCACCGTCGGCATTGGAGGCAGCATCTCTGAACCTGGTGGAGATCTATTTCCCGCCGCAACTTTACGTTGGCGAGTTGTTACCCCAAGTAAAACCGGCGGGCAGGTCTGGACGCGCGTCGGTCGGACGGCAGGCGATCCGTGCGCACCTCAAAGATACTGGGCATTGGGCTCCGACAGATTTTGAGGTCAATGCGCGCAGGGTCATCACCTTCCATTCTTTGGAGGATCGCAACAACCCGTTCGCCACGATCGTCGACTTGGGAACGGTTACGCCGATCACGCCTTCTGAGTTTAGCGACATCGACGACGACCATGAGAGGGTGTTCAAGTCGCTGCTACGACTTTGCCTGCAGCAGAAACTCTTCCAGCACGAC
>JAGQPF010000234.1 GCA_020426845.1 Planctomycetales bacterium
GACTTGCGGCAGCTGCAATGCGACTACGTGTGTTTCTCGGGCCATAAGATGTGTGGGCCGACCGGCATCGGTGTGCTCTGTGCGTTGGGGGATGCGATCGACCAGCTCGTGCCGCTGTGCGTTGGCGGCGGATCGGTCGAGAGCGTGCAGGACGACGACGTTCACTGGCGCGCGGCGCCGCATCGCTTCGAGGCGGGAACGCCGCACATTGCGGGCGCAATCGGCTTGGCCGCGGCCTGCGACTATTTGGACTCCGTTGGCATTCAGGCGATCGAGTCCCACGTCGCTGCGCTCTCGACGGCTGCCCGGCGGCGCCTTGGCGAACTGCCCAAGGTGCGAGTCTGGGGGCCGGACGATCCACGACATTGTGGCGGCGCCGTTGCCTGGACGCTCGAGGGGGTGGATCCCCATACGGTGGCGCGCGTGCTGTCGGACCGCTTCAACATCTGCGTCCGCAGCGGTTTGCACTGCGCCGAGCCGGCGCATCGAGCGGCCCACGCTCCCGAGACAGTTCGAGCCAGCTTTTATTTGTATAACACGCGAGACGAGATCGACGTGTTGGTCGACGCTCTCGGGACGATCGGAGCGCAACTGAGCTCATGAGCGCGACGAACCCGAAGCGGGCCAACGTGTTGTTGTTGACGCATCGCGTGCCCTATCCGCCCAATCGAGGCGACCGCATCCGCTCTTATCATCTGTTGCGGTTTCTCGCTCGGCGGGCCAATGTGCATCTGGCCAGTTTGACCGACGAGCCGGTGACCGAGGAGACGCAGGCGGCGCTGGATCCATTGTGTGTGAGGCGAGCGGATGCCACGGTCCATCCGTGGGGCAGATGGGTGCGGGGATCGCTGTCGTTGCTGCGGGGCGGCTCCGCGACGGAAGGGTTGTTCCACAACGCTCGGCTGAAACGCACCCTGGATGACTGGGCGAGCGACACGTCGTTTGACGGCGTGGTCGTGTTTTGCTCAAGCATGGCTCAGTACGTTCCCCGCAAATTGGCCGGCGTCCCGATGGTGGTGGATCTCGTCGACGTCGACAGCGAGAAATGGTTCCAATACGCCAGCCATCGTCGCGGACCCAAGCGGTGGCTCTATGCCCTGGAGGCGCGCCGCGTCCGTCGTCTCGAGCGGACGCTCGCCCGTCAATCGACAGCGTTGACGGTCGTCAGTGACGAAGAAGCGCAGCTGTTTCGCTCGTTTTGTTCGGAAGGTCACGTGCGGGGAGTCGGCAACGGCGTCGACACCGACTACTTCTCGCCGGAAATGATGAGCGAGCATGACCGTAGTAGCATGGGCGTCCCCGCCCGTGCAGCATCCGGCGTCGATGACCGTAGCATGGGCGCCCTCGCCCGTGCAGCACTGCGCAGCACCGCAGCATCGGCGACCAGCGCCAGCGAAACTCCCAACACCTCCGCACCTGTTGCTGATACAAACGTCGATTGTGCCGCCGAGCCTCACGAGCCCAACTGCGTTTTTGTCGGCGTGCTGGACTACTATCCCAACATTGAAGGCATCACTTGGTTTTGCCGCGAGGTCTGGCCGGCGGTTCGCCGCGCCATTCCCGAGGCGACACTTTCGATCGTCGGCCGCCATCCGACTCCGCGAGTTGCGGAGCTCGGCGAGCTGCCCGGTGTGACCGTGGTGGGCGAGGTGCCCGATGTGCGGCCTTACTTGTCGCGGGCAGCGGCGGCGATCGCCCCGTTGCAGATAGCCAGGGGCGTACAGAACAAGGTGTTGGAGGCGATGTCGGCCGGCACTCCCGTGATTGCCACGGCAGAGGCGTTGACGGGTTTGCAGGCGGAGCCTGACCAGGACGCTTTGTTGGGCGTTGATGCCGGCGACTGGCA
>JAGQPF010000027.1 GCA_020426845.1 Planctomycetales bacterium
ACAGATCGGGCTTCCCCTTGGGGCCATCGTGGATCACCATCAACGGCGCTTTCTTCTCCGGGTTGTGTTGCTCGGGAATGTAAACCGTGATTTGCCGTTCGTAATCGATTGAGTGCGTTTCCACGATTAGCGTACGCGGGTTGTCGGGATCCACCTTGCCAAACTCGTTTCGGGCAGTCCCGGGGTTGAAGAGTTTGGTTTGACGTGAGTCGATTTTGAACTGCTGGATCCTGCCCCGGGGGACCCCATCGACTGGTTTCAGTTCCGGTGCGGCCTGGTAGTCGGGACCAATGAGAAAGTTTCCGGAAACATCAAGGGGCGGGTTCCTGTTGCCTTGGTCGCCCAGCCGAATGAATGCAGGTGCTCCGGGAGCATCAAAACGGCGAGTTGGCGGAGGACTCCTCTTGGGCTGTGCAAGAGCAGTGCATGCAAACAGCGAGAATACAACGATCAAAAGCGATCGCATCGCGAGTGGAGATCGAAACATGAGCCAGGCACCAAGAAAGGAATGACGGGACCGTTTATCATCACTGCCCCGATGAAGGATTGTGCAACGAGAAAGCGACGCGTCCTAGTGTATTCCGATTGATGCGTCTTGGCGACGAATCATCTTGAATTTGCCATCCAATGCCACCGAACGCCAGTCGGGAGGAACAAGCGGTCCTCGAACTCCTCGTTTGCCGGTTTCGCTTCGTAGTCCGTCGGTCAGTTGTGGCTGGCCCACTGGCTTCTAGTCGACTCGTCGATCAGCCGAATCGCCAAGCCCTCGCTTCGGAACTGCGTTTGACTTTTCATCGTGCCGCCGGGAAACTGATGTGGGATCGGTCGTCACTGCAACGCAATCGGGCCGGCGAGCCAAGCGTTCAACCGAAGTCGCGGTAGCGGGCGATTTCGCGGTGGAAACTCAAGTCCTGTGGACTGGCTAACTCGGTCGTTCGCTCGCTGCGGTTAATGGCAACAATCTAAGTCGATGATTCCTCCTGAACCACCGCATCGATTTGTCACTCCGGCCGCGCGCCAGAAGCTCGGTCGTGTTTTCGGGTTTCCACTTGACGCATACGCGCAAGACTGGGAATTCGAATTGGCGGACGGTCAGCGCCTGGAGGAGTTCATTCACACTTACGACAATGTCAGCCTAGACGATGACGAGCAATTCTCTTTGATGGCATTGATCGTTTCGTCTTCTGAAGTTGCATTGAGTTCTTGTGGACTAGCGGATGGGCAGTGGCGAACGGTTCATGATCGCCTAGTCTCCGCTGCTGATCTGCACGCCAGCACGATCTACTACTGGTGCGCTGTCGACGCAACTTGCGACGACGAGTGTTTCATGCTCACATCACGAATGCGTGTTGTTTGGGATGATGCGTTCGCTTCGCGAGCGGCAATGCCCGAGATGCCGAATGATGACGAGCCATCGCATGCACCGGAGCCGGAGCCGGCGCCCGGACCAGGTTCCGTTGAAAGCTCGACACCGACGTCGAAGTGATGGGGGCCTTGCTTGGTTGGATCTGACTTGAAAGTGAGACTTGACCAATTGGGGCACGCCCTCCGTCAGGCAGTGATCTGCGCGCTGGTGGCCGTGGCGATCACGACGCCCTTGGGAATCGCCTACATCGCAACGCTCCCCGGTCCGGAGGCGGGCGCGTCGGCCGAGACGCAGGAATCGTATCGAACATGGAAGCGATCCATGAGAATCCCGGTCGCTTTCGTCTGCCTTGTCTTGATTCCCGGGATTCTCGCGGCAGCACGGTTCGCGTCGACGTATCCAGCGGATCCATTGCCATTCTGGATCTGTGCCTTGGTCACTGCGTTTGCTGCGGGCATTGCTCACGTATCGACAATGCCCATCAAGGGCGGCGCGCTCGTTGACTATTTGGTGGCATTGGCCGCAGCCATTGCCGCAGCCATGATGCTAGCGTTTCGTCGATCCGCACGCCGGGATGACGGCGTGAATGCAAACAGCTAAGGCCTTGACCGCGCGAAGCCGTGGGTCAAGGCCTTGATGTCGCACGTGCACAGGGAGTAAACCGCGAAGGTCGCGAAGTGCACGAAGAATGAGAATGAGATGGCTGGGGAGGCAGTCGCTTTCACGGATTGGAATCGCGAGGCCGCTGGCAATGGTTCGGGCCAAGTACTTTGTGCCGTGCAGTTCGCGCAATCATCCCTGAGGCTTCTGTTGAGCCCCTCCTTCGGCGTAAGCAGCCAGCAGTCAGCTTGGACTAGAGAGCCTTGCGAAGGCGTGGTCTTGAGCGACGGCCAGGTGGCCGCTTCTTGGGCGCCACCGCGGCAGTGGAGGTGACGTTGGACGTGGTGGCAGTCTGTCGGGCCTCCATCGCGGGCGACCCTTGAGAGGCCCGAGGAGCCGAGCGGCGGCGCGATTTACGGCGCCGCTTCGGGGAGCGACCGTCTTGCTCCGGAGTCGGCCGGCCCGACGGGCTCTCGGATGCGGGTTGGCTGGCGGGGCTCAACGAGCGGCCGATGGTTCGCTCAATGTCGCGCAGCTGGCTACGTTCCGCCGCAGTGCAAAAGGAAACGGCGACACCCTCGCAGCCGGCTCGCCCGGTTCGGCCGATTCGATGCACATAGCTCTCGGGCTCGTGCGGCAGGTCAAAATTGACAACGTGCGATACGTCGTCAATGTCGATGCCCCGAGCCGCCAAGTCCGTCGCCACCAGCACTCTGATCTGCTTGCTGCGAAACGCGTCCAAAGCCCGCTCGCGGGCTTGCTGCGACTTGTTGCCATGGATCGCCGCGGCATTGATTCCTGCGCGAACTAGTTTCTCGGTCAGTCGGTTGGCGCCGCGTTTGGTCTTGGTGAACACCAAGGCCTGATCCACATCGTCGCCGTTGAGAACTTCGTGCAGCAGTTGCTGCTTGCCGCCATTTTCGACGAACACGACGCTCTGGGCGATTCGATCCACGACGGGCGAGTCGGGCGAAACGGAAACGTTGACCGGACGGTACAGTAGCGTCCTGGATAGCTCTTTGATTCGCGGCGGCAGTGTCGCGGAGAAGAACAGCGACTGTCGCTGCTTGGGCATGTGTTTGATCAGCCGCTGCAAGTCGGGCCAAAACCCCATGTCCAGCATGCGGTCAACTTCATCCAGGACCAATACTTCCAGGCTGCAGAATTGAATGTGCCCCTGTTCAAGCAAGTCCAGCAAACGGCCGGGCGTGGCCACAACCAGGTGGACGCCGCGAGCGAGCGCTTGCACTTGTTTGCCTTGGCCAACACCGCCATACACGAGCGTCTGCCGGAAGGGGATGTGTTTGCCATAGTCTGCGAAGCTCGCGCCGATCTGCACGGCGAGTTCGCGAGTTGGGGCGAGAACCAGCGCCATGGGGCGTCGGGGCTGCGCTTTGGGCT
>JAGQPF010000235.1 GCA_020426845.1 Planctomycetales bacterium
CACACCCCAACAGTTGGGCAGCCAGCAAGCAGAATCTCCTGAAGCGCTAACGGCCCGTGGTCATCGTCCGCCAGGTACGCGCACGCCCGTGAGCGACGCGCGGCCTCGAATAATTGCTCACGTTGATACTGACCGTAGTGAATCTGAATGTGGCGAGGAAAGACCTCGGCCAAGTGCTCGAGCAATTGCGGCCGGTGCCCGTTCTTTGCGTAGATCAGCAAGTCGTACTCGTCCGGCAAGGGCTCACCGGGCCACGGGTCGATCGGGTACGGCCACAAGACGATCGGCGACTGGTTGGCTGGCCCGCGGTGTTTCGCAATCAGGTCAGCATACCAATCGCTGTGGCAGAACATCGCGCGGCAGTTCGCGGCGTCGAGCAATGCACATTCTTGCGCATCGATTCTTGGCGACGCGGAGTTTGTGAAGAGCATGTTCGGTCCTTGGATGAACGGCAGCCCTTCCGAATCCCACCAGGCCGCGTAACGGCGGTCGGCCCAGTTCCAGAACCAGGGCAGCGCGCCCTCGCTCACAGGTAGCGGCTTGATCGAAAGCCAGTCGAGGCCTGCATCAATCCGCCTTCGGAGTTCCTTCTGCAAAGCGTACATGCCGTTCGAGGGCCCGTTGCCGCCTGGAGCATCCACTGGGCCGATCAACTCGACTGGCGTCCGATCATCCGTCGGGTTGACGTGCGGGGCGAATGTAAAGCGCCGAATGACAGGCAGCGCGGTGTAGTCGCTGGGCCAGCCAATGGAAATCGTCGCCTTGCCATCGTCCGCATGCTGCCCGATTTCGCGATAGCCGGCGTCGTCCATGTAGCTCAGATGGTAGCTGCAGTTATCGTAGCGATAGATGTAGAACGGCTGGTGATGTTCACAGGGATCGTGGACGGTCACGCCGGCGTCATGCAATCGTCCTGCCAGCTCCTGGTCTTCGCCATTGTTGTGCGGACCGTAGCCACGGACACGGTAGAAGGCGTCTTTGCGGAATGCCCAGCCGCCGTGATACAGGCCATTCGTGTCGTGTTCCTTGAGGCCGTCGCCGTGCTCGAGCAGGACGAGACCCGGTCGCGACCAGTCTGCCTGAGCCAATGCGTCTGCTGTTGCCTGGAACCAGTGCGACAGGTAGATGTCGTCATCGTCCGCAACGAGGAATCCCTCAACGTCCGGCGACGCCAATGCGGCGCACGCATTGCGCTTCTCACCAAGCGATCGGAATCGCCTGGGGATCGTCACCAGCTGCCATCCATCACCCGACTGGTTCTCGTACTGCCCCGCGTCGTCCAGGATGATCAGCTCCCGCAGCTCGCGTGGATAATCCTGCCGCAAGTAGGATTCAATCAACTGGCCCAGCGTGTGGGGACGGCGGAACGTACAGCAGAGGGCGGCAAGCTTCATGGGATTATGCATACCACTGAGGTCGGAGGGCGTCGGCGAGCCAATCGAGCGGATCGGTGTCGCTGACGACCGTGGTCCAGGGGAAGACGCTGGAAAACGTGAAGCGATACTTGAAGGTGTCGAACACCGGGCCATAGCCGTAATCCGGATGCTCCGAATCGTGGCCAATCATCAACTGGCAACGATCCCGCAGCCGCTGGGCGTCATGTCCACGGCGGGGTGGCGGCTCGTGGTCCAGGATCACGACGTCCCATTGCTGATCGAGGATCGGCGCGTCGTTGTAATCGGGCACGAACACGAACTGGTGCCGATGCCGGGTGATCGGTTGATAGATCCCGAGACCGGCGACACGAACGTACCACTCAGGATTCGTCTCGATCGTGCGCACCAGCCGGTCCGTGGCGAACGCCGAAACGATCGGCGTGCTGAACCAGCCACTGCCAAGTTCCAGCACCGGTCCCGAGGTGTGTTCGAGACAGGCAAGCAGCGCCGGGATGTGGGTTGCAAACGCGTTCATGCCGATTCCTCCTTGCGTCTGCCACGCTTTTCGATGCGCTTGACTGCCTTCTGCCAGGTCGGCGACATGAGCGTGCCGTGCATCACTTGGCTCTTGGCGATCTTCGCATTCGTGATTCCCAGCTCCCGTCCGCAAACGTCGCACAGCGAGCACGTCTGTCGGTGGGCGAACTCGGGATCAAATAAGTCCGCCAGGTTCTTTGTGCGGAGCCCGAGTTCCAACACGCTGTCGATAGCCCCGCCTACGGAGCAAAGCGTGTAGCCTTCGGCGTCCACCGAGATGCCGCAGCCGATCGCGGCGTGGTTGTGACAAGGACGATGCCCGATCTCCCCAAAGTCGACCGGAGCGAGAAAGAAGTCGCCTTGCGGGAGGACGACGCAACCATCGGGCTTGATGGTCTCCTCGCAGACACGTGCCTTCCCCTCAGTGCGAATCCGCTCGAGCAATTCCTTCGCCGCTGGTCGATAGCCGTTTGACCAGACCTCCACGCGGCCGGGCGAAAGCTCGCTGGCGATGTCGATGAATGTGAACAGCTCGCGGTGGAGCGTCGGCTCGCCGCCGAGAATCACGATCTTCGGAAACCAACCCAGCTCCCGTGCCTGCCGGTTGAATTCCCTCGCATCATCGAGCGTCATGTCTGGCGTGGTCGGTGGCAGGAAGCAGAGCCGATTGCAGTTCGGGCAGTTCAGATCGCACTTGTAAGTAATGTGCCACTCGGCTTCGTTGCTCTTGGGCGTGTAGTCGGGCTTGTCGTTCATGCCACCTCCTCCGGCTCAAGCGTCCCTGCGTACGTGTGAGCGTGCGGAATCCCATCGACGTCGCTGACGTACTGGCCCACGGAGCGGAAAAGCTGCTTCCAGCTTTCCCAGATACGTTTGGGATTGGCGAGGTCGCTGACCAGCCGGTCGTGCGCCGCGTGAACAATCCGCTGGCGCAGCTCCTCGTCGTAGGCGAGGCAGGCGGCGTAGTGGGCCAGTTCGCAGTCGTTACTTCCCAAGAAGCCCGTGACGCCGTGCTCGATCATCTCGCGCCAGCCCCAGTCGTTCTGGGCCACGATCGGAACGCCGGCCGCCATCGCTTCCAGGCCAGCACGAGGCCAGTTCTCCCGCGCGCCGCCGTTGATCGGCAGCAGGCAGTGCAGCGTCGACAGAAGCTGTTTCACCGAGATCGCCATCGGCTTGAGGCAATCGGCAAACACCGGGGATGCACCTAGCTTCTCGTGCGTGCGGTCGTTCATGCCGAGCATCAAGGCTCGCTTGTTGGCGTACTGAATTGCCGAATAGATGGGCCAGGTGTTGCTCGACCACTTGTCCGTGTCGGGCCGCGCCATGCGTCCCACGACAAACACCTCGCCGGGC
>JAGQPF010000236.1 GCA_020426845.1 Planctomycetales bacterium
GCGTCTGGCGAATGGTCTCGTGGCTGATCGTGTCCACGATTCCAAGTTCTACAACGTGTCCCGCCAAGAGGCGGAGCGACCAATTCGCGAACCCCTTGGGAGGCTTGCCTAGCCGCAGCGCGATCACGTCAAGACCGTAGGGCGGCCCTTCCGGGCCGCCTGAAGCGCATTGCACCAACCCGATGGCCGGAGCCATGGTTTCGACAACGATTCGGCAACCTCCTCGCGCGGCATGCAAGGTATGCGTCCGAGACGCTGACAATTCCGGTATAAATCGCAGTCGATGAAAGGCGGTTGGTCGCCAAAATTCTCGCTCGGATCGTGCCTGTCCGACGCCTCTGCGCGTCTGCAACGGGGCGATCGACGCCCTCAGCTGTTCCGCCAGTAGGACGACTGTCGCGCTCGCACGTAGGCGCCGCCCCCCCGACACGCGATCGACGCAGTTCGTCTCCGGGACGTCGAGGCGATCATTCCTGCAGAAAACCTGCCCAATCCGGCCGCCTCTAGCCATGGACGCCCGCAACATCCCCGGCGACCGAGCGGCTCAACCTGCGCCTCGGCCCAAGCCGCAGCAGTTGGCTCATGCAAAAACGATCATACAAGGCGCAGGATACTCACCAAAACACACCAAAACCCACCATAAGGATATCAATATCTGCTGCTCAACGGCCGTGATGGCTCCGAGGCAGAGTTGACGATGAATAGATTAGTGGGCCTGAATGACTTAGCGGACGCGGGAAACAATGAGTAACGCAGAAACCCTAATTCAGCAAGCGGTGTCCCTTGCCGGCACTGACAATTATTTGGCCGCGGTCGAGTTGCTGCAGCAAGCGATCGCCATGGAGCCCGGAAATGCCCGAGCTCATTTTGAGTGCGGGCTGGCATTGCTGAGCCTTGATCACGATATTGATGCGGTCGACCAGTTTGACCAAGCACTTGCCCACGATCCGGCCTGGCCCGGTGCGCGGGAGTGGCGCGCACGAGCCTTGGGCGCGATGGGAGAGCACCGGCGAGCAGCCGACGGGCTTCTCCAAGAGTTGCGAATGCACCCCGAAGGCCGACATGGAGGAATGGGTGTCGACCCGCGCCAATGGGCCGACTGTGCCGAGGCATATGTTCGCGCAGGCGAGTGCCTGCTCGCGCGCGAGCTGCTTGATGAGTACTTTCGCGACCACGCTGACAAAGTCTCGAACTACCTGAAGTTCGAGACGGCGCCCATGAGAGTGCTAGCGCAGTTGTTGATCAACGCTGGAGAAACTCGCCGCGCACAAGAGCTCGCAGCGCAAGCCTACACAAACCCCAATCGCTGCCCCGCCGATGTGCTGGCTTACGCCTTATCGCTCGAGGCCATGGGTGATCGGGACGCTGCCCACAGCGTCTGCCAAGAGGCGTTGGAGCTTAACCACGAAATGCCCGGGCTCAGCGAACTGAACGCCCGACTGCAGCGATAGCTGGAATACTGAATCAAGATTTGCGTTTCCGATCCCTCGCTAACGGTCTGACGCTTCGGGTTCCCTTAGATGAAGGCTAAGCGACTTTTTGATGCCGATCCCTCGCTTACGCTTCGGGTTTCCTGTTTGAGGCATGCCGGATTTGCGTTTCCGATCCCTCGTTAACGCTTCGGGTTTCCTGTTTGAGGCATGCATCGGCCGCGTGTCCAACGGCCACTGACCCAACTGGCAATTGGCGCCGCCGTCGCTTCGCGAGATTTGCTGTTTCGCTTGCCGGAGCAGGTGTTACTCGGTAAACCGAACCGAGCCCGGACGCTCGTCCGCTCCCAGCAATGGCCCCGCAATGCGGGCCGCAAGGTCGCGTCCCAACGCCTCGTTGACTGCGTCCGCGTGTTGGCCCAGCGGACGATCCCCGGCGCGCTCCGGGGCATCAGGGGCACTGGATCGCAGGTGGACGGTGCGGGTCGGAAAGGCAAACTCGATGTCGAGTTGTCGCGCCAGCCGCATGATGTCCAACAGCAGCCGCTGTCGTTCGCGCAGCTCCACGGACCAATCCGGGCATTCGAAGAAGCAGTAGAGCAGAATCGTTAACGAGCTGTCGTCGAAGGCGTTGAAATATACGTGATAGTAGTCCTTTCGCGTGTATGGGTGACGGCGAATCAGCTCTCGAATGCCCTCGCAGAACGCCTCGATCTGCTCGGGCGATGTGCTGTATTCAACGCCGATCTTCGTGGACAGGCGACGATACTTTCGCCGCCCCATGTTGTCGACCGCGGCCGTCGTCAGTTGGCTATTGGGCAACGTGACGACCGAGTTGTAAAACGTGCGAATTCGCGTGCTGCGAAAGCCCACGGTCTCCACCGTGCCCTCCACCGAGTCGGTCACGACCCAGTCGCCGATTTCAAACGGCCGGTCCAGCAGCACCGTGAGCGAGCCGAAGAAGTTGCTGACCGCATCCTGCGCGGCGAAGGCGATCGCCATGCCGCCCAGGCCGAGTCCGCCGACGAGCCCCATCACCGGCAGCTTGAAGACCTGGGCGAAGGTGATCACGCCGATGCAGACAGCGAGAAATCGCAGTGAACGGGCCACCATCGGCACGATGATGTCGTCGTAGCGAGTTGCTGTCAGGGCCGCGCGCCGTTGTGCGACATGCGCCAGCAGCGAGATCAGGTGAAACGATGTCCACACGACCGCAATGATGGTGAACCCCTTCAAGCCGATCACCAGTGTGTCCAGCAAAACGGGCGGCAGGCTCAGCCATTTGATCCCATAGAACCAGACGCCGCCCTGAATAACGAGCCCGATCGGGCGGAACATCTTTTGCCGGGTGCCGGTTTCTTCATTCTTGCGCAGGTGCAGCCAAATTCCCATCAGGAAGTTAAGCACGCCGCGCACGACACGGTCCGCCAGGAACCCCAGAGCGATCACCACCAGCATGCTGATCCACTGATAGGGCGCGACATAGAACGCGCGGTTGGCTGACGCTTCGGCGTCACCCCGCAAGTACGAGGGAAATTGGTCGCGCAACCAAAGCGAGAACGGCTTGAATGAGTCGCCGGTGGGCTCGGTGACCACCGGCTCAAACTGCTCCCAAAAGGCGGCCATGGTGGGAATCGCCTCCACCGTCGCCGCGGAAAACAGCCAGACGCCGCTCTCCTGTCGCTCGAGCACCATCTGCTGTAAATGTCGGACCGCGGTCTCCCGCACCTCGCCGGCAATCCCTCGATCAATGCGATGGGACTGGCCGTCCAAGCCGTAGGGACTGCCATCGGGCTCGTTGGGAATCTCGATCAACGACACTTCGAGAATGCGGTTGATCGTTTGCTGCAGCTCGTAGGCGAGCTCGGCGCCCTTGATCTCTCGACTGTCGGCCGTAAAGCCCATGTTGGATAGGTCAAGACATGCCGTCTGTTGCTCGAGATTGCCCTCGAGAAACGTCTTCATCGTCAGCCGAGCCGAGCCCATGCGATTGAGCTCGGCGGCTGTCGCCTGCGGCATCTCGGGCTGCTTGCTACCGTCTTGTCCCAAGGCGACGGCGCATGTCAGCAACCAAGTGGTCACCCCAATCCTCCAACCGCACCACACTTGCCGCTCTCGTTGAACCATGGCCTGCCTGCAACTGCGCACTGGAATCCCTTCCCTTGCTGAACTTGCACTCGACGTCGAACCGCCCCGGGCAGTGTCGCAAATCGACTTAGCGGGGCAAACGCCACTTTTTTCTGGATATGCCGCTGGGTCCCCGGCGCGCGACTGGCTGATAAACTAAGGAACGCAAAAAATGCTTCTCGAACTGCGGTAGAAATGCGTCGCTCCCGGGCGACATCAAGCGGCCAACGCAGCCCGGCACGTGATCGTTTTTCCAATGGTCGCAACTCCGCAAACAACGATTTGCTCGAATTCAATCGCCCTTGCCCGCACCGCCCATGCCCTACCGTGCCTTGCTCCGTTTGACGTTCGTCCTGGTCGTGCTCTCATCATGGCTAATGCAAACGGCCGCGGGACAGACGTTGCTGCCGACTCCCGTCTTGTTGCGCACCGAGGGCCAACCGGAGTGGTCCGAGTTCGTTGGCCCTGGCGAGCCGAGTTGGGCCCTCGAGTTCAAGGCGGCGTCTGCCGTGGACGGTGCAGCGTCGACGCTGCGAATCCGGCAGCAGGATGTGCGCCAGGCTTGGAGCGTCACACTCAATGGCGAAAAGCTGGGGGCGTTGGTCGTTGACGAGAATCCGATTTGGAGTCATTTCGCCGTGCCCGCGGGGCTGCTGAAACCGAGTCAAAATCGGCTCGCCATCGAGCGCGATCGCCAGGACGGCAAGCCGGACGATGTCCTTGTCGGCCCCGTGGAGCTGGTTCACCAACCCATTGATCAATTCCAGACTGCTGCGAAACTCGATGTGAGCGTCGTCGTCGCCGGCAAGCCGACACCGTGTCGCATCACCGTGGTCGATGAAACGGGAACGCTTGTGGCCACCGGCGCCGTGGCCGACAAGACGCTGGCGATTCGCTCGGGCACCGTCTACACGCTGACCGGAAAGGCTGCGATTCCGCTGCCGGCAGGGAAGTATCGCGTCTACGCCGGGCGCGGCTTCGAGTACTCGTTGGCCGAGGAGGCCGTCGAGCTCGCCACGGGAGATGCCAAGTCCGTGTCACTCGAGCTGCGCCATGAGGTGCCAACGCCCGGTTACGTCGCCTGCGACACCCACGTGCACTCGCTGACGCATTCGGGACATGGCGATGCGACCGTGCAGGAGCGAATGGTGACGCTGGCCGGCGAAGGCATCGAGCTGCCGATCGCCACCGACCACAACGTCAACATCGACCAGCGTCCGTTCGCGACGGCCGTCGGCGCCGACCGTTTTTTTACACCGGTGATCGGCAACGAGGTGACGACCAAGCTGGGGCACTTCAATGTGTTTCCCATCATCGCGGGCGCCGCGGCCCCCGACTATCGAGGACGCGACTGGCCGTCCATCTTCGGGGCCATCGAGGCGGTTCCCGGAGTGAAGATGATCATCCTCAACCACGCGCGCGACTTGCATAGCGGCTACAAGCCGTTTGGTCCGGGCGCTTTCAACGACGCGGTCGGCGTCAAGGCGGAGCAATGGCCGATGCGGGCCACCGGCATGGAGATTCTCAACTCGTCGGCCACTCAGACGGACTTGATGCAGCTGTGCCACGATTGGATGACGCTGCTCAACCGAGGCGTCCCGTTGGCGCCGGTCGGTTGCAGCGACTCGCACGACGTGCTGCGTCACTTCGTTGGCCAGGGCCGCACTTATGTCCGCTGCGATGACCAGGACGTGTCACGCCTGGATGTCGACATGGCCGCCACCAATTTTGTCGCCGGACGCGTCCGGGTGAGCTATGGACTGTTGGTGGAGATGACGGTCGCCGACCTCTGGACGTCCGGCGAGACCGCGCGGCTCACCGGCCAAACCGAGATTCCCGTGCGGCTGCGAGTTCGCGGCCCGCATTGGGTGGCGGCCGACAAGCTGACGATCTGGGCCAACGGACACCCTGTTTGGGAACAGGAGCTGAGCGACGCGAGCCGCCCCGGCATTGGTCTGCTGTACGAAGACGTCATCAAGCTGCCCGCCGCCGCTCACGACCAGTTCCTGGTGGCGACGGCGACCGGACCGGGCATCCAGCATTGCTACTGGCGCACGGCCAAGCCCTACCAGCCGGATTCGCCGGACTGGACGCCGCGAACTTTCGCATGCAGCGGCGCCGTCTGGGTCGATTTGGACGGCGACGGTGTGGCGACGTCGGCCCGAAGCTATGCCGAGCGCGCGATGGAAGGCTTGGTGTGGAATCATGACGAGTCGCGGCGAACCGTATTCACGCGTCTCGCGGCCCGCGA
>JAGQPF010000237.1 GCA_020426845.1 Planctomycetales bacterium
CCCGAGAAGCGAGAACCGCGAATTGCTCGATAGTCGGCAAACTCGGGCCGCGCCAGCACGAAGGCAAACTCGGGCAGTTTCAAGCGGCTCGCCGGCATCCCCATCGCCAGTGCGCGCCGGAGCAACTCGCTTGCCTTGTCGGCGTCCTCGGCATCTCCGCTTTCACGCGCAACTACAGCGTACGCGGCGGCGGACCAAGAGACGCCGCTATAGCGTTGGGCGGCCGCCGAGCTGAGGTGATAGTCGGCGATTGTCCGCGCCATCTTCAGGTCGCCGCCGAGAGCCCGCCTGCGGGCCTCCACAAACATGGCGAATGACTCCGACGCGCTGCGGCGGAAGTCCACGAACGCTCGATCTGCTCCCTCCAGGTCGCCATTCATCGCCAGCGCGCCGGACAGCAGCGGCAGCGACACATAGCGCAGCCAAGCCGCTTTATCGCGAGCGGTTTGCAGCGGCTGGACCGCGGCCCGATCGCGCTCATTGAACATCGCCCTGCCCTGCAGGAATTCGGCCGACACTTGGCGACGTCGACGCGACTCACTGGTGTCGTTGGGCCACGCCTCGAGTTGCTGCTTGGCAAACTGTTTTTGTCTCGGCGCCGTGGACGCAAACAAGTCGGCGCCATCGCTCGCAACCAGGCCCCACAGTCCGTAAAAGTCGCCAAAGTAGTCGGGCCACGGCTCGTCGTAGACCAGCCGATACTCAAGCGACTGATCCCCGTCTTCAATCCACAACGCCGTATAAGTTGGCTGGTCTGTCGAACACCAACTCAGCGGCCGCCATGTTCCCTGTCGTTGCTTCAGCTCCTCCTCAAAGGACTCTTGGTCGAGCCCGATCGACCATTCGACTTCGGCCACCGGCGCCAACCGATTTCCGGACTTCGACGAGACGAGTGAGTAAACGGCCTTTCCGTTCTCCGTCGACTCAACCGCCTTGCCGCCGGGCGCCGAGGCGGGGTGCACACCGATATCCGCAGGCCGCCAAGGCGAATCCGAGGCGGACGCATCCAGCGATGCAAGCTTCGCTCTCAGCTGCTCTTCCGTTAGTCCCAGCGCCACACGGCGCTCGTCGCCAGTGCGAATCCAAACGGCGGCGACAAACTCAGCGAACTCAGGAACCTGACTCTCGGAGTCGCCCTGATCCTGCCCGTCTGCCGCCGGCTCCAACTTGTCCCAATAACAGCGCACCGACTGCAGCCCAAAACGCAGTGGCGCCAATTGCTCACAAAGCGGCTCGAGTTGCTCGACGGGCAGGCGCAGCACGATCGCGGATTGATGATCGATCCAGCCGCCCGACGCATCCAGCCAACCTTGCACGTCGTTTGGCAGCGGATCGATCGACGGCAACAACGGCAGCACGCTTGCCGCAGGCCCGCTCGTCACATACCCGTGGAGCAGCTGTTTGGCTGCCTCCCGGAGTGTCACCGTCCGCTGGTTCAGTACCGGCCACCATTTGAACCGTTCGTCCTCATTGAGCGACAAGTAATGGTAAAGGACCGGTATCAGCAACTGGTCATCCATCGGCAACTGTACCAGTTGCAGCCGAAACCTCGCCCCCGCGTCCAGCTCTGGATCGTCAAGTCGTTCCTGCAGCAACTCGCGAGCAGCCGCCGAGTCTTCGATGGACTCTGCAAGACTGGGCAGACGTGAAGGAGACGCATCCAACAGAGCGTCGACCCAATCGTGATTCTGGCGATCCTCACGGAGCGCGCTGCTGCGCCAGGCTAAAAACGCCGCGCTGCCCAGCGCGAGCATCACTGCGGCAACGACAGTCAGGTACAGCCGAAGTTTGGGGCGGGTCAGCTCGACGACGTCGGGGGGAGGCTCGATGGCACGGCGCAGGTCGTGCACCATGTCCAGCATGGTGGCGTAGCGGTTCTCGGGCTCCTTGTTCAAACAGCGGAGGCAGACTTCCTCCCAACTGGCAGGAACCTTGTCCTTGTGCTGCCGAGGGGGCATCGGCGGCTGAGATTGGATTCGTTGGCCCACCTCGTCCGGCGTGGACGCCGCAAACGGCATTTTGTTGCAGAGCAACTGGTAAAACACGGCGCCGACGCCCCAGACGTCAGCTCGGGCATCGATATCCTCGCCGCGACATTGCTCGGGCGACATGTAGTTGATTGTGCCGGCACGGGTGACCGGGGCATACTCCTTGTCATGCGCGCAGAGGGCCAAACCCAAGTCGATGAGCCGCGCCCTGCCGAACGTGTCAATGATCACGTTCGATGGCTTCAAGTCGCGATGGTAAAGGCCAATGCGGTGCAACTCATGGACCGCCTCGGCAATCTCCAGCGTCCAATTCGCCGCTTGCTCAAGACTAACCTCGCCTGTCGCGAGGTGATGCTTCATGGTGTGGCCGTCAATGTACTCCATCACAATGAACGGCAAGCCACTGTCGGTCGTGTCGGTCGAGTGCAGTTGAGCAATGCCCGCATGGCTGGCCTTTCTCAGCGACTCTCCCTCTCGAAAGAACTGCGCCAGAGCGCGGGAGTTTTTCGCAAATTTTTGACGCAGCACTTTGACCGCGAACAGCTCCTGGCGGGAATTGTGGGCCAAATAGACTTTGCCGTAGGAGCCCTGACCCAGTTGGCCCACGACCTCCAAGTCGCCGATCCGATCCTGCGGCTGAAGCTCGTCGGCCGGCTCTGCTGCAGGTTCGGTTCGCGCTGGCTCGTCCGAGTCGCTGACACGATCGGTCGACTTGGCGCCTCGCAGGGCGGTCGACCGCCTTGCCTGTGAAGTCAATTGCAGGTTGGCGTCGTCGCCGTCGAGCGAACGCTCGCGAAACGCCGCGACCACAAGTGGGCGGTCAGGGCGGGCAAACCGGAATAGGTATTGCTCCAATCGAGGAACATCGCCGCTCGCTTCGCGGAGCGCCACATCGACGCGAATCAACTCGACAAGAAGTTCACCGCGGTCTGCGGGCGACAACGAGCCGTCGCACTCGACGAAGTCCTCAATGCGCGGAGGATTCTCGACGCTCCAGGAATCCTCGAAGCGATCGCAAATCTCGTTGATTCGTTCGCGCGACTCAAGTGTCTTGCGTTCCGTCGTGCTCTCCCTCAAGCTCCATCCTCCAAGTCTTTCGGATCAGCGTCAAATACCGCTCGACCGACGCGATGCAGCGGCCAATCTTGTCAGCGATTTCCTGGCGCTTAAAGCCGCTCATGTGGAGACGGACCACTTCCTGATGCAAGGGCGA
>JAGQPF010000238.1 GCA_020426845.1 Planctomycetales bacterium
CTTTGACTCTCCTGCCCTTGAGTGCCCGATGACCAAACCTGCTTCCTTCGATCGCCGCCAGATGCTCACCTATGCGGCCTTTGGCTCCACGGCGCTAGGCGCCATCGCACAAGGCCAGGCTCAACAGGCAAGCGGCCAACGCAGCAAGCGCTACGAGATGAAGAAGTCCATTAACCAATGGGCGTTCCCGTACCCCGAAAAAATGTCTTTGGAGCAGTGCCTTCAATTGGCGAAGGACGCGGGTTTCGACGGCATTGAGCTGAACTACGATCTGGAGAACGACCTCTCGCCCAAGTCAGGCACGAAAGAGTATCACGCGATTCGGCGGTTGGCCGAAAAGATCGGCATTCGCATCAGCGGCGTGTGTTCGTTCCTGTTCTGGCCTTATCCGCTGACGAGCAACGATCCCGCCGAGCGGGCGCGAGGCATGGAGCTGGCCGGGCTGATGACCCAGTGCGCTCATGATCTCGGTGTGGAAAATCTGCTCGTGGTTCCCGGCGCCGTCCACATGCCGTGGCGCCCCGAGCACGACCCGACCCCGAACGACGTCTGTGACCGCCGCGCTCGCCGCGCCATTGGCGAGCTGCTGCCACAAGCCGAAAAGTTGAACGTGTCGCTCAACATCGAGAACATCTTCTTCAACGGATTCCTGATGACCCCGGGAGAGATGATCGACTTTGTCGACCACTTTCAAAGCGAGCACGTGAAAGTGCATTTCGACACGGGCAACATCATGGAATACCAGTTCCCCGAGCACTGGATTCCACTGTTGGGCAAACGGATCAAGAACGTGCACCTCAAGGAGTACACCAAGAAGGGCACGGACCATTCGCTGGAGGCGTTTCGCCCGCTGCTCGACGGCACGACCAATTGGCCCGCCGTTCTGGAAGCGTTCGACCAGGTCGGCTACGACGGCTACCTGACCTTCGAGTACTTCCATCCGTACTCGCACTGGCCCGAGGCGCTCATTCACCAAACATCCGACTCGCTCGATCGCATGTTGGGGCGCAAGTGATACAGAATCCGACAGGCGACGCCTCCGGGCAGGCCAGCGAAGCGGATATTGGCCGCATCGTGTTGGCGAGTTTCGTCGGCACCATGATCGAGTGGTACGACTTCTTTATTTACGGCACCGCCGCGGCGCTGGTCTTCGACAAGCTGTTCTTTCCCGCCGAGAACGAATTCGTCTCGCAGATGGCGGCCTACGGCTCGTTTGCGATCGGGTTTTTCGCCCGTCCGCTTGGCGGCGTTGTGTTCGGCCATTTCGGCGACCGGATTGGCCGCAAGGCGATGCTCGTCACCACGCTAATGATGATGGGCGTGGCGACCTGCCTAATCGGAGTCTTGCCGACTTACGAAACGATTGGCGTGGCGGCCCCCGTGTTGCTGGTCTGCTTGCGGTTGGTGCAGGGATTCGGCGTCGGCGGTGAGTGGGGAGGCGCCGTGCTGATGGCTGTCGAGCACGGCAACAATCAAAGGCGGGGATTCTATGGCAGCTGCGTGCAGATGGGCGTGCCCGCCGGACTGTTGTTGGCGACTGGCGTGTTCGCGTTGTTCTCTCGAATGGACGAGACCGCCTTTCTACGCTGGGGATGGCGAGTTCCGTTTCTGCTCGGGATGGCGTTGCTGGCAGTGGGCATGTTCATACGCGTGCGCGTGATGGAGAGTCCGTTGTTCGCAAACATGAAACGCAAGTCGGTCAGCGCGCTGCCGCTGCTGGATGTGTTGCGGCACTACCCGGAGAATGTCGTGCTGGCGATGGGAGCTCGATTCGCCGAGAACGCCTGCTTTTACATCTTCAGCGTGTTCGTGCTTTCGTTCGCGACGGAGCATCTGCAGTTGGAGAAGAGCTCCGTGCTGTGGGGCGTATGGATCGCAGCGGCGGTGCAAGTGGTCGCGATTCCCGCATTCGGCCAGCTGTCGGATCGAGTTGGCCGCCGTCCGGTCTATCTATCCGGCGCGCTGTTTATCGCTCTGTTCGCCTTTCCGTTCTTCTGGCTGCTGGAGACGAAGTCGATTCCGTTGATCTGGCTGGCAATTGTCATCGGGATGATTGGGCATGCAGCGATGTACGGGCCGCAAGCAGCGTTTTTCTCGGAGCTGTTCGGGACCAGCGTTCGCTATAGTGGCGCGTCGATTGGATATCAACTGGCGTCGCCGTTCGCCGGCGGCTTGGCGCCGCTTGTCGCGACCGCTTTGCTCAAGTGGTCGGACGGCGCTACCTGGACCGTCTCGCTGTACTTGGCGGCCACGGCCGCCGTTACACTGTTGGCGGTGGCGCTGGCCGCGGAGACCTACGCCAACAACTTAGATGACGAGTAAGCCCATGATGCAGAAGGACCATGTCTTTCAGATGTCGGCCTCGAACATTCGGTTCGGCGCCGGGTGCACGGCGGAGGTCGGGATGGACCTCCGCGATCTCGGCGTGAAGCGAACGCTGGTCGTCATCGACCCGCGGCTCGTCAACCTGACGCCCGGCGAGGTCGTTCGCGAGTCATTGCAGCGCCACCACATCGACTTTCAATTGTTTGATGAAGTGCTGGTCGAGCCAACCGACTCGAGCTTCCGCCACGCGTCGCAAGTCGCTGCCGACGGGGGCTTCGATTCATATGTGGCGGTCGGAGGCGGCAGCACCATCGACACGGCCAAGGCGGCGAACCTTTATTCCAGCTATCCCGCCGATTTTCTGCACTATGTCAACGCGCCGCTCGGCGCGGGACAGCCGGTGCCGGGGCCGCTGAAGCCCTTGATTGCCGTGCCGACGACCGCCGGAACCGGCAGCGAAACGACCGGCGTGGCAATCTTCGATTTCGTCGAACGACGAGCGAAGACGGGCATCGCCCACCGCTACCTGAAGCCGACGCTCGGCATCATCGACTCGGACAACACCCGCAGCATGCCTGCCGCCGTGGCCGCCTCCAGCGGGCTCGATGTGCTAAGCCACGCGCTGGAGTCCTACACCGCGATGCCGTTTGACCAGCGACCCAAACCCGAGGGGCCGCTGCAACGCCCCGCCTACCAAGGCGCCAACCCGATCAGCGACTTGTGGGCGCTGCATGCTTTGGAGTTAATGGCCGAGCACCTGCCTCGCGCGTATGCGGACACGAGCGACGACGAGGGGCGCGGCATGATGCTGCTGGCCGCCGCGATCGCAGGCATTGGCTTCGGCAACGCGGGCGTGCACCTGCCGCATGGAATGTCCTACCCCGTCGCGGGCATGGTTCGCGACTACCATCCGCCCGGCTACGACGCGGATCATCCCATGGTGCCACACGGCATGTCCGTGATTCTCAACACGCCCGCCGTGGTTCGCTTCACGGCGCCCGCCTGCCCCGAGCGGCATTTGCGCGCCGCGCGGGCTCTGGGGGCCGACATCACCGACGCCACTGCCGCGGACGCGGGCGAGATTCTCGCCGCGCGAGTGATCCACTTCATGAAGCAGATGGACATGCCCAACGGGCTCGCCGCCGTCGGTTACAGCGAAGCCGACATCCCTGCGCTAGTCGCCGGCACATTGCCACAGCATCGCGTCACCAAGCTGTCGCCTCGCCCCGCCGACGAAGCCGCGCTCGCCGAGCTGTTCCGCGAGTCACTTCACGTGTTTTGACACGTAGCAAATCACCTTCAACCCGTACGACGGACTTCCAGTCCGTCCATCAATCCTCTCATAGAGGTTACGCCAGTTCGCAATCCCCCACCGCGCCCATGAAAACATTGCTCGCTCTTATGGTGCTGCTGGCCGCACCGCCCGAGGCGCCGACGAGCCCGCCAGCAAGCCCGCCGCCGAACCCCGCTGTTGTCCCGCAGGAATCGGGCCATGGGCGACTCGCAGCGAACCGCAAGGAAACTGACGCGAGTCGCCAACCCAACATCCTCTTCATTGCCATGGATGATCTCAATGACTGGGTCGGCTGTCTGGGCGGCCATCCTCAGTCTCGGACGCCGAATCTGGATCAACTGGCAAAGTCAGGTGTGCTGTTCTCCAACGCTCATTGCGCGGCGCCCGCCTGCAATCCGTCGCGGACGGCCATCTTCACCGGGCGGTCGCCGCATCTCAGCGGCTTGTATGACAATCGCCAGAAAATGCGAGAGCTCTTGCCTGACGCGGAGATCATGCCGAGCACCTTTCGTCGCCACGGCTATCACTCGGCCGGGTCCGGCAAGCTGCTGCACTATTTCATCGACGCGCCGTCATGGAGCGACTACTTTCCCGAGGCGAAGTCGGAGAACCCCTTTCCACGCACGCTCTACCCGGCCAAGCGCCCGCTCAGCCTGCCGCGAGGCGGGCCCTGGCAGTATGTCGAGACCGACTGGGGACCGCTTGACGCGACCGACAGTGAATACGGAGGCGACTATTTGGTCGCCGATTGGATCTCTCGGCAGTTGGCCGTTCGACACGACAAGCCATTCTTTCTGGCCTGCGGCATCTACCGGCCCCATGAGCCGTGGTTCGTTCCCAAACAATACTTCGAGCCGTTTCCGTTGGAATCCATCCAGCTTCCTCGCGGCTACAAAGAGGACGACTTGGACGACCTTCCTGCCGAAGGAAAACGCCGCGGCCCCAACCGCTA
>JAGQPF010000239.1 GCA_020426845.1 Planctomycetales bacterium
ACCGATCTGCGGGAGCGGGTCGACGCGTTCGGCAACCACGTACACTACTTCAGCATCCAGGAGGCGCACCGCGCGCTCACGCTCAACGCGATCAGCGAGATGGAGATCACGCCGCTCGACGACCCGCCGCCCGGCGCGCCGTGGGAGGACGTCCGCGACAGCCTGAATCAACGTGACCGCGGGCAGCTTGCTCCGCCGCTCCTGCACCGTTACTCGTCGGCCCTGGCGCCGACCAGCCCGGAGTACGCGCACTACGCGCTGAAGTCGTTTACGCCCCGGCGGCCGATTGTCGACGCGATGCAGGACTTCTCCAGCCGCATCCACGAGGACTTCCAGTACGACCCCGTGGCGACCACCGTGACCACGCCGGTGCGCACCGTGTTCGAGCAGCGGGCCGGCGTGTGCCAGGACTTTGCGCACGTGGCCATCGCTTGTTTGCGTTCGATTGGCCTGGCCGCGGAGTACGTGAGCGGCTACCTCCGCACGTTCCCGCCGCCGGGCAAGCCCCGGTTGGTGGGAGCGGACGCCTCGCACGCGTGGTTATCGCTGTACTGCGGCGACCTGGGCTGGATCGACGCGGACCCCACCAACGCGTTGCTGCCGAGGGCGGACCACGTGACCATCGCGGTGGGCCGTGACTACGCCGACGTGTGCCCCATCCAGGGCGTTTACGTCGGCGGGGGAGAAAACACCATGACCGTGGCGGTGGATGTTGCGGAAGTCAGCGAGGGGGGAAATCCATAGCAAACCTGTTGTGGAAGCTGTGGCCCCCCCAAGACCGAGAAAACTCGGTGGCCTCGAAGCGCATGTCGGCGTCAGAAAGCCCTCCCGCAGAGGCGGGTGCTGTGCCCTACGGATGGCCCTCGTCCTTCGGAAGTGAGCGATCTCTTCCTTGAGGATGCCCCTGACACTGCCCGACCTGACAAGTCCTACCCCGCGTGCAGATCCGCGACGCCCCACGCCTTGTTGGGCGCGGGGCCCATGGTGAACTCGAGCGTGCCGCCATTAGCGATTTCCTGGTGCGGTAGAAAGACGCTGTTCCAGGGCTTGCCGTTGACCCGGAGCGACTGCACGTAGACGTTCTCGTCGGAGAGGTTCTTGGCCTCGACCGTCAGCACTTTTCCGTTGGACAAGCGGAGCGTGGCTGCCGGGATCGCCGGGCTGCCGATCACGTACTCACCACTGCCGGGGCAGACCGGGTAGAAGCCGAGTACGGTGAAAATGTACCAGGCGGACATCTGGCCGCAGTCGTCGTTGCCGGTGAGCGAGTGCGGCTGGTTGCCGTACTGCGTGCGGATGATGCGGCGCAGCAGCGTCTGAGACTTCCACGGCTGTCCCGCGTAGCCGTAGAGGTAAATGATGTGGTGGCTCGGCTCGTTGCCGTGCCAGTACTCGCCGATGCGCCCCTGCACGTCCTCCATCTCCTTGCTCTCGTTGTCGGAAAAAGTGAAGAGCTCGTCCAGCTTGTCGCGGAACTTCTCCTTGCCGCCCATCAGCTTGATGAGCCCCGGCACGTCCTGAGGCACGTACCAGGAGTACTGCCAACTGGTGCCCTCGGTGAAGTCGCCCTTGAAGACGTACTCGTGGGGGTTGAAGGGGTCGCGCCACGCGCCGCTGGAATCCTTGCCGCGCATCAGACCAACCGACGGGTCGAACAGGTTCTTGTAGCTGTTGGCCCGACGCATGAAGTACGCGTAGTCGTCGTTCTTGCCGAGGCTCTTAGCCATCTGCGCGATGCAGTAGTCGTCGTAGGCGTATTCCAGCGTCTTGGAGACGGATTCGTTCTCCTGATCGCAGGGGACCCAGCCCAGCTTGTCATACGTCGCCACGCCGTCGTAATCGGGATTCATGGCCGTGGTTTTGACGGCCTCGTAGGCACGCTCCGCGTCGAAGCGCCGGAC
>JAGQPF010000240.1 GCA_020426845.1 Planctomycetales bacterium
CGCTGCGCTGTGCCCCGGGCTACGATGTGGAAGGCCTTCAGCCTTCAATGAGTTTGCGAACACCGAAACCCGGGGCGGCGCTGCGATGTGCCCTGGGCTAGATTGTGGAAGGCCTTCCGATGTGGAAGGCCTTCAGCCTTCATGAATTTGCGAACAAAGAACCCCGGGGCGGCGCGGCGCTGTGCCCCGGGCTACGATGTGGAAGGCCTTCAGCCTTCAATGAGTTTGCGAACACCTAAACCCGGGGCGGCGCTGCGCTGCGTCCCAGGCAACGAAGTGGAAGGCCTTCAGCCTTCATGAATTTGCGAACACCTAAACCCGGGGCGGCGTTGTGCCCTGGGCAACGATGTGGAAGGCCTTCAGCTTCAATGAGTTTGCGAACAACGAAACCCGGGGCGGCGCTGCGCTCTGCCAGACGTGCCGCACAATTTCGCATCCGTACGCGGCCAGGCAGCGCCGCTTCGCTTGGGGCGAGGCGCTGCTGCCGGCCTGCACGCTGCGGGCAGAGCCGCAGACAACACAGGCTGCGGAGAGGCGTTGAAACACCTGATCCGGCAATCGGACCATGTTTCGAGAGCACTGTTTTGATTGCCAGAGGGGTGTTGTTCAACAGGCTGGCAGGGCAACCTGTGCCACGCACAAATTGACAGAATCGGACCAATCGGGATTATTTTCCTAGAGAGCATGGCGAACGGGGCCGATTACAACGAATGAAACCATCAAGCTGGTGTTGCGCCCATGGACCATCCCGCCCACGATCCATGCCCGCCCCGCCACAACTTCAAGGCGACCCAACCATGTCACGAACATTTGCTTCCTGCGCATTGTGCGCGCTGATCGTGTCGAACGCGTTTGCACAGGACGGGGCGCGTCGGCTCGGCCCAACTTCCATCCTGCGAAGCCATTCGCCTCGGGTCGTTGAAGTGCAGGCGAAAGAGCCGGCACGGGGCGAGGTCAGCGATGAGACGCCGGCCGCCAAGTCGGCCGAGCCTGCCGCTCCCTCAACACTCGAGCAACTCGCGGCGGCGCGGCTGGAGGTCGCTCAACGACAAATCGAGCGGCTCGCGCCATACAACCAATACGCGTTGCCGGGGCAAGGCGTTTATCTGCAGAGCCAAGTGCTGCCGCCCGCGGAGATGATCGAGCCGGTGCGGACCGGCGATCCCGTGCAGCTCTTCCAACCCGGCTCCACATTCTCCCACGTGCTCCGCCGCGCGGGGGAAAACGAGGAGCTGGCGGCACTCACCCTGCAAGCCGAAGCGGCCAAGTCGGCGGCGGCGCAATCAGCAGTCCCGGCCGAGCCGGTCCAACGCAGCGAAGCCGAAATCGCCGCCGACCTGCAGCTGACCGAGGCCAAGCTGGCGTCCGCGCAAGCGAGGCTGGCTCAACTGGAGTCGCTGAGCCAGGCGGCCTATTCGCAGTTGTTCCGCAACCTGGGCGACAAACTGCAACTCGAAGTTTATGAAGCCCAGCTGCAGTATCAAGCGCTGCTCAAGGAAGCCGGCGCCGAGTAGCCATTGCCGCGGCGGGTCAAACCGGCGCCGCGATGCTGGTGTTTTCTAGTGGTGATTGGTGGTATGGCACTCCATGACGTGGGGGCTGACAGTTCGCCATCAACGCGGCGGCGGTGGCTGGCTTTTTGCCTGGCCGATTGCACGGACCGAGAGCGGCAAAGTAGAATAGGGATAACTCGGATATCCGAGACAACTCCTCCTCTTGCTTCTATTCGCGATGTGGCAGCCTGACCCGTTCGAATTCAATGAGACGGAAAAGCGGCGACACCACGGCTACGTGGTGTTGTTCTTGATTTTCCTGTCTCTCTTGTTCTGCGCTCAAGTCACCATCAACCTCTACGCCTTGACGGACGAGGAGACGGCGGCTCAAGTTCAGCGCGGACCGTTCCCACCCTGGTCGTTGGGATTGCAGGCGCTATGCGGCGCGATGAACCTGATGTGGATCGCGGCCATCTACTTTTGGCAACGCATCGGGTTTTACGGCTTTCTCGCCACCAATCTGGGCATGATGGCAATTCACCTCGCCTGCCATCTCGACCCCAAACTGGCGGGCCTGCCTTTGGTGTCGGTGGTGCTGATGTTCATCGCATTGCACGTCGGAGCGCCGCGCAGCACCTGGGCGCAGATGCGCTAACAGCCTGCCCAAGGTCTACGTGACTACCGGTTCTGCGTGACTACCGGTTCTGCGTGACGACCGGCTCTGCGTGACAACCGGTTCGATTGCAGGCTGGCAGCCTGCACTACGACCCCTTCGACAACGACGCTTGCCAGCGCTGAATCAGCTGCAACGCTTCCAGTGGCGAGGTGGCGTTCACCTCCACCTTGCGAATTTCGTCCAGCAGCGGGTGCTCTTGGGGCGCGAATAGCGAGAGCTGAATCGACTTGGGCGGCGCAGGCGCCTCGGATGTCGCGTCGTTGGCAGACTCCAACTGCTCGAGAATCTTGGTCGCTCGCTCGTTGACCGACTCGGGCACGCCCGCCAAGCGGGCAACGTGAATGCCGTAGCTCTTGTCGGCCGCGCCCGGAATGATCTTATGCAGGAACGCGACGCGCCCCTCGTACTCCTGAACAGCGACATTGAGATTCCGCAATCGAACTAGGTCCTGCTCGAGTTTGGTCAGCTCGTGGTAGTGGGTGGCGAACAGCGTGCGGCACTGCAGCGTGTCATGAATGTGCTCGACAATGGACCAAGCCAGCGAGACGCCGTCATAGGTGCTGGTGCCGCGTCCAATCTCGTCGAGAATGACGACGCTGCGCGACGAAGCGGTGTTGAGGATCCGCGCGGTCTCGGTCATCTCCACCATGAATGTGCTTTGCCCGCGCGACAGCTCGTCGCTGGCGCCGACCCGCGCGAACACGCGATCGGCGATCCCGATCGACGCCTCGGCGGCCGGCACGAACGATCCCATCTGAGCCATGATCGTCAGCAACGCGACCTGTCGGATGTACGTGCTTTTGCCCGCCATGTTGGGACCGGTGATCAGCAGCACCAAGCCATGCTCGCCGCCCGCGCGCGTGTCGTTGGGCACGAACTCGCCCTGGGGTTGGTGCACATCCAGCACCGGGTGGCGCCCATCGCGGATGATTAGCGTATCGCCGTCCTGCACTTGAGGACGGCAGTAGTTGCGCGCCTTCGCCAACTCGCCGAGGGAGGCCAGGACATCGATGCACGAGAGCGCGGCGGCGGTTCGCATCAGCTCGGGCGTCGCGACCTCGACGAGATGCCTCAGCTCCGCGAACAACTCCAGCTCGAGCTCCTTGGAGCGCTCGTCCGCGGTGAGCACCTTCTCCTCGTATTCCTTCAGCTCCGGAGTGATGTACCGCTCGGCATTTTTCAACGTCTGCTTGCGAATGTACTCGGGAGGCGCCTTTTCGCGATGCGTGTTCGTGAGCTCGATGTAATAGCCAAACACTTTGTTGTAGCCGACCTTGAGATTGGCCTCGAGCCGCGTCGCTTCGCGCGCCTGGTACTCGGCGATCCACTGCTTGCCGCCCGCGGTGAGCTCACGGACCTGATCCAATTCGGCGCTGTAGCCGGGCCGAATGAAGCCTCCGTCACGAGCATGGGACGGGCAATCGTCGGCCAATGCCTCGGCCAACGCTTCGGCCAGTTCGGGGCAGCTGGCGAGTTGGTCGCGCAGCTCGGCCGCCAGACTGCTCCGACACCCCGCCAGAGCGTCCCGCAATTTGGGAAGTCGGCCGAGTGTGGCGCCGACGTAGGCCAAATCGCGCGGTCCGGCGCGGCCCGTCGACACCCTGGCCAGCAGCCGCTCCAGATCGTGGCAGGCCTTGAGCTGCTCGCGGACATCGCGACGCAATCGATCGTCCCGCTGCAACTCCTCCACCGCGTCCAGACGCTGCTCAATGGCCTCCACGGAGGTCAGGGGGTGTGACAGCCAATCCGAAAGCCGCCGGGCCCCCATCGGCGTCACTGTGCGGTCCATCACCGAGATCAACGAACCCTCGCGCTGGCCGTCTCGCAACTTGCGGGTCAGCTCGAGGCTGCGACGTGTCGCGGCGTCGATCTCCAAGGTGTCGCCAGCGCGGTACGGGGTGAGCCGCTTGATGTGGTCGAGCGACGATCGCTGCGTCTCCTGCAGGTAATCCAGGATCGCGCCTGCCGCACGGATCGCCGCCGTCTCGTCGTCATGCCAGCCAAAGCCGTCAAGGGTGGCGGTGCCAAAGTGTCGCTCCAACGATTTCCTGGCGCCGTCGTAGCCGAAACACCAACCCGGCCGCGTCGTTACGGGGACTTCGTAGTTCGGCGGCAGTTCGTCCTCCGCCAGCAGGCATTCCGCCGGCTCGATGCGAGCCAATTCGTCGTCAAGCAAGTGAGCATCGGCGACCATCGCCAAGAAGCGGCCGGTGGACAACTCACACCAAGCAATCCCCACTCGCTCCGGCCCACGCGTCGGTCGCTCCCGCACCACAGCCGCGAGATAGTTGGCCTCCAAGGGGTCCAACAAGGCATCGTCGGTCAACGTGCCTGGTGTGACAACGCGAGTGATCTCGCGTTTGACGATGCCGACGGCCTTCTTGGGATCCTCCATCTGCTCGCAGACGGCCGCGCGAAATCCCGCGGCAATGAGCTTCGCGAGGTACCCCTCCAGCTGGTGATGCGGGAAGCCGGCCATGGGGATCGGGTTGTCCCCCTTGTCCCGGCTCGTCAACGTCAGGCCGAGCGCCTTGGCCGCCGTTTTTGCGTCGTCATGAAACAACTCGTAGAAGTC
This sequence comes from Planctomycetales bacterium, assembly GCA_020426845.1. GTDB lineage: Bacteria > Planctomycetota > Planctomycetia > Pirellulales > Pirellulaceae > JAGQPF01. Next base: position 4,745 of record JAGQPF010000240.1, read on the forward strand.
GCCCATGCGAAAGAGCAGAATAGCATCGCCACAGGCTGCTTTGGCCTGATCATACTGCTGCATCATTGGGGTAGTCATTCGAAAATCCTACCAATCGCGCAACAGTCCAGCCAGTAGCCGTGACCAGCATCCGTTGTGCTTCGCCCCGCGGGCGTCAGCATCACCGGGCCTCACCGGGGCGCCTGCGATGGAGGCCCGCTCGCCGGCTATTCGCCCTGCAGTGTCGCCACCAGGCGACGGCGTCCGCCTCGGTTGCGATGTTCGCAAAGATAGATGCCCTGCCACGTGCCCAGCCGCAGCTGCCCGCTCCCCACCGGCAGCACAAGCGAACATCCCATCAGCGACGCCTTCATGTGGGCGGGCATGTCATCGGGCCCTTCGATCGTGTGCACGTAGGGGAACGATTCCGGCACCATCGCGTTGATCAGGGACTCCATGTCGACTCGCACGTCCGGGTCGGCGTTCTCATTGATGGTCAGCGATGCGGACGTGTGCTGGAGGAACAGATGCAGCAACCCCACACGGCACTCTTGAAGCTCGGGCAGCGATTCGACCACTTGGGCCGTGATGAGGTGGTAGCCACGGGAGTAGGGAGGCAAGACGATTTCTCGCTGGCGCCACATGAAGTTTCTCCGGTGAGGTGAAGCAGGCGGATACGGCCCGATCGCTGGCGATCGCATTGTGGGGGTGGGAGCCTCCGGCAAGCGGACCAGCGTTTGTTGCCGAGGGATGTCGGTCTCGATGGCCGGTTGAGACTTAACAACCGTCTGCTAGCTGTGGGGAAGAGGTCGCTCGGATGGCCCCCGCGCCGCGAGTGGCCATCGAGCGAAAAAAATTTTTTTCGACGCAATTCGCGACAGCACGTAGCGTAACCGGTGTCTCGACGGCCCTGAACCGCCCAAAGCGATGCGAGCCTCTAGCGAGGGAGTGCGGCTCGGATCACCGAAGGCTCGCCGCAAAACAGCCAACTAGGGAAACTTAAGCCCCACTAAATCACGCCGCCCGATTTTCGCTAATCCCTTCAGCTTCGCTAACGGTCAAGCCTTCGGTTAACCGAATACTTTTCCTCACGGCTGCACAAGGGCGGAAATCCTCGATCAATCTTCACGAAGACCACAAAATGCTTGACACTCACCTGCCGGCTACCAATAATTTCGCGAAGTGAATAGGGGGGCAGGAAACAAAAACCCTATCGTGCCCTTTCCCCCCCTTGGCGAGATTGCAGCGAGATTGCGGCTAATTGCGAACCGGACGCGATTGCGACCGAGAACCAACCGGCAAAAGTCTCGCTAACTCACTTATTTGAAAAACCTTACGGCAACGGCCGACTTCCCGCCATTCCTTGAGCGTTTGGCATTTCGGCCCGGCCGCACCGCTCTTACTTTTGACTCTGGAGTTCGTAACGTGGATAAAAAACGCATCGACAACGTCTTTGAGGCCATTCTGAAGTACGGCCACGACGAAGACTTCGCCCCCACCGCTTCCGACGAGTTCGAGGCGACCGACGCCCCGGCTGGCTCGCCCGACAAGATCGAGGTGCTCCGCCGCCGCGTTGAACTGGGCGAGCCGCTTTGGCACGTCGACGACCGAGTGGACTACAGCGGCCTCACCGGCGCCATTCGCCCGCGCGAGTAAACGCCGCTTGGCGTTCCGGGCAGGAGAGCGATAGCGACCGCTTCGGCCAAGACCGCTTCGGCCAATCGAAAAAGTGAAGAGGCGCCCATCGCGGGTGCCTCTTTTTTTGTGCCGTCGTTTGTGCCCACTTTTTCAAGCAAACGCTGCAAGGGCAAACGGCGCGCGGGGCTACCGAGCTTCGGTTTGACCGCCGTCGGAATCCGAGGGGAACCAGCGACGGCTATAGTCCACCGCCAGCACGAGTGCTCCGGCGAGCAGGGCGACCAACAGACAGGCCGTGACTTCGCCGTCCCACGAGCCGGGCAGGATCGGCTGAAACTGCTTGTACTTCACCTTCTCGATGTGCGGTGTCAGGTCCGTTTGAAAGGGCCAGATCTGCGGCAAGGCGCCAAGCATGACACCGGCGAGCGTCGCGAGCGTCGGAGCGCGGTGCAATTCAAGCAGCCAACGCAGCACTTTGCTGAACGTCAGCAGGCCAAGCGCGCAGCCAGCGCCAAAGACGGCGATGGTCTTCAGGCAAAGCGCGATCTCTTCGCCGTGAACCAACAGGTGAGGAATGTCCGCCAAGTAGGCGTAGACGCCCCACATCAACAGCACCATCGCGCCGCTAATCCCCGGCAGAATCATCGCGCAAATCGCGGTCGTGGCGCAGAGAAACAAAAAGGGAAACGAAGGCCGGACAGCCGCCAAGTCCGCAATCGCGATGTCCGGATTCGGCGGATTGAGTCGCTGCAACCACAACGCAGCCATCGCGCCTAAAACGGCCAA
>JAGQPF010000241.1 GCA_020426845.1 Planctomycetales bacterium
GCGGCGGACGTCGCAGGGGGCGTGGCGTGAGTCGGCGATAGAACTCCAGGTTCAGACGGTTCAACGCCGACTCGACCAAATCCAGCGCCTCGCGGCTGCGATCCGACTGCTCTCGATGCAGCAACTCGAGTTCCATTGGCAGCTCGGCGCGGGGCAGCCGAATTGCCAGGTCCACCTCGAGCGACCGCAGCTCGCTCTCCACGTCCTGGCACACTTTCCATTCGAACTCGGGGCGCACGGCGCCATCGAACGGCGAGTCCCCTTGCGGCTCGGCAGGCGGCATTGCCTCGGGTCCGCCATTGCCTGCCCTGCTCTCTCCGATGCCTGGCGCGTTCGCTGTTGAGTCCGGCACGCCTTGGTTGTTGATGTTGGAGGTCTCGTCGGCCTGCGGCTCGCGAAACTCCTCGGCCGGAGGTTGCGGCGCCTCACTTCCCGCATCTTGCTGCTGTTTCTGTTGCTTTTGCTGTTGCCGCTGCTCTTGCTCCCATTGCTCCCTTCGCCGCTGCAACGCCTCTCGATACTGCTTGATCGCCTGGGCCTCGCGAAGCAGTTCGAGCACGCGTTCGGCGGCTTGGCGCGATTCGAATCCGATGACGACTTGCTTCGGGTTCTGGGGCGAGGCCAACGCCGAATTGGTGAGCAAATAGCGCTGGAACACCAAGTTCAGCATCGGGTAAACCAGCATCGGCATCAGCACCAACGTGAAGATGGTGCGACGGTCGCGAAGAATTTCGCGGAGCTCCTTTCGAATCAGTCGCGAGGTGCGTCCGCCTCGTCGTGGTCGGCTCATTGCGACGCCTCGCGCTGTGTGCGAAGGATGCCAAGAAACATATCGACGAGCGTTTCCTGCCCAATCTGCTGACGCAGGTCCGCCAAGGTGCCTTCATAGGCAAGTTGGCCTTGATGCATCAGCCCAAAGCGGTCACAAATCCGCTCTGCCTGCTCCAAGCGATGCGTGCAGATGACCACCGCTTTGCCCAGCTCGCGAAGCTGGCCAATGTATTGAAAGACGACGTCGCTGCCGACAACATCCAGTCCTCGCGTCGGTTCGTCGAGCATCATCACGGGCGGATCGTGAATGAGCCCGAGCGCCAGCACCACACGCTGACGCTGCCCGGTGCTCAACGACACGCCTCGCCGGTCGACAAAGTCGCCGAGATCCAGCACGTCGATCAGATTCGACAGTTGACGCTGAGCGTCCGCGTCCGACACGCCGTAGATGTCCGCGAAATACAGCAGCATCTCCCGCACGGTGTGCCAAGGATAGAGTCCGGCGCCAGCCGAGACGAAGCCGATTCTCGCCTTCACCTCGCGAGCGCTCTCGATCGTGCGATACCCGTCGACTTCGGTGTATCCGGTGTCGGGATCCAACAGCCCAAGGATCATCCGCAGGGTTGTGGTCTTGCCTGCGCCATTGGGCCCCAGCAGTCCGTAGACTTCGCCGGGTTCGACATGAAACGACACTCCCCGAACCGCGTCCACTTGGCGGCCGTCAGCCTGAAAGCTCTTCCATAAGTCTCGTACAACAATCATGCTCAGCCGGCGCCGCTGTTGGGGAAACTGGCCTGATACGGATTGAAGCGCATGTAGTTCATATGGCGATAGAGGTCGCTGGACTGCAGCAGCTCGGCGTGCGTGCCTTGCTCTTGAATGCGTCCCTGATGCAGCACCAACACTCGCGCCGATTGTCGAAGGCTGTCGATTCGCGAGGGGATCAGCAGCATGGTGCGTTGGCGAGCCGCCGCGCGGATCGCAGCGGGCACCAGCTCGCCGTCCTCGGGCTCTTCCACAATCAAAACGGATGGGTTGCGGACGACGGCGCGAGCCAGCATGACCAGAAAGCTCGTGTCGCGGCCCAAGTCCAGTCCCAGCGGACCGACGAGCGTCGCCATCCCTTGCGGCAGATCGCGGATCGCCGCCAGCGCCCCGCACTGCTCCGCCGCCTCCGTCACATCGATCGGCAAGCTGCCGGGGGCGGCGCCGCAACGAATGTTCTCCTCGACGGTCCCGGTGAACAACAGCGGACGCGACGAGACCAACGAGACCTGTTGCCGCACATCCTTCAGCGCCGCCCCGCGAATGTCCTCTTGGTCATACAGCACTCGGCCCTCCAGCGGATCTTCCAACCTGGAAAGCAGCGCTGCGATCGCCGCTGGCGAGTCTTCGTCCGACGCCAGCATTGCCGTAAGCGTCCCGTGTTCGATCACACAAGTGGCGTCGTTGAGCACCCGCCGGCCCGTGCCGTCCTCCCAACTGACGCCCTCGAGCCGCAGGGACTCGGCAAGCGGCTGCAGCCGCCGAGGAGTGCTGCTCAACGGCAGCTCGCGGCCTCGTCCCAAATAGGCGAACACCGCCTCGGCGGCGGCGTCGGCCCGCTCGACCACTTCGCGAAGCGACAGCAAGCGGAAGGCAAGGTAGCTGGCCCCGGCGAGCGCGAGGAATATCGTGGCGCCGGCCGACAGCGGCAGTCGCTGCGACATGCAGAAGGCAGCCAGCAACAGCAGACTGGCGCCCAGCGTCAGGCCCACTGCCCGCGCCCCCAGCATGGCTCGCACCAAATGGCCGCGATGCTCCGCGGCATCGTGCAAGCGCAGGTTCTTCTCGAATGGCTCGCCCGGTGTCTCCGCCAGCCCGAACATGGCCGCCAACGGCGCCAGACGGATCGACTCCAGCAACAGGCTCTCCGATTTGGCCGCCTTGCCGTGCAGCGCCCGCGCCCGCTCTTCGGCAGACTGGACCGCCACTTGAAATCGCCAGTAGCCAGCGAACGCCAACAACGCGCCGAGCAGCGACATCCAAGGGTCGACGATCATCGCCGTCGCCAGCAAGGAGCAGGCGCCGATCTGGCATCGCGGAGCTTGCTGCCAATAAGCTGTCAGCCCATGCCGGATCGGCTCGCACTGATGGACCAGCAACTGCTCCGCCTCCGAAACATGGCTAAACACATCCGCGACGGATGGCACGCTCGCTTGCTCATGAATCTCGCGGCGGAGGCGAGAGAGCGCCGCCGTCGCCTCGTGTTGGCCATTGCCGGTCATCATTCGCCAAAGCAGCCACAACACCAAAGCGAAACCGGCAAGCAGCCCGCAGATCCAGGTGATTTGCGGCACACCGCCGAAGCGTCCCGCGGCCAGCTCGCGGATTAATCCGCCCAACAGTGGATCGGTGGGCGCGGCGACTTCCGAGACCGCGGCGTCTCGCGCAACCAGAAAATGGATCGCTGCGCCGCCCAGCAAGGTCATCGCGCACAACACGACGGCTGACAACAACGCCAAGACCCAACGCAACCACGAAGCCGAGCCACGGCGCCACGATCGAATCCGGTCGAGATAGGGGCTCTGCATCTCACCCCCTCCAACGCAACGAGTGAGCAGAGCCGCGTCTCTCGGTCCACGCTACCCCGCGTTTCCCGTCGCCCATGAGGTCAAGCCAGGTCGCGGTCTTCGAACAAGAACAACGCCAGGAACATCGCGATCAAACTGTACACCAGGCTGTAGAGCAGCGCCATCACGAGATAGCTCCACGGCACCTCCACGCCGCCAGCCACCGCCGGGGCGACATTGAACGACTCCAGATTGGGCAGCACGGTCGCGATGAATTGGGCGGCGAAGACGACGATCTCAAACTGCTGCGCCGCGCCGGAGGATGACACCAGCACCGGAGTGAGATGTCCGAGCACGTAGATCGATAGGCAGATCACCATGTTGGCGAGCAACGGCAACCGCGTCGAAATCGCCACCGCGAGCGACGCCATCACCGCCGTCTCGAGAAATGCCAGTGCCAAACCCGGCACGGTCTCGGCCACCTCTTGATGGCACACCTGCCACACCTCGTCGCGATCAAATTGGCTGCCAACCGTGGCGACCGGCGACTCCGTCGAGTTCTCCTTGGCGTCGTAAATGACCTTGTAGGAGATCGCCGTCAGGAACCACAGCCCCAGCAGCACGAACAGCAACAACACCGTCCAGAGAATCCCGACGTATTTGCCGATGATGAAGGAACGGCGAGTGATCGGCTTGGAGAGCACCGTCAGCGCCGTGCGGCCCTCCACCTCTTCCGACACCGAGGTGCCGGCGGCCCACACCGCCTGCAGCATGCCGAACAGCATGATCAAAGTCAGGCCGTTGTCCTTGAGCATCTTGATGTCTTCGCCCAACGTGTTGTAGGGCAGAATCACGAAGATCGCCAAGCCGACCACGCCGAGGCCGACAAGGATCAAGAACATCGGCGCGGCCACCTCCGACTTGAAGGTGGCCAGAGCGATCGCGGAAAGACGCGGCATAAACACCGCCAGCACAAAGTACAACAGCGTGACCACCACGACGCAGACGGCCGTGATCACGATGTGACGCACCTCGGGATTGGCCGGCCGCAGATTCACGACCATTGAAATGTCAGCCGGACGATTGCCACGATTGACGACATACAACTCCGTCACCATGCCATCCGGAAAGTCGTCGATGCTCGAGCTGTTGCGGGACCAGTTGAACGGAATCCCCGCGGCCACATCGAATCCCTCCCGGCGAACTCCTTCCTCAAACGGCTTGCTGTAGATCAACACGTTCTCGCTGGACTGAATCTGAATGGTGTCCAGCTCACGGCGATTCACATTGACCGGAAAAGTCGCCTCCTTGGCTGCATCCGCCTCGCCCAGCTCGTCACGTGGCGTCGCTTCGACCAGCACCTGGTAGGGGACCTCCCCCACCACCGGCAACCGCCGCAGCGATTCGACGATGTCAAGCGAGTCGCGCATGAGCGCAAAGCCCAACACCCCGAAGCCGGCCATGGCGAGAATCGCCACCGAAAGAAACGCCATCGGCCCTTCCTGCACAATTCGCGGCGCTTCGTGAGCCGCCATGCGAATCTTGCCGCAGCCGGGCAATAGACCAACGCCAAACGCGACGGCCCACAGGACCAACAAGACCAAGATCCCCAACAGAGCGCCCAGCCCCAACAACCAAATGGGCATTAAGAAATTGTTCGCCCAGTCGGGGATTGTCTGCCCCAGCATCACCAGCGTCATCTGTCGTCCAAGAATGAGAACGGAGAAGAATGGATAAAAACGGAAAAGATGAAAATGGTGCTACGATCGCCAGAATCGCCCGGTTCGCGCAATTCACCCGATTTGTGTGGAGATCGTAAACTCCTTGAATCGTGGACTCTCAATGTTGGTCGAATCCACCTTGGTGTCGCGCACAAACCCCTCCATACGGTGGTTCACCTCGGCCAGAAACGCGTCCAACTCTTCGATCTGCCCTTCCGCCACCAACTCCACGGTGCCATTGGACAAGTTCCGCACGTAACCAGTGACTTGGAACCCGGCTGCGATCCGATTCGTCGTGAAGCGAAACCCCACTCCCTGCACGTGTCCCGAAAAAACCACCGTGCGTCGTTCCATGCGTCACGAACCTCGGCAATGGCGGCTGCGGAGAGAAGGAGTCCGTGTGGGGGAGCCGAGTCCTAACGTCGGTGGCCGCCCGAGTGTTTTCAACAAGCCCCGAGTATAGTTCGTCACCCAGTCCTTCACCAGCACGCCGACGCCCACGTACCGGGCCACGGCGGGGTCACGGAGGCGCCGTGCGTCGGCTTCTGACGAATACGGAGGTTGCACTAGACGTTGTGATCGCGGGTCTCTAATCTCCCACCGCTTAGCAAACCAAGCGCTGAATCGACGCCTCGGGCGAAGGAAGGTAGTTGGATGGCGGATGCAACCAGTGGATCTCGATTCGTTGGACGCCGGGAGGTGGTTGGTTGGCGCCGACTCGTCGCTTTGATGTTGCTGATGGCGGCGCCCGCCGCCATCAGCGCGCAGGATGTCGCACGGGCGGCACGCAGTGCTCCGCCTTCCGCATCGAACGCGGCGCCGGGTGTGTTGCTGCTGCAAAACGGCAACGTCGTCGAGGGCATTGTCGAGCAAATCGGCGACTACTATCGCGTCCATGTCGGGCAAGGCGAGATCGGAATTCCGGCCGCCAAAGTACAGGTGTTTGCAAACACCTTGGCGGACGCTTATCTCCAGCTGCGGACAGCAAAGCGGAACACGCCGCTCGGCCACTTGGAACTGGCCGACTGGTGCATCAAACATCGGCTCTTTGAACAAGCGGCGGACGAACTGCTGATCGCCATGCGGCAGGAGCCTCGCCACGAATTGATCCCCGTAATCCAACGGCGCCTCGAAACCCAGTCCAAAGCGGCTCGCAGCGTAGCCGGCGTGCAATCCACCTCCGCCGGGCAAGCAGCGGTGCCCCTCAATCCTCAACCCGCGCCGATCGTCGACGCCAATCTCGAGCACCGCAATGGACGTGCCGGATTCGTCCAAGCGGGCTATCAGCGTCCTGCCGCACCGCCGAATCCCGTGAAGCCGCAGACGCCGCGGATGAGCGACCAACCTCCGGTCGTGTTGGAGGAATTCCGACGCGAGGTGCTGCCGATCCTGCTCAATGGATGTGCCGCCAACTGCTGCCACGGCAGCGCTGCATTGGGTGATTTCGAATTGTTCCAGCCGCTGCAGCGCCATTTCACCAAGCGATTAGTCGAGCGCAATTGGGAGTTGGTCGTGCCCTGGATCGACCAGTCCTCGCCGGAAAAATCGAAGTTGCTGACGCGGGCCCTCGAGGCTCACGGAGCCGACAAGGCGCCGTTCAAAGCCGATGATCCTCAGTACGTTCGACTCGCGGCTTGGGTGGAAAGACAGGGATTGCTGCTGGGCGGCGACAAGCGACCGATGGGCGAGCTTGGACCGCCGACTGCCCCGTCGACCGCTCCCCCGACTAGTGTGACCAGTGCGCCGGGTGCGCCGGGTGCACCCACGCCAAGTCCCACGATCGGTTCCGCAGAGCAGACGCCGAGCGCCGGCGGGCCCGCGGCGCCGCTGGGAACACCTGCGGAATTGCCGGCTGAATCGAGCGATGCGCCGAGCGGTGATCCGTTTGACCCCGAGGCCTTTAATCGCCGCTTTCACCCGCGGGGCAAACCCGCCAACCAGCCTCGCCCATAAGAACGAACGCCGGCAACGACCCAACAGTAATCCGACAGC
>JAGQPF010000242.1 GCA_020426845.1 Planctomycetales bacterium
CTGCTGGAACTGGTGGCGAGTGCTGCGGCGGGGGCCACCTTGGTGGCGGGCCTCTCGGGCAGTTTGTATCTGGCGAGCCAGAGTTTCGATCGCAACACCCGGGCGATGAATCAATCGGCAGGGCAGGCGATCTTGAGCACGATGATGGCCGATCTGCAGCAAGCGATTCGCTTCAGCGAGCGAACGGCGACGGCGGTGACGTTTACGGTTCCCGATCGGACGGGCGACGGGGTGAGCGAAACGATTCGTTATGCGTGGAGCGGCACGGACGGCGATCCGCTGACGTACGAGTACAACGGTTCGTCGTCGGTCAAACTGGCGCCTGCGATCAAGCAATTCAGTTTTACGTATCAAACGCGGAGCGTGAAGGCGCCAGTGCCGCCGCCGCCCAACGGCGCCGATCGGCTGCTGATGGTGATGACCAATACCATACTGCCTAACGGCGAAGAGCTGGCGCGGCAAACCCTGTTTGAGAGCTGGGGCTACACGGTTACGCGCATCGACGACAACGACGCGCAGGTGAATTACGATACGGCGCTGACAGAGAACGACGTGGTTTACGTGTCGGAGAAGGTCAATGCTACGTCGCTGGGCACGAAGCTCGTGGGCGCGACGATTGGCGTGGTGAGCGAAGAGGCGGGCCTGGTCGACGAGTTCGGGTTTGCTTCGGAGTATGCGGGCCTGACGGGTTCGACGTTAGAGATCGCGGACAACCAGCACTACATAACGGCTGATTTTGCGCTGGGCCCCTTGGCAGTGGTAGCGACGGGGCAGCCGATGACGTCGTTGGGCGGGACGCTGTCGGCCGATTTGCAAGCCTTGGGGCAATGGGGAGCAGAGGCGGGGCTGGCGGTCTTGGACAAGGGCGACGCGCTGCAAGCCGGCGGCACGGTCGCAGGTCGTCGAGTGGCGATGCCTTGGGCCAGCGGTAGTTTCAGCACGGGGCAATTGACCGACGATGGCCGGACGCTGGTGCGGCGGGCGATCGAATGGGCCGGCGGGGCAGCTGCGGTAGACACGCCCCAGGGCATTCTGTTGGTAGTCAAGAATCCTGGGAGTCTCACAAGCCAAGAGACGGCTCGACAGGCGCTGATCGAATCGTGGGGCTACACGGTGACGCTGATCGACGACAACGATACGCAGGCCAACTACGACACGGCGGTGGGGAATGTTGATGCGGCTTATGTGTCAGAAGAAGTTGACGCCACGTCGCTGGGGACCAAACTGAAAGACAAGTCGATCGGCATCGTGATCGAAGACAAACAGAGCATGATCGACTATGGGTTTGGCACCGGCCAGGTGGCCACCAGCGCCACCAGCACCGAGATCATCGACAGCTCTCACTACATCACCGAGACGCTGGGACTCGGAACGCTGAGTATTCTGGATAGCACTCAGCCGCTGATCGTCATTCAGGGATATCCTCCGGCGGGAGCTGCGACACTTGCCCAGGGACCCGGTCAGGCGATTTACGAGGAGTTGGTAGCAATCGAATCGGGTGGGGCGCTGGCCGGAGGGGGCAACGCTGTCGGGCGGCGAGTGAAGCTGCCGTGGGGTGACGATTCGTTCGATTTCACGGCGCTCAACGCCAACGGTCAAACGCTGATGCAGCGCGCGATCCAATGGGCCCTGGGAGATGATCTGGACAACAATGCTCCCAATACCGGCATTGTGTTTGAGGAATTCACTCAAGCGAAGACTAGTGTGACAGTGACTAGCCTCATGATGGACCTGCCCCCCGGAACTGCCGCAGGAGACCTCCTGGTTGCGGCGTTGGCATTAGACGGGGGGCCGCTGCCAGTGAACGCTCCGTTTGGTTGGAATCAGCTCGCAGTCCAGACAAACAACAGTCGAGTTACGCTTGGCATCTGGTGGAAGATAGCGGACGGTTCGGAAATACCTTTGCAAACCTTCTCTTGGTGGACCAACGAAACCGCGTTTGGTTGGATGATGCGGTTTACTGGGCACGATCCCGATAATCCAATCTCCACGTTTGCTTCGTCTGCGAATGCCTCTTCGTCGCCTACTTGTCCCGCGGTTACGACTACGTCGACTGACACCATGATATTGAGAATCGGCGGCTTCGACGACGGCGATGTCACGCTTGGCGATGCGGGCATGGCGGGTCATACAACCATCGTCATGGATGAGTCGGGTAGTAGCACCGGCGATTGCTCTGGAGGGGCGGCGTACACGATGCAGGGCACGGCCGGCGATAGTGGTGCGGCCAACTTTACGCTCACCGCCAGCGAGGAGTATGTCACGGTGACGATTGCGATTGAGCCGGCGCCGTGAGGGAGAGAGTGATGAAACGTACGAATAAATGTAGGGTAGGTGGAGCACGCGAGGCCACGGAGCTGGTAGCTGAAGTTGCAAAACTTCAGCAGTCGGCTGAATTCTTGCGAATCGAGCTA
>JAGQPF010000243.1 GCA_020426845.1 Planctomycetales bacterium
GGCCATAGCAAATCTTGTAGATGCGGCCGCTGGTGCGATGCACTCCATCGCGGTCATGGCATTCACCCAGATCGGTCCAGTCGCTGACGTAGACGTCGCCATCCGGTCCGCATTTCAGATCCACGCCACGAAACCAGGGCTGGTTTGCCAGCATGAAGTCGGGCAATCGCTTCCCGACATACCCGCAGCCGGCACGCTCCAGCAAATTCTGGTTCACGCGCCGACCATGCGTGTTGCACATAAAGATGCGGTTGCGATACTCCGCCGGCCAGCGGTCACCCAAGTAGATCATGCCGCCGCAATGTGAGTGGCCACCGCCCAGCTCGCCGTGCTTGCCGACGCCATCGCGCGAGTCCGTCCAGTTCGCCGCGTTGTCCCAGTGATAGTGATCCGCGGTTTGATCGATCAACTCGTAAAGGTGTGGGTTGAAGTCCTCGCCGAACATCCGCTTGTAGTGGGCGCCGGGCACGACATGCCACAAATGTCCGATCACGTTGTTCGTGAAAAACAGCTCGCCCCAGTCGTTGAAATCCATTCCCCACGGATTGGTCGTGCCGTTGGTGACCACCTCGAACTCGCGGCGCACCGGATGGAACCGCCAGATGGAACAGTTGAGCGAGACCATCTGCTCGGGCCCGTCTTCCGGGCGTCCGACGGTGGACGTAGCCGTGATGCCGTGTCGACCGTAGAGCCAGCCGTCGGGCCCCCATAACAAACCATTGACGATGTTGTGCAGGGCTCGGTCCTTGGCAAACCCGTGCAGGAACGTTTCGGGAGGGCCGTCGGCGCGATCGTCTTCGTCTTCGTCAGCCAGTCGCTGCAAAGCGCCGTCATTGAGTATCCACGCGCCTCCATGTCCAATGACCAACCCCGTCAGCCGCAAGCCCTGGTCCCAAAACACGGTCCGCTTGTCATGGCGGCCGTCGCCGTTGACATCTTCGAGAATGACGATGCGATCCCGAAACTGCTCGTCGTAGCCGAGCTTGGCATACGTATAACACTCGGCGACCCACAGTCGCCCGCGGTCGTCCAACGCCATGGCGATCGGCTGGCTGACGGCCGGCTCGCCAGCGAACAGCGTCGCCTGAAACCCATCGGGACAGGTGATCGCGGCCGCGGCCTCCTCGGGCGTGCTCGGTGATTCACCCAGCGGTTGCGTGTTGATTACGGCGGGGAAGTCGCCGAGGTCGGGCTCTTGAGCATCGGTGTGAGCGAAGGCGCCGACGATGAGAATGGCGGAAAGAGCCAGCCGGAGAAGGCGGGAGAGCATATCGGCACTCGCAGCAGGTAGGAGGGGCGGGGGAAGTAAATTGTAACGAAAACGCACGCAAGAGGGCAAAAGAACGCCCCACAATTGCCAACTTGCCCGTTCGGCATGAGCGCCGCCACCGGCAAATCGGCCGCTGTCGCCCCGACCTCCACCCGGCTTGTTGGCGGCATGCAAATGCTTAAGTTAGGGCGTGAGCCGGTGTCGCTGCATCTCGAGTCCGGCGCCGCCCCAAAACTTGCGGCAAACTTGTAGTGGATGAATACACAAGCCTACCAAGGAGTGGTTCCATGAGCACTCGCCCCTTTGCTCATCTACACTGCCATAGCCACTACAGTCTGCTCGACGGCGCCGGCGCCATCCCCAAGTTGATTGCGCGGGCGAGCGAGCACGGCATGAACGCTTTGGCGCTGACGGACCACGGCAACTTGCACGGCGCGTTGGAGTTCTACCGCACGGCCAAGGACGCCAACATCAATCCGATCCTCGGTTACGAGGCCTACATTGCGCCCAACAGCCGCTTTGAAAAAGGCGGCGGCAGCATGAAGGAGTCGAGCTTCCATCTGACGCTGCTGGCCAAAAACCGGCAGGGCTTTCGCAACCTGATCAAGATGGCGTCGGCCGCCTCGCTGGAGGGCTTCTATTTCAAGCCCCGCATTGACAAGCAGCTGCTGCAAGATCATCGCGAGGGCATCATCTGCCTCAGCGGCTGCGTCTCCAGCGAATTTAACCGCCGCATTCTCTCCGGCCACGCGGACGTCTCCGATCTCGAGCCGGCGATGGAGACGGCGCGCTGGTTCCACGAGATCTTCGGCGACGACTACTTCATCGAGATCATGAACAACGGCGTCGAGA
>JAGQPF010000028.1 GCA_020426845.1 Planctomycetales bacterium
ATGCCGGTTGGAGTAAGCCTGCTGACAGGAGGGCGGCCAGAGCTGCTGTCGCGAACGATTGCGGCGTTGCAGGCCCGTGCACCATGGTTGTTGGCAGAGCACTTTGTGCAGGTCGTCATCAACGGCGCCGACGACCCAACATGCGACTATGTGAGCTCGCTTGACTTTGTTGACGATTGCGTGGTTCTCGAAGGAGCGCGGATGCCGATTGGACCGGCGACCAGCTTGGCAGTGCTCAGGCTTTTGAAGAATGTGAATGTCGAGTATGTGCTGCATCTGGAGGACGACTGGGAGGCCAGCGGCGCCGATGAAAGCTGGCTGGCTCGCGCCGGTGACATCCTCGAACGCAGCCCAATGGTGGGCCAGGTCCGATTGCGGGATCGCCATGAGCCCGTTGCGACTCGCCACGCTTTGAGCGGAAGTCTCATGGAATGGCGACTGGAGCCGGGCTATTTGCTGGCCGAGTCCGCGCACTTCACTTTCAATCCTGGCCTCATTCGAGCGGCCGATGCCCGGCGGATCTTCCCCTGCCAGGATGAACGGGAGGCGCAAGCCAATTTCTTCGCCTTGGGGTTGCAGACTGCCCAACTGACTCCGGGCACGTTTCGCCACATTGGCGGCGGACAAAGTCTTCGTGAACGTCTCTTAGACGTTGAAAAACACCGATTCCGGCAATCGCCCCAGCGTTTTCCGGCGGAGTGAAGGCGGCCCAGCGTCGAATTTCTCACGCCAAGCCGCCAAGACGCAAAGAAAGAAGGGGATCCAAGTACGCTCCACGTGCGATCCCACCAATGAACTTTGCGTCTTGGCGACTTGGTGTGACTCGTCGGGCCTCCATCGCGATGAACGCTCCGATTGCCCGTTGAGGCCGTTCCGATTGTGCCGATTCTGCGGACTATTGCTGTCGTGAGGTTGCGAACCGCTCCCTTCAAGGGGGCGTGGCGGAAAAGTCGAGTCTTCTTTCGGTAACTATTGTGCGTGTTGTGCGCACTGCAGCGAACGTAGCCTTCCTTCCGAAATGTCCGCTCATGCTGTTTGAGGCTAGCAGCCTGTTGAAGAAGACCCGGCTGGCTTTGCGGAGAGATGCTGGGCCGATTGCTGGAATGACGGCGCCAATCTGCCGGGGCTTGGCGGGGTGCGCGGTCGTCCTGGTGTTGCTGTTGGTGGGGTGCCAAACCCGTCGGACGTGTTGTCCTCAGCCCGTGGGACTGAGCGAACAGTGGCTGGAGCCTGACGCCACCAGCGACAACGAGCAGCTTGCCGCCTGGTGGACCACCTTGGAGAGCCCCGTCCTGGACCAGCTCGTCTCGCATGCCGCTTCCGGCAACTTGGACCTCCGAGAGGCGAGTTGGCGGATTGCGGAGACGCGGGCGCGACGCCGAGCGGCAGTTGGAAAGTACCAGCCTCAGGGCGACTGGAAGGCATTGCGGCACGACCGAAGGCAGAGCCAGTCCGGCAATAGCATCCTGCCCGCTGGAGTCGGGACTGCTTTTGAGTCCTGGTCCGTAGGCATCGACGCTGCGTGGGAAGTCGGCCTGTTTCGTCGCCTGGAGCATCTCAACGACGCGGCGACTGCCAAACAGTGCGCCGCCGTGGAAGAACGCAGGCAGGTGCTGGTCGTGTTGTTGGCGGAGGTCGCCGACGAATACGTACATTGCCGCACGCTCCAACAACAGTTGCATGTGGCGAGAGAGAATCTGGGCTGGCAACGCACCAACACGGAAGTGGCTTCGACTCGCCACGAGTCGGGTTTGACCTCTGAGCTCGATGTGGCGCAGGCCTCCTCGCAGCAGCAACTGACCGAGGCCGGGATACCGTTGTTGGAGGCAGAGCTGCAAGCCGCGGTGAACCGCATTTTTTTGTTGATTGGGTTGCCGCCCGCGGGATCCGCGGAAGACTTGCTCGGCCCGGGCCGCATTCCGCGCGTCCCGTCGCACCTGTCCGTCGGCATGCCCGCGGATCTGCTTCGGCGTCGCCCCGATGTCCGCCAGGCACAACAAGAGGCGATTGCCGAGAGTGCGTTGCTCGGGCTGGCCGAGGCGGAATTGCTGCCCCACTTGAGCCTGACCGGCACAATTTCGCTCGACTCTCGCTCGTTTTCATCGCTGTTCAACGCTCGTAGTCTGGCTTACACGCTGGGCCCCACCTTGCGCTGGAATCTATTGAATCGAGGGAGAGTCCAAGCGGAGATCGACGCGCAATTTGCACGGTGGCAGCAGGCGCTGGTGGCTTACGAACGCTCCGTCATCGCCGCCGCCGAAGAGGCGGAGACTGCCTTGTCTTCCTTTGCGCGGCAAAGACAGCGGGTCGAACTGCTGACTGCGGCGCGACAAGAGGCAGGGAGAGCTGCCAAGCTGTCGAGGACGCAATATGGAAACGGCCTGGTCTCGATTCAAGCCGTCCTGGATGCCCATCAGCGCAAATTGGAGGCCGACAATCTGCTGAAGTTGGCCGAGGGTGAGGCGGTGCGTCAGGTGATTCGCGCTTACCGCGCTGCGGGCGGCGGCTGGGAACAACCTCCTCCGCCCACTGCCACGGACGAGTTGGAGCTGTCCGAGTTGCGGTTGGTCAGTGAGGGCCTGCCGGCCGACGACGGGCAGGCGAATTGAGCCAAGGGAACCCGCTTGGCCCCTCCTTAAACGACTCGGCGAAGTCGATTGTCCTCGATTTCATGGAATCGGACTGCTTCGCGTAGCGTGTGACGCCCATTCTCGACAAGCCCGGTGGTCCGCCAGGCAGCTATGCCGAGTTTGCCGATCAACAAAATAATCAAATCGATTAGTGCTTTCTGTTGCCATTAGCGTTAACACCAATGGGGGTTGTTGTTGCACCCGCGACAAATGGTGTTTTCAGCGGCCTTGTTTGGTTTGATCGTCCGCCAACCAAGTTGAACGACTGCCAACCAAGTTGAACGACTGCCTGCCAGCCGCGCTCGACCAAGTGCCGAAAACACCCCCAAAAACGGGCTACGCAGCTGCACCCACGTTTGGCACGTTTGGCACGTGACATGCTTTGCTTCGTTAAATATCGATTCGTCCCGATGTAAGTTCGGGATAAGTGACAGGCGGAGTTCCGATGTCACGGAGCTGCTTTGTTTTGGGGGTGGAATCTGAATTTGGCATCCCGCGAATTGGATCGCAAATTATCGCCGCCCCAGGGAATTGCGAGTGTCGCCATGCGCGTTCCGCACGGTGTTGTGCAATTCGCCCGTTGAACGGGCAATTGGAAGTCCTCTAGGCCGGGTCGGCTCCAATGGGAGTGAAGGTTTTCATCGTCGAAGACAACAACACCTTGCGCGAGTCGCTCGGCGCATGGCTGCAGTCCACGGACATTCAGGCCACGTTGTTTGACAATGGAACCGCCGCCCTGGAGGCCGCATTGGGCGACTGCGATCTAATCGTGGTCGACGCGACATTGCCCGACATTTCGGGTGTTGACCTGATTGGCGAGCTGCGGCATCGCGGGCACAACATGCCGATCATTCTCTCGAGCGGTTTTCCGCATTACCGAGAGCACGTGCCCACCAACGGCGTTTTCTTGCAAAAGCCGTACAAGCCGGAGGTGTTGATCGAGTTGATTCACCTGTTGTTGGATCACGGCAATTGAATTGACACGACCGTGGGCTCCGTCCGGCGTCGGGCCATGGCGACAACGCTCAAACAGGCCGTTGAAGACGACGCTTACGGCGAGGTCGGCTCGAGTATGCCGCGCGACGAAGGTTGGTCCGGTCAGGCAGGCGGTCAGGCGGTTGGGGTTAGCGTTAGCTGGCGGATTCGTCCGGCCGGTTCCGCTTGGGCTTGTCGACCTTCGTGTCGCGAGGAACCACGGTGTCGGCCGACACGGGGCCTCGGACTTGGCTCGCTTCGATTGCCTGGCTGGCTTTGGACTGCTGGATCGCGAGTTTGCGTCGCGCGAGCTTGGCGCGAGCGCGGAGGACCTGGTTGTAGTTGAACGGCACGGGGCGCCGTTCCGCGAACGGGGCAAGCGCCTCAATCACTTCGTCGGCGGTTTGGAATCGCCGATCCGGTGATTTGGCCATCATCTTGTCCATGATCTGGACGACCTTCTCAGGCACATCGCCGCGGAAGTCCGTAACCGGCTGTGGCTTCCGCTTGCGGTGGCAGCGGATTTTCTCCGCGATCGATGGCGTTGGAAACAGCAGCCGCCGCGTGAGCCCGAAGTACATCGTGCAGCCGAGGCTGTAGATGTCGGCTCGCGAGTCGACGTTGTAGCTGTTGAGCGACTGTTCGGGCGCGACGAAGTCGGCGGTGCCGACGCGATCTTGGCCGACGATCATCGCCATCACGAACTCTTGGTCCTTGTCGTCCAGCATTGCCAGGCCGAAGTCGAGGACTTTGACGCCGCCATCGGTGCGGATCAGGATGTTTTCGGGCTTCACGTCGCGATGGACCAGGTTCGCCGCATGCGCGACTCGCAGCCCGTTGGCCGCCTGCATGATCACGTCGCAGATTTGCGGCACCGGCACCGGGTGATGCATGTCGAGCATCTCGCGCATGCTGACGCCCTTGACCAGTTCCATCACCACGTAGTGGTATTTGCCCCTGGAGTCCTGGGTGTCGCCGATTTCGAGCGTCCGCAGGATGTTCGGATGGGCCAGCCGCATGCCGGCCTCCGCCTCGAGCTGCAGGCGAGTCCGCATCGCCGACTCGCCGCGACGGGTCTCGTTCGGTACCTTGATGGCGACTTTGAAGTTTGACTCGGTGTCCAACGCGGCGAACACATCCCCCATGCCGCCCGATCCGACGGGATAGAGGATCTGGTACCGATTGTCGAAGATCAGCCCGCGATGGCGGCCGCGGAGGAGCTGTTCCGCCTGATACTTGGTCAACAGTCCCTTGTCCACGAACGCCTGAGCGATCGGGATGGCGGCTTTTTCCTGACGGAGGTCGAACTTCCACAGCGCATCCTCAATCGCCTCCTCGGTGAGGAGTCCGCTTTTGAGCACGAGACTGAGAAATTCTTCGCCAATGGCGATGACCGCCGCCATCCGCCTGACCTCTGGACCGCTGGGAAAAGACTGCCAAGAATAGGGTATGCAAAGATCTGAAAATAACAAGAACTAGCGGGGAATGGGAGCCAAATTACCTCGGTTGAGGGACCTTTCGGGGAAGTGACGGACTGGAAGTCCGTCGTACCGCTGTGGAGTCCGTCGAGGGTCGTCGGTAGACGATGGTTCACGAATTGGATGCCCGACCATTTCTTCGATGGATTCCTTTGACAGCTCCTCCCGCCGGCTTCGCACTCCCTTCCGTCGTTATTGTACGCAGTTCCACCCCCAAGACTTCACGGATCCGGCAATTTGACATCGTTGGAACACAACGAATCCGAACCGCCCGAGCTGTTGGCGCCCGCCGGCGACCGGGACTGCGCGCGAGCGGCGGTTGAGAACGGGGCCGACGCGGTCTACTTCGGACTTGACCGCGGATTCAATGCTCGCGCGCGAGCCACCAACATCGATCTCGATTCGCTTGCGGACCTGATGGCGATGCTGCACCGCCGGGGCGTCCGCGGCTATGTCACTCTGAACACCTTGGTCTTCAGCGACGAACTGGCCGAATGGGAGCGGACGGTAGTAGCCGTCGCCAGGGCGGGGGTGGACGCCATTCTCGTCCAGGACCTGGGCGTGGCGACGTTGGCTCGCCAAATTTGCCCCGAGCTGCCGCTGCATGCCTCGACGCAGATGACGATCACCAGTGCCGAGTGCCTGGCCGCCGTCGAGCCGTTGGGCTTGGATCGCGTCGTGTTGGCGCGGGAGCTGTCGATCGGCGAGATCGCCGAGATCCGCCGCGAGTCCACCACATCGATCGAGGCGTTTGCGCACGGGGCGCTGTGCGTGGCCTATTCCGGTCAGTGCATGACCAGCGAGTCGTTGGGCGGTCGCAGCGCCAATCGCGGACAGTGCGCGCAGGCCTGCCGGCTGCCGTACCAGCTCGTTTGCGATGGCCGGGATGTCGACTTGGGCGACATGCAATATTTGCTCAGTCCCCAAGACCTGGCCGCACACGCGCTGATTCCCGAGATGCTCGGCGCGGGCGTGCGATCTTTCAAGATCGAAGGGCGACTAAAGACGGCGGATTATGTGGCGAACGTCACACAGAAGTACCGTCGCGCACTGGACACGGCTTGGGAGGATTGGTGCGCCGGGAATGGAGTCGTTTCCCGAGACGTCTTGTCGGCGGCCGAGGTGGAGGAGATGGAGCTGTCGTTCTCGCGCGGCTTTTCGCCCGGCTGGCTGCAGGGCTGCGACCACAAGATGCTTGTGCCTGCGTTGAGCTCCGCGAAGCGTGGCGTGCGTTTGGGCGTCGTCCAGCGTGTGCGGCGAGACGCAGTCGAAGTTCGCTTGTGCTCCGCGTCGACCGAAATTCGCGCGGGGGACGGCGTTGCCTTCGCCGATGGTGACGCGTCGCATGACGATACGCAGGGCGGCCGCGTTTACGAGGTGCGTTCCACGGGCGGCGAAGTGGTCGAGCTGCGGTTCGGCAACGACCGCCTCGATCTGCGGCAGCTGTCGCCCGGCATGGATGTTTGGAAGTCCGACGATCCGCAGCTGACCCGTCGGCTCCGGGCGACCTATCAAACCAAGCAGCCTCGTTGGCAGCTGCAATTGGATCTAAACGTCACGGCCCGCTCCGGCGAGCCGATGCGGCTCGCGGGCCGAGTTTATCGCGGCAGCTTCCCGACGCTGCTGGCCACCGCGTGCGTCGTGGCCGAGCAGGCATTGGAGCCGGCCCGCAAACATTCGCTCACCGTGGAAGTGCTGAGCCGTCAGCTGGGCCGGCTGGGCGGCACTGCCTTCACGCTGCGCGAGCTGGAGTGCGAGCTCGCGGGCGAGCCGATGGCGCCGCTGAGTCTCTTGAATCAGTTGCGACAACAACTAATCGCCGCGCTGGACGAGCGACTGGCCGAGCCGCCGCAACGGACGATTCGCGCCGGCGCGTTGGCCGACATGCGCCATGCAATCGCCGAGCGAGCGCGGCCGCAGGAGGGCGCGGCAACGCTGCCAAGCCCGCCGCAACTGACCGTTCTCTGTCGCTCGCTGTATCAATTGCAGGTGGCGTTGGAAGCGGGGTGCGACGAAGTGCTGGTGGAGCTCCAGGACATGCGACAGATCCGCGAGGCGGTCGCGACCGCGGGCGGCGCCGGCGCGTTTCTCTGGATCGCCACGCCGCGGATTCAGAAGCCCGGCGAGATCGGCATCTTTCACGCCATCGGCAAGCAACTCGCCCTCGCGCCCAACTCCACGGGCGTGCTGGTCCGCAACCTGGCCGGGCTGCGACATTTTCGCTGGATGGGCGCGCCGCTGCTGGGCGACTTTTCGCTGAACGCCGCCAACGAGCTGACCGTCGATTGGCTGATGCAATCCGGGCTCAACTGGGTCACGGCCTCGTACGACCTGAATCGAGATCAGCTCGCCGCGCTGATCGAACATTGTCCGCCGCAATGGCTGGAGGTGGTCATCCACCAGCATATGCCGATGTTCCATATGGAGCACTGTGTGTTCTGCTCGGTGCTATCGCCAGGCACCGACAAGTCCAATTGCGGGCGCCCCTGCGATGTCCACCAGGTCCGGCTACGCGATCGCGTCGGCAAAGAGCATCGTCTGCATGCGGATGTGGGCTGCCGCAACACCCTGTACAACGCCACGCCCCAAAGCGCCGCGGAGATCGTGCCTCGGTTGCGCAGCGCGGGCGTGAGTCGGTTTCGTGTCGAGCTGCTGGACGACGCGCCGGAACCGGAACTGCGAGAGATTTTGACCTGCTACCGCGAACTGCTGGCCGGGAACCTCAGCGGCCGGGAAGTCTGGACCCGACTACAGGCGAGCAACCGCGTCGGCGTGACGCGAGGCGCCTTAGAGCAGCAGCGCGACCCGCTGGCCATTCTCTGACACGTACGGAACTCCGAAAGGAAACCGGAAGCGTAAGCGAGGGATATGCCTCCGAAAAACCGTACGACGGACTTCCAGTCCGTCGAGAGCCTTTTGGTCGCGGTTTTGGCGGCAGGTGGCAGGCTGGCGGCCTGCACTCGACAAGTCTTTCAACGGCCCCCGAAAATGGCTGCGCACTTATGAGTGACATGGCAGTGGTGCTGGCGACAACGAACGCGAACAAGGTCGCCGAATTCGAGCGGCTGCGGGCGCGCATGTTGGGCCACGGCATCGGGGCGTGGCGTTCGCTGGCCGAACTCGGCGCCGTGTTGGACGTGGATGAGTGCGGGGAATCGCTGGCGGCGAACGCGCTGCTTAAGGCTCGCGCGGCCGCCGCTGCCACGGGCATGCCTGCTTTGGCGGATGACACCGGGCTGTTTGTCGATGCGTTGCAAGGCGCACCGGGAGTGCGTTCCGCCAGGTATGCCGGCCCCGCGGCGACGGCCGCGAGCAATCGCCAACGGCTGCTCGCCGAACTGGAGCGGGTGCTGGGCCCGGGCGCGCCGGATGAGGCTCGGCCAGCCACGGCGGTCTTTCGCTGTCACTTGACGTGGGTCGACGCCGACGGAGCGGTGATCGCCGAGAGCGAGGGCTGCTGTCGTGGCCGGATTGTCACGGCGGCTCGCGGCGGAGGCGGTTTCGGCTACGACACACTGTTCGAACTGCCCGAGCACCATTGCACACTGGCGGAGCTTTCACCGCTGGCTGTCGACCTGCTGGGGCATCGCGGTCGCGCGTTTTACCGGCTGGCTCGCACGTAGCACAGGCTGCCAGCCTGTGTTGCCCGTGGTAGTTGCCAATGCTTGCAGGCTGGCAGCCTGCACTACGACCTACCGGGCCAGCGCTTGGGCCTGACGGATCAGTGTCAGCAAGTCGAGCCGCAGCGGATCCGTGCCGGCTGCTTCGGCGGCAATTTCCAGCACCGCGTCGTAGCTGGTGTCGCCGCGGTGCGCGGAGTTGCGAAGCAACATGCCGAAGGAGGCCACGGCGGCGGCGAACCGAAAGTCCCGGTCGGCTTGGCCGAACTTGACTTCCGCGGAGGCCTTGAGCGGGAACTCGACGAGCGAGCTCTTGTCCTGATCGGGCTGTTTGTATCGCATTGCCAGCGTGAGCAGGTCGTCGCCACCCTCGGCGTATCGCGACTCGGCGCCCTTCTTCCGCTTCGGCGGCTGCGGGGTGTCTTCGTCGGCCGGGATGATCTCGTAGAGCATCGTGACGGTGTGCCCCGAGCCGATTTCGCCGGCGTCCTTGGTGTCGTCGGCGAAGTCTCGGTTCCGCAGCCGTCGATTTTCGTAGCCGAGCATGCGATAAGCGGCCACCTGCTCCCAGTTGAAGTCCACTTGAATCTTGACGTCCTTGGCGATCGTCAACAGCGTGCCAAGCATCCCGTCGACCAGCACCTTTCGCGCTTCCGCGTCGGTGTCGATGAATGCGTAGTTGCCGTTGCCTCGATTCGAGATCTCCTCGAGCATCGCATCGTTGTGATTGCCCATGCCGAAGCCGAGCACCGACAGGTAGACTTTGCTTTTGGCCTTCTCCTCGGCCAGCTTCGCCAACTCCTCGGTGTCGGACGTGCCGACGTTGAAGTCGCCGTCGCTGCACAGGATGACGCGGTTGATGCCGTCCTGAATGAAATGGTCCATCGCTAGCTGATAGGCCAGATGGATGCCCGCGGCGCCGTTGGTCGAGCCGCCGGATTGCAGTGCTTGCACGGCCTCGATGATCTGCTCGCGCTGCGAGCCGGGGGTCGATTCCAGCACAACGCCTGCGTCGCTCGCGTAGGCGACCAGCGCCACGCGGTCGTCGGCTCGCAATTGCTCGGCGAGCATCACCAAGCCGCGTTTCAGCAACGGTAGTCGATTGGGACGCTGCATGGAGCCGGAGACGTCGACCAGGAACACCACGTTGGCGGCGGGGCGAGCCTCCTGGTCCACTTCGTAGCCCTTGATGCCGATCCGCACCAGACGATGCTTGGGGTTCCATGGGCATCCGGACACGGCCAGGTGCGCCGCGAACGGCGTGTCGCTGTCGGACGCGGGGCCCTCATAGCCGTAGGGAAAGTAGTTCACGAGCTCTTCGAGCCGCACGGCGTCGGGAGGCGGCATCGTCCCGTTGTTCAACAACTGTCGGACCTTCGCGTAGGCGGCCGTATCCACATCAATGGAGAAGGTCGACAGCGGCTGGGCGGCGACGCGTTGAAAGTCGTTTTCCTGAATGGGCGCGAACTGACCGCCGCCAGGCGTTGCGTCCTCCGGGCCGCGAGTTGCATCTGGCTCGGCCGCGGGCAGAACGGTTGGGGCTTCAGCAGCAGGCGCTTGACGCATCCGTTTTGCACCCTCGGCGATGGGCGAACCGGAATTGCCGAGCATTGGGGCAGCGGAGCTGGGAGCGATCAACCCTTCGGCTGAATAATCGGCTCGTTCAGCCATCGGCATCGGCGCCGCTGCTCCGGCGGTGGCGTTCGCCATATCGGCGCCATCGGGCTCCGCCATCATCTCCAGCGGCATAGCGTCGTACTCGACGTCATCGGTAGCCCGAGTAGATTGACGGGGCACCGAGGAATCGGCGACCATTCGGGGCGCTGCGACCCAAAAGAACATCGAACCGCCGCCCACTAACAGTAGCAAGGTGGCCGCTAGCGCAGCGCCGAACATCCAGCCGGGCATGGCGCCGGGACCGGTCGGCGGCGGCGGAGCGCCGGCCGGCTTCAAGGGCGGAGCGGACGTCATGGACGCTGCCGTGGAGGCGCCGGCGATCTGGGCATGGACGTTCTGACGCTGTTGTTCGGACAGCCGCACCGGAGGCAACTCGCCCAGATCCGTGCCGATCAAATCGATGGCAGTGCGAGTCTGCGCCACGAGCTTGCTCAGCTCGGCGGACTCGCGCAGTTGTTGCTCAAATTCCGACAGCGCCTCGCCCTCCAATTCGCCGAAGACATAGGCGGTGATGCGAGGATCGTTGGGGTCAATGGTCATCGGTCGAGACTCCAGTCCTTGCGGACGTTGATGACGATGAATTGGCAGGCCGTCTGGTTGCCGCTTGCCAAGTGGTCGTATTTGTCGTGGCACAGGCTGCCAGCCTGTGATTGATGTCGTTGATTGAGTCTTTGGGCCCCAGGTCGCAGGCTGGCAGCCTGCACTACGACAAATGGGGTTCGGTCAGGCGTCGGCCGCTTCGATGCGGCACTGCATCGATTCGCGCAGCGCTTTGATCCCCATGTGCAACAGGTAACCGACGTTGGAGACGGTCAGCCCAGTCACCTCCGCCATTTCCCGATAGCTGAGCCCGCCTTCAATCTTCAGGCGGATCAATTCACGCTGGCGATCGGGGAGCTGTTCCATCAGTTGCGCCGCCGAGTGTGCGTCGTCGCGGCGCTCGAGCGCGGCAGCCTGATCGGGCTCACGACTGGGGCACTCCGCGGCGCGCTCGTCTGAAAGCGGGTTCATGCGGTTCTCCTTTTTCATGATGTCGAGCGCCCGATTGCGGCAAACGGTGTACAGCCACTGTGTCACAATCGGCTCGATCCGCGCACGCTCCTGCGCACAGAGCCGCACGAAGGCGTCCTGGACCACATCCTGCGCCGCCTCGAGGCTGCCCACGAGTCGAGTGCAGTAGTGGAGCAGTCGGCATTCGTTCTGCTCGAAGACGTTTTGGAGCCACGCCGAGTCCGACGTGGCGCTCACGGCTGGATCATTCATAGGGAATTCCATCGAAGAAGCCTGCTTCCGATAGGCTTGACGGCGCCGAAGGCGATTTATTAGGCGATGGTCGAGAAACTTCGCCCGTCACCACACGTGTTCGTCCAGCGGGGGCTCGTCCGCCACGAGCTCGAAGGCGTTCATCAAGTCCGCGGGAACCCGCCGGGGCGCCATGCTGGGGATTGCCACATAGGCCCACCAGGTTTCGGCCGTGGCCACCAGCTGTCGATCGTCGGCGCGGAGCAGCCGATATTTGCGCAGCGAGCGAATCCGGCGGAAGCCGGCGACCCAGGTCGCGACGATGATCCGTTGCCCCGCAAAGCAGGGCGCGAGGTACTCGATCTGGTGGCTGCGCACGACCCACGATCCGCCTGACTGCAAATAGCGATCGCGGTCCCACCCCTGAGCGGCGGAATGTGCAACGGCGGCATCGACGCACCATTGCAGGTAACGCAGGTTGTTGACGTGGCCGTTGCGGTCGATGTCGGCTTCTTGGACTTCGTGCCGGTGGCAGTAGACGGCGGGCATCGTGACTTTCGCGGGCGGAGGGGATAGCACCGGCATTTTACCGGCAACGTAGCATGGGCGCCCTCGCCCGTGCAGAACTGCGCAGCCCCTTTGCGCCGGCCGAGTCCGTGGCACAGGCTGCCAGCCTGTGAATGTTGTGGTCTTGAACGCAGGTTGCAGGCTGGCAGCCTGCACCACGACAATTTCGCGCGTAGCATGGGCGCCCTCGGGCGAGCAGGGGCCGAGGCGCCGCCACCGTAGTTGCCGCCCGCTTGCCGTCTGAATAGGATGAAATCGCGCCGCCGCAGCGGACAAAATGAGCCGATTGAAACCTTGCCGAGTTGCCCATGCCTGTCTCTGTCGTCCTTTCGCAGTCCCCTCGCCAAGACCCGGCTCGGCGGGACTTCGAAGAGCAGTTGGTCACCATGTTAATCATGGAGGACGCCAAGGAAGTGCATGTCGTCTCGCACCTCGAGCACCTGCGCCAAGACGACACCGGCCGGCTGTGCCTCGAGGGCCTGACGGCTCATGTCATCGCGCTGACTTGGCTGCCGCCGGCCGAGGCGTTCGGATTGCTGCAACAGCTGGGCGTGCCGGGACGCTTCGGCCGCACGTCGCACACGCGCGAGGCTCCCGAAGCGTTCGCCGGGATCGCTCATCCTCGCGCTATTTACTGCTTGAACTTGAGCGACTTCGAGACGGTCGATGCTTGTCGCGAGGAGGTCGGACGGATCGATCGCGAGCAGGCCGTTCAGGTGTTTTCGATCGGCTTGGGAACGAGCAACATTGGGTCTGCCCCCGCGCCGCGGGCGGCGACCGTGGCTCCGGCGGCTCCCCCAACGCCGGCGTCGAAGCCGGCAACCGATGAAGCCGATAAAGCCGATAGAGCCGGTGCGCCCGCAGAAGCAGCGTCGGCAACGCCGCGAGAGAATTCACCGGAGGTCGCCGACGCGGACGCCGCGAACCTCGTTTCTCCGTTGACCGCTCCGATGACCGATTGGGATGATGCGGCCCTGGATCAGCTGGTTGACGAACTGGACGAGATGGAGGGGATCTAACGGATGCCTGTCGCGGGCCCTGGCGTCACACCTGGTAGATTCCTGCTGCCACTGCAAAACAATCGGCGCCGTTCTTTGCGTCTTGGCGACTTTGCGTGAGAAAGCTTCTTTGCCAAGGCTCGTCCTCGCGATCACGCAGATTGGGTCACGCCAAGTTGCAAAAACGCAAAGGGAAGAAAACTGGTAAGAACGAGAACGTCGCCCCTACGAGGTCGCCTCGGCAGCTGGTCCCGTTGGCTCTGCGGGCGAAAACTTGGCCAAGGTGGTCTGCTGCAGGAAGCTGGTGACTTGGCTGCGTAGCGAGTCGAGTTGCTCGTGGAGCGGACACTGAGGGCCGTTGCCGCACCAACCCTCGCCAAACGGGCAGACCAGGGTGTCTTCCAACCGATCGAACGGCGAGACGACTTGTTGGAGCGTGATCTGTTGCGGGGGCCTAGCGAGTGCGTAGCCCCCGCCGGGCCCCGGGGCTCCGGTGACCAGCCCCGATTGCGACAAGGTGGTCAGCACCTTGGCGACGATGGCCTGGGAGAGCTTGCGTCGCTCCGCGATTTCTCGCGAATTCAGTCGCACTGGCAAGCTTTCCGAGTACCTCTCGGCCAGCAGGCTCATGGAGGCGATCGCTGCTTGAGCGACTTTGCCGTAGGGGGTCATGGTGCTGATTGGGGTGGAGTTCTGCTTGGCAGCGAGGGAACCTCGCTCCCTTGGTAGTTAGTGTACCGCACCAAGCACCTCATTCCAAGAAATTAAGAAATCAAGTTCTTTTATTCTTGACCAACTCGGGGATCGGCCGTATGGTGCTGTGAATTGCCAAGCAAGTCCGCCCAGCAGCGTGCTTGCAAGGAAACCCGAAGCGTCAGCGAGGGATGAAGCATCGGCGCAAGCCACGGCAGCGTGCTTGCAAGGAAACCCGAAGCGTCAGCGAGGGACAAAGCATCGGCGCAAACCACGGCCTGTTGCGGGCATAGCGAGGGTGCCTCGGCGCAAGCCCCATATCTCCAGACCCCAGACCCATATTCACGGCATCGCGAGTCGTTCGCGGCGCCGTTGCGACACACCACCAACACGAGGAACGACGCGATGTATTGCAATCAATGTGAGCAAACGCTGAACGGCACGGGCTGCACCGACATCGGGGTTTGCGGCAAGGATCCCGACATGCAGTCCCTGCAGGAGATTCTGCTGTACGGCGTCAAAGGCATGGCGGCTTATGCCAATCATGCTCGACGGCTGGGCAAGACGGACGAGGCGGTGAGCGCGTTCATCGAGGACGCGCTGTTCGCCACGATGACGAACGTCAACTTCGACATCCCGACGTTGCTCGAGTTGGTGTTGGAATGCGGTCGCATGAACCTGCGAGTGATGGAGATGCTGGACGCCGGGCACACGGAGCGATTCGGCAAGCCGGAGCCGACCACGGTGAAGGAGGGCACGCAGGCGGGGCCGGGCATTTTGGTGACCGGGCACGACATGGTCGATCTGGCCGAGTTGCTGGAGCAGACCGCGGGGACGGGCATCAACGTCTACACGCACGGCGAGATGTTGCCGGCTCACAGCTATCCGGGGCTCAAGCGGCACTCGCATCTGGTCGGTCACTATGGCGGGCCGTGGCAGAATCAACAGTGGGAGTTCCCGATGTTCTCGGGTCCGATTGTCGCCACAACCAACTGCGTGCTGATTCCGTCGGACACGTACGCCGACCGCCTGTACACCACGCGCATCACCGCCGTTCCCGGTGGCACGCGGCTCACGGACGGCGACTTCACGCCCGTTATCGAGAAGGCGCGGCAGTGCGAGCCGCTGACGGACAACGTTAGCCGCGAGTCGACGATCGGCTTCCACCACAGCGTGATCCTGGGCTTGGCGGACAAGGTCGTCGAAGCGGTGAAGTCGGGCGATATCAAGCGGTTCTACGTGATCGGCGGCTGCGACGGCGCCGAGCTCGGACGCAACTACTACTCGCAGCTGGCGGAGCAGACTCCGGAGCAATCGGTGATTCTGACGCTGGGCTGCGGCAAGTACCGGATCCGCAATCACGATTACGGAACGGTGGCGGGCATCCCGCGGCTGCTGGATATGGGACAATGCAACGACGCCTACGGCGCTGTCCAAGTGGCGCTCGCGCTGGCCAACGCCTTCGACTGCGGCGTCAACGACCTGCCGCTCGAGATTGTGCTGTCCTGGTTCGAGCAGAAGGCGGTGGCCGTGTTGCTGACGTTGCTGGCCTTGGATGTGAAGGGCATTCGCGTCGGACCCGTGCCGCCCGCCTTCATCACTCCCAATGTGTTCCGGGTGCTGCAAGAGAAATTCGACCTGAAATTGACGGAGGCCGAGCCGCCGGCGGAGCTGGTGCAGATTGGCTGAACCGGAGAATAAGATGAAGACGATTGAAGAGCAGCGGCTGGAGTTGGATCCGCAGTACCGCTACGAGTTCCTGGCCGAGTTTGTCAACTTTGGGCCTGAGGACGTGAAGCTGATCCAATCCAGTGCGCCGCACTTGGGGCCGCGCGTGCCGCAACTGGTCGAGCAAACCTATCAAAAGCTGCTCGCCTACGACGCGACCGCGCGGCACTTCGTCCCTCGGCAGCACGGCTTTGATGGCGCCGTGCCGGCGGACCTCTCCGCACTGACGATCGACCATCCCCAGATCCAGTTCCGCAAGGACCACTTGAACCGCTACTTCATCGCGCTCATCGGGCGTTCCTATGACGCGAAGATGATTCAGTACCTCGACATGGTCGGCCGCATTCACACCCCGCTGGCCGGCAATGCGGAGATCGACATTCCGCTGGTGCAGATGAACGCCTTGATGGGCGTCATCTCCAATGTCTTGTTCGAGTCGATTCAGCAGTGGCCGATCGACGCCGATCTCCGCCTGCGCACTATCCAGGCGTTCAACAAACTGCTCTGGATCCAGAACGACTTCATCAGCCGGCACTACTGCCGCTGATTGAGTTGCACTTGGGAGCCAACGTGGGCATTGCCGAGCACGTGAGCCGATTTGCGGGATACCCGGTGCGCGACTTTTCGCCCAACGGGCTGTTGCGCCCCGTAGATGCTCGGCCGGTGCTTGAGCTGGAGGACCGCCCATTCGAAGTGGATGAGCCGTCGGCCATTCGAGTGACGTTCTCACGGTCCGCGATAGCGGGCGCACCGGGCGCATCGGGATGTTGCCTCGGCCCGCTGCTGGCGATTGTGGCAAGCGTGGTCTCGCTATCTACCTTCGGCCTGTCGTTGGGGCTTTCGCTGGCAATCGGTGCGGCGACATGCGTGGCCGTGTTGGCGCCGATGACCTGGATCGATGAGCGTCGCCGCCGGCGCGCCTTGGACGGGATTGGGAACAGTCCAACGGGCCATGAGGGAATCCAGCCCGGCCCAAGCGAGCCGGCGTTGGATGCGGCCGCTGACGAAGTGGTTCGCGAGTTGTGGCGCAGTCCAACGTATAGCGGAAAGAGTCTGGCACGGTTGATCCACTGCCAGTTGGCCGAGACGACTCCAGCGCTGCTAATTTGCGAGGAGCAACGATTCGGAGGCTTTCAGGACCTGGTCGACCTGCTGAGGCTGGCGAGTCCTCATCTGCCGGCGCTGAGGGCGTTGTTCGTCAACGAAATGATTGTCGACGAGTGCGAGATCTCCTGGATCGAGGGGGGCGACTGCGGCATCCTCTGCAACTGCTTTCCCCGCTTGGAGCACTTTCAGGTGCGTGGATCCGGCACTCGATTCCAGAATCTGAGCTGCCCCGGCCTGCGGAAGCTCGTGGTCGAAAGCGGCGGGCTGGCGCACGAAGCATTGCAGGACCTTTGCGCTGCCGATCTGCGGACCTTGGAGTCGCTTGAGATCTGGACCGGGCAGGAGCAGTACGGCGGCAGCTGCAGGTGCGAGCACGTCACGGCGTTGCTCTCCGGCGAACTGCCAAAACTCCGTCACCTCGGCGTCCGCAATTGCGAGTTCGCCGACGAGCTGGTCGAGTGGCTGACGTCGGACAAGCCTCGGGCAGTGATGATGCTGGAGCAGCTACAGACCTTGGATCTATCGTTGGGCTGCGTCTCGGACCGCGGCGCCGAGCTGCTCTGCGGATGTCCACGTGTCAGCAGGCTGCAGCAGCTGGATCTGCACCACCACTTTATTTCGCCCGAGTGGGTTGCTCGGCTGCAATCGCTGCGACTGGAAGTGATCGTCGACGACCCGCAAGAGGCGGAGGACTTCGACGATTTCGGAGAGCCGGCTCGGTACACGGCAGTCGGCGAGTAGCCGAGCAGCGCTCGTTGGTGGCGCCGGTGGGTCAGTGACGCTTGCGCGCTTCGAGTGCCTGCAGCTCTTGGCGCTGCCCCCACAGGTAGAACACGAAGCCGGCCACGACGCCGACGGCGGAGGCCGAGAGCACGGAGAAGGCGCTCTCGGTGAAGCTCGAGTTTTCCGTCGCGGCCTGCGTCGTCAGCACCAACCCGATGGAGCTGATCGCGAGGCCCAGCGCGTCGGAGAGAATCTCCGACAAGCTGAATCCGCGCCTCGCCAGCACGAGCAGCTTCCCGAGCACCAACTGCAAGGCAAAGCTGACGACGCCAGTCGCCATCGCGGCGAAGGCCACCCAATGAAAAGCCGGGAACGACAATCGCTCCGCCAAGGCGTAGATCGGCTTCAACACATTGCGCCGCGCCTCGTGGGCGCGTTCG
The DNA here is from genome assembly GCA_020426845.1 of Planctomycetales bacterium. GTDB lineage: Bacteria > Planctomycetota > Planctomycetia > Pirellulales > Pirellulaceae > JAGQPF01. Next base: position 17,879 of record JAGQPF010000028.1, read on the forward strand.
TCCGACTCCACTCGCTCGGCAAACTCCTCGACCCGTTCCTTCGCGGTGTCCGCCAACTCGCCGGCTTTCTTCGCCGTGTCAGACAGCACGCCTTCCTGTCCGGGCGACGCTTCGTCGGAGGCCGTTGCCGGCGAGGATTCCTGCGCGGAAACGGCTGGCAGGCTTAGAGCAGACCCGCCGATTGCGAATGTCAATGTGGCGGCAACCGCCCACAGGAAACGTCGCGATGGCGTGCTTCGGAAGGGAACATACGACGGAGCGAGACGAGGCAACGCGTCCACGAATCGGATGCCCGAACCTCTTTTCGATAGAGGGCGACGCCGTTTCAAACGAGCCGTGGATTGCCGCATTGTATTGCTCACTGGAGGTTGGGAAAACCGATTCGCGATTCCGATCCCTCGCTTACGCTTCGGGTTACCTTCGTAAGGTGTGCCGGATTACCCGCGCTTGGCTTTGGCGATCAGCTCGTCGAAAACTTTAGCCTGCTCGATCATCGCGGCAACCTTGTCCGCAGGATTGGTGCGGCATTCCAGCAACACCCAGCCGTTGTATTTCGTGGACACTAACAATTCGATCAGCTTCGGGTAGGGGTAGTCGCCCAGATTCAGCTCGCGGACATGGGTGGTCGTGGCCAGCCGGTTCTTGACCAAATTGAAGTTGTATTCGAGGCCTTGTCCGGTGACGTCGACATCATTGGAGTTCCAGCAGACGCCCACGTTGCGATGGTCGGCGACGTCGAAGATGGCCTTCATGATCGGCAGATCGCTGGTGCCTCGTCCGTGGGCTTCGACGCGGATCTCCTGACCATGCTCGGCGCCGTAGGCGGCGACTTCATTCAGGGCTTTGCCGATCTGCTCAACGGTCTTCTCTGTCGGCACGTCCTTGAGCAACGCGTTGGGCTTCACTTTCACCCCCGAGCCGCCGCAGTCGTGCATCAAATGGATGTACTTTTTCGTCAGCTCGATGTTGGCCTTTACCTTGGCCGGGTCTTGCTCGTGGTATTGGGCGTTCGAGCCGTAGCCGACCAGTGTCACGGGGCTGTCAGCAAATCGCTTCCGCACTTCGGCTCGCTCCGCCTTGCTCAGGTTGGGCTCGACCTTGTGCGCGTGCTCGGTGCGCAATTCGAGGCCGAGCACCCCGGACTGCTCGCAGACTTTCAACAGCGTTGGCAAGTCCATGTCCTTGCCCCACAGGTAGGTGACCAGGCCCAGTCGCATCTCGGCAGCCTCCTCGGCGGCTCGCAGCGTCCCCGGCAGGGCGGAGGCGGAGAGCGTGGCGGTGAGGGCGGCGGAGGATGCGGCGACAAACTGGCGGCGGTTCAGCGACATGGCAGGTCTTTCGGTAAGGTGAGCGAGTTCAAGAGCAAGAGGCCGTCGAAACGCTGTTGATGAGTGGAGCGGTGCGGTTGCAGCGGAGGTCGAATTACCCCAACGCCTCGGTGGCGTAGGCAATCAAACTGTGCTCGGCGCCCTCCTGCAGCCGGAGCCGCACTCGAGCGAACGGGTCGAGGGTCTTGCCGGCGACGTGCAGTGTGACTCCCTCTGCGGTCTCTGTCCACGCGCCGTCGCTTGCTCGACGCAGCACCTCGCCGAGGTAGGCGCCCCAGACGCGTGTGAGTAGCTCCATGTTCGCCTCGTTCTTGCCCCCGGGCAGCACGAAGCTGGCGTCGTCGCAGAGCGGGTCGAGCTCGCGGAGGCTCTCTACGGAGAAGTTGAGCCCGACGACGAAGTGCTTGCGCGTCAGCTTCTGCGCCTCGAGGGCATCGGCGTCGAGGCGGGATTGGAGGTCCATGAACAAGTGTCCGTGGGGTCGGTTTGCTCGAGGATCGGTGCGCACGAAAACGTCGCCGCGACCATTCTGCGGCCACTTTGCGTTTCTGCCGTCAATGGTAACCCGCGCCGCGATGCATTTGAAGCAACTCAAACGCCTGCACCACGACAACTTCGCGTAGCATGGGCGTCCCCGCCCGTGCAGCATTGCGCAGCCCCAAAACGTTGGCCGAGCCGGTGGCACAGGCTGCCAACCGGTGAATGTTGTGATCTTGAGCGCAGGTTGCAGGCTGGCAGCCTGCACCACGACAAGGGCAGAGCCACGCGTTGTGGGCCGTAGGAATGACGGCGGGAATGGACGATAATTCCTCCTCCCTTCCACTCCTTCCTGCCCGGCGCGATGGCCAAATGCAGATGGGTCAGACGAATTCCCATCGGCGAAGCTCTCACGTATCGGCAGGCGAGGAACTCCATCCAGAATTCGGGGAATTCTTGTTCCCCTCGCGCTAAAGGACATGCCGTGCTTGCAGGAGAGATCTACGAACCGCGGAAGCTCCGCTTCGTCGAAGTGGACGAGCCACAGCTGACCGCTGCGAACCAAATTGTGTTTCAGCCCGAGCTCGGTTGCCTCTGTGGCTCGGACCTGCCGTATTTCGATCGCGACTATCACGAGTTCTTCCCGCAGGTGGGACAGTCGTTGCACGAAATGATCGGTCGCGTTGTCGACACCAACGGCGACCGGTTTGCCGCAGGCGACCGCGTGCTCTGCGTGCCGGTCTCTCACTTCGGGCTCTGCGAGCGCTTCGCCGTCAGCCAGGAAAACGCGATCCCGCTGTTGCCGGGCGAGGATGAGCATCTGCTCATGGCCCAGCCGCTCGGCACCGTGATCTGCGCACTGCGCAAATTGCCGAACTTGATGAACTGGAATGTCGTGGTGATGGGGCAGGGCCCGATGGGCCAGATCTTTAACGCGGCCTTGCGAATGGCCGGCGCCAAGCAGATCATCGCCGTCGATCCTGTTCCCGAACGGCTTGCCGTTAGCCCTCGCACTGGAGCCACTGCGACGATTCAGCCCGGTGAGCAAGATGTCGTCGAGGCGGTGGCCGATTTGACCGGCGGCCAGATGGCGGATCTGGTCGTGGAGGTCGTCGGTCACCGCGAGCAACAGGTGAATCTATGTGTTGAACTCTGCCGTCGGGCGGGAAAGCTGTTGTTGTTCGGCGTCCCATGCGAGAAGCTCGACGACCTGAACATCACTCGGCTGTTTTGGAAGAACCTGACCGTGCATACCAGCGTGGCGCCCGACTTCGCCATCGACTTCCCGCTCGCGATGCAGTGGATTTCCGAGGGCCGCATTGATCTCCGCCCGATCATCACGCACCGCTATCCACTGGCGGAGATTCAAGCAGCGTTCGATCTGTTTCGCGATCGGCGGGACGGGGCGCTCAAAGTCTTGATCGATTTTCCTCGCACCTAACTAGTGGACCGTCAAGCCTTCGTTTTTTGGGTTGGAGAACTCGCGAAGTCGTGGCGAGCCACGAGGTTGGGGCGGCGACCAACCCAACGTTGTAGTGTTGACGGGGCACAAGAGGACATTTCAAAAGTCTTCCCAGGCGCAATCGAAGCCAGTTTTTCTGCTGGTTTTATCAACCCGATTGCTGATCGGGAAGTTTTTGAAATGCGTTGTAATCCACCAAGGTGCATTTCCGCGTAGCATGGCGTCCTCGCCCGTGCAGCACTGCGCAACCCCACGCAATCAAAGTTGCCGGCCATCTCTTTTCCATGGCGTACTAACAAACCTACGGAGCGATTTCATGAGCACAGGCCCACGTCGATTCAAGGAGCGATTGGCTGCCGATTTGCTGACACCGCTGTTCTGTCTGGCTCGCCTGCCCGAGCCTCTGATGGTGGAGATGTTCGGCTTGGCGGGCGGGTACGCAGGCTTCTGGTTGGATCAGGAGCACGATCAGGTGTCGACGCGGCAGATGCTCGCCGTGGCTCTGGCGGCGCGAGCGAATCAGATGGACTGCTTTGTCCGCATGGCGCCGACGAACTACGCGGCGGTCACTCAGTGCTTCGAATCGGGCATGGGCGGTGTGATGGCGGCGCAGATTTCGTCGGCCGATCAGGCGGCGGAGTTCGTCAGTTGGACGAAGTTTGCGCCGCAGGGGACGCGCGGGATGAATATGAGCGGCTTTGACGCCCACTACACGCACCGTCCGTTGCATGAGTTCGTCTCGGGCGCCAATGAGGATGGTTTCGTGGCGATTCAGATCGAGACCACCGGCGCCGTGGATCAAGTCGACGAGATTGCGGCGCTGGCAGGGGTGGACCTGTTGTTCGTCGGACCGGTCGACCTCTCGCTTGCCCTGGGCGTGGTCGGCCAGTTTCACCACGACAAGCTGTGGGAAGCGATCGGCAAAGTGGCCGAAGCTTGTCGCCGCCACGGCAAACATTGGGGCTGCGTCGCCCCGGACCCCGAATTTGCCGCTCGGGCCATCGAAAACGGCTGCAAGATGCCGACGGTCGGCAATGACGTGGTGGCGGTGCGACGTGGAATTGCCGCTCTGCAGGGCGGGTTTTCTGCGGTGTTTCCCGCCGATTGACCGCGGCTTCCACATCACGGCCTTCCCCGGATGGCCTGGCCGGACTGACAAAATTCCGTCGCTCGACGCAACGGGCCGGTGGACTGATTCGTCGTATTTAATGCCCGTCAACACGAAAACGTTGGGTTGGCCGCCGCCCCAAGCTCGTGGCTTGCCACGACTTCGCGAGTGCTCCAACCCCAAAACGAAGGCTTGACGGTGCACTCATCTCCCGTCCTTTCAGTCCATTCCCAGGCAGGAACTTACGGAATGTCCGCTCGCCCCTCCCGTTTCGTCTCACGCGCGGCGACGATCGCTGTCGCGCTGACTTTATTCGCGGTGACGCTCTTGGTCGGCTGGCCGCTAGCCGTTGCCCACCAGCAAGCCGGGGATGGGGGCCAGCCGAAGGGCGACGAGGTCAAATGGGAGCCCGGCCCCGACGCCGCTCGCTACCTCACTTACATCCACACAGACAAGCCGATCTACCGCGGAGGCGAGTCCGTGTATGTGCGCGGCATGGTGTTGCATCATGCCAGCCGCCAGCCGTATCAATCCGGCCAGCCCAACCAACCCAATGTGACGGGGTTGCTGACGATCACCGGACCCAAGGGCGACACGATTCATACGGCACAAGTCCAACTGCAGGATGGCAGCTGGGGCTCGAAGTGGGACGTGCCCGCGGAGATTGCCGGCGGTGAGTTCAAACTGGAAGTCAGTTACCCTCAGCACGGTCTGCCCCCGGCCGAACGCGAGTTCGACGTGCGAGAGTACCGGGCGCCGCGGCTGAAGTCGCAGATCAAGTTCGTTCGTGACGGGTACGGGCCGGGCGACGAGGTGGCGGCCACGTTGGAAGTCGAGCGCGCCGAGGGCGATGTTCCCGCAGGCGCCGCCGTGGATGTCACGGTCCGCGTCGACGGCAGCCAAGTGCACGAGGCGAAGGCCATGGTGCAGCCCGACGGACGCTGCCATGTGAAGTTCACGTTGCCCGAAGAGCTGAAGCGGGGCGAAGGCACGCTCTCGTTCGGCATCCACGACGGCGGAGTTGTCGAAAACGCCGCCAAGACGATTCCGATCTTGCTGCAGACCGTCGACATCCAGCTCTACCCCGAGGGTGGCGATTTGGTCGCCGGGCTCCCGTCGCGCATCTACTTCGAGGCGTTCACACCTGCAGGCAAGCCAGCCGACCTGGCCGGCAAGGTGGTCGACAATGATGGCGACGTGGTCGCCGAATTTCGCTCGGAACACGAAGGTCGAGGACGCTTTGAGCTGACCGCGGAGCAGGGCAAGCAGTATCACTTGGAGTTCACCGAGCCAGCGGGCATCACGCAGCATGTCGCGTTGCCTAAGGCCAAGCCGCACGGGATCGCATTGAGCACCCGGCAGAATATCATCGGCGCCGGCAAGGACATCGGCCTGCGGGTCGCCTCGACGCTGGATGAGGAGATTCGCCTGATCGCGAGGCAACGCGAGCGGATTGTGGCGCAAAAGTCGGTGTCGCTCAAAGCAGGCAAGTCGCAACAGGTCAAGTTGTCGTTGGGCGACCAGCCGTTGGCCGAAGGCGTGTTGATCGTGACGGCTTATGATGGCAAGGGGCAGCCCCGCGCCGAACGGCTCGTCTTCCGTCAGCCTCGCGAAACCGTGCAAGTCAAAATTACTCCCGAGTCCGGCACCGGCTTTGTCCCCGGAGGCACCGTCAAGCTGAAGATCGAGACGACGCGACAAGGCAAACCGGTCTCGGCGCTGGTCGGTGTCACCGTCACCGACGACTCGGTGTTGGAGATGATCGACCGCCGCGAGCAAACCGCCAACCTGCCGGTGGCCGTGCTGCTGGAAAGTGAGGTGCGTGAGTTGGCTGACGCCCATGTCTACTTCGATGCTGACAATCCGATCGCGCCGACAGCCGTTGACTTGTTGCTGGGCGTGCAGGGTTGGCGCCGCTTTGCCTTGGTCGATCCCGCGAAGTGGTTGGCAGAATACCCGGACGCGGGACGCCGCGTGTTGGCTCAGGCCATTCCGCTGCCGATGGCCATGAACGGACTCGGAGGAGGCTTTGGCGGCGGCGGTGGCGCGATGTTTGGTGTGCCGCGACGAGGCGCCGTCTTTCAAAATGCGCCGGTCGCGGATGTTGCTCCGCCAGCGCCGGCAGGCGCCGAAGACGCGGAAGAGGACGCGCCCGCGGCCGAGGCCGGAGATGGGGCTCAAGTTGACAAAGACCTCCGGCGCGCCAACGTGAACCCGGTCGACCGATTCGCCGAGAATGAGAAGCTAAGGGACTTTGCGGACGCCAAGGCAAAGGGTGAAGCCAAGGACCTCCCGATGCGGGAGCAGCTTGCCAAGCAGCCTGCGGCATTAGAGAACCGAGAGGAAGCGGCAGCAGCGGCCAAGCCAGCCAATCGTCCCGTGCCGGGAGCTGACCGCCAAGCCTTCCGCCGCATTGTCAACGGCCGCGCGGGCGGCAAAGCGCTCGGAGGCGAGTTTGAGTTCGCCGATGAACTGCAGCAACTCCAGCAAATGTCCGTGGCTCAACCAATCGTCGTCCGCGAATATCGCCATCAAGTCCGCTCGAACCGCAAGGCTGGCGAACGCATCGACTTTGCCGAAACTGTGTACTGGAATGCCGGCACGAAAACCAACGCCGACGGCGTGGCTTATGTGAACTTTGACCTGAGCGACGCGGTGACGACCTTCCGCGTCAAGGTGGACGCCGTCAGCAACGACGGCGCGCTGGGTGCGGGCACTGCGGGCGTCGAGTCGGTCGAGCCGTTCTATCTCGAGCCCAAGCTGCCGCTGGAAGTCACGATGGGTGACCTAATTCAGACACCATTGGGCATCGTCAACTCCACATCCGCCGAGATGGCCGAGGTGAATGTCGGCGTCGATACGGGCAAGCTCGGCGGAGTTGCCGAGATCGCGCCGTTCGCCGTCGGACCGCAGGGCCGCTTGCGCAAGCGTCTGAACGTGCGAGTTGGCGAGTTCGTCGGCGATGCTTCGCTGCGGCTGACGGCGGTCGCCGGTGACTACCGGGATGAGGTGACGCGAACCGTGCGCGTCGCGCCGCTCGGTTTCCCGCACGAGAGCGGCGGTGGCGCCATGTTGTTGCCCGGCGGCGTGGTCGCTTTCCAGCTCACCATTCCTCGGGATGTCGTGCCGGGCAGCGCCGGCGGGACGGCCTCGGTGTTCCCCACGCCGCTGGCCACGATGACGTCCGCTCTCGAGGCGCTGATTCGCGAGCCCTATGGCTGCTTTGAGCAGACCAGCTCGACGACCTATCCGCTCGTGATGGCACAGCAGTACTTCAAATCTCACCAGGGCGTCGACCCCAAGCTGATTGAACGCAGCGCCGCGATGCTCGACAAGGGCTATCAGCGATTGATCGGCTTCGAGTCGCCCAGCGGCGGTTTCGAGTGGTTCGGTGGCGATCCGGGGCACGACGCGCTGACTGCTTACGGCCTGCTGGAATTCACCGACATGTCCAAAGTGCAGCCGGTCGATTCGGCCATGCTGTCGCGAACTCGCCAGTGGCTGATGACGCAACGCGACGGCAAGGGCGGCTACGAGCGCAAGACGCACACGCTGCATACCTGGCTCGCCGATCCCGAGGTGGCGTTCAGCTACAACACCTGGGCATTGCTGGAGGCCGGCACGCCGCCCGAACAGCTCGCTCGCGAGGTGGAGTGGGTGGCCGACGTGGCCGAGCGCACCGAGAACACGTATGTGATCGCTCTGGGCGCCAACGTCGCTCAGCTAGGAGGAAAGACCGAAGCGGCACAGCGCCTGCTGGACAAGCTAACCGGTTTGCAGGCCAAAGACGGCTCGCTGACCGGCGCCACGGTCTCGGTTGTTGGCAGCGGCGGCGAGGCGCTGAAGATCGAAGCGACGTCGTTGGCGCTGCTCGCCTGGCTGCGAGACCACCATCACGTCAACGAGGTGGAGCGCGGCATCAAGTACTTGGCCGAGGTCTGCAAGGGCGGCCGCTTCGGCAGCACTCAGTCGACCGTGCTCGCGCTGCGCGGCATCGTCGAGTACGATCTGGCTCGGACCGTGCCGCGAGTGCCCGGCGCCATTTCCTTGTGGGTGAATGGCAAGCCGGTGGGCGAGCCGATCGCCTTCGATCAGAACTCGCATGGCGCGATCCAGCTGCCCGACTTCGCGCAGTTGCTGACGCCCGGCAAGCATCAAGTGGAGCTGCGGATGAAGGATGGCTCCGAGATGCCTTGCACGCTGACGTATCGCTACCATTCGTTGAAGCCTGCCTCCTCGCCCAACTGCGTCCTGGATCTTGAGGTCAAACTGGCCGACCAGGTGATCCGCGAAGGCGCCACAACGGACGTGGAGGTGGTGGTGGTCAATCGTTCGGAGAAGGAAGTCCCGACACCGACCGCGATCGTTGGCCTGCCCGGCGGGCTCGAGGTGCGACACGACAAGCTCAAGGAGTGCGTGGACGAAGGGCTGATCGCGGCCTACGAGGTGCGCGGCCGCGAAGTGATCCTCTACTGGCGAGTGCTCGATCCGGAGCAGCGAGTGCGCGTGCCGCTGAACGTCGTGGCCGCCGTGCCGGGCGAGTACACCGGTCCGGCCAGCCGCGCTTATCTGTACTACACCGATGAGCACAAGACGTGGGTCGGCGGCTTGCAGGCAACGGTAACGCCAGCGAAGTAGGAATAGGAGAGTCGACGCGAACCGCGAGCCGCGCAGTGGTTTGACGGCGGGGTCGGGAGCGGATAAAAGGGTCGTGGCACAGGCTGCCAGCGCTGCCAGCCTGTGATGCTACCCATGCCGATTGCCCGCCCTGCCGCCCCGACCAACCGCCCCAGCCATTGCCAAAGGTAACTCCATGCGGTCGCGCCACCTGCTTTGTCTCGCGTTGTTGATGCTTCCGTGGACGCTCGCTTGTTGCACGTCCGTTCGCGCCGCTGAGCGGAAGAATGTGCTGTTTCTGATCTGCGACGATTTGAACTGCGACTTGGGGTGCTATGGGCATCCGCTCGTCAAATCGCCGAACATCGACGCGTTGGCGCGCCGCGGCGTGCGATTCGAGCGTGCCTATTGCCAGTATCCGCTCTGCGGGCCCAGCCGCGCCTCGTTCATGTCGGGGTTGTACCCGGACCAGACGCTGATTCATCGCAACGCGATTTACATTCGCGAGCGACTGCCGAACATCACCACGCTGTCGCAGCACTTCCGCAATCAGGGCTACTTCGCCACGCGGATCGGCAAGATCTACCACTACAACGTGCCGAAGAATATCGGCACCAGCGGCCACGACGATCCGGACTCGTGGGACTCGACGTTCAATCCCTACGGCCGTGACAAGCGCGACGAAGACAAGATCTTCAGCCTCAGGCCCGGCTCATTCGGCGGCACGCTCTCGTGGTTGTCGGCCGATGGCGAGGATCGTGAGCAGACCGACGGCATGTCCGCCGACTTGGCGATCCGCGCCCTTGAGGAGTTCGCCGAGTCGAAGCAGCCGTTTTATCTGGCGGTTGGGCTGTTCCGGCCGCATACGCCCTACGTGGCGCCGCACAAGTATTTCGAGCTCTACCCGCGCGAGCGGATTCAGGTGCCGCAGGTTCCCGAGAACTATCACGAGTCATTGCCCAAGTCCGCGGTGCTTTCGCTGACGCGGAAGCGAGAGCAGGTCGACCTGGACCCGCAGCTTGCGAAGCAGGCGATCCAGGCCTACTACGCGTCGATCACCTTTGCCGATGCGCAGCTGGGCCGCATCATGGCGGCGCTCGACCGCACCGGGCTCGCCGAGAACACGGTCGTGCTGTTCACGTCCGATCACGGCTATCACATGGGTGAGCACGGTTACTACCAGAAGACGACGCTGTTCGAAAACGCGGCCCGCGTGCCGCTGATCATCGCGGGGCCCGGCGTCGAGGCCGCCGGCCGCTCGTCGGCCAACCCCGTCGAGATGGTCGACTTCTACCCGACACTGACGCAGCTCGCCGGCGTCGCAACGCCCTCGCATGCGATGGGCGCGAGTCTGGCTCCAGTGCTCAAGGATGTCAGCGCCAAGGTGCGCGAAGCAGCGCTCACGCAATTCGCCGACGGCTACAGCATTCGCACGGACCGCTATCGCTACACCGAGTGGAGCGACAACGGCGGCGGCGCTGAGCTGTACGACCACCAAACCGATCCGCGCGAGATGATCAACCTCGCCAGCCAGCCCGGACAGCAGGCGATGGTCGAGAAGTTGTCAAAGTTGCTTCGCCAACGTGTCGACGCGATTCAGGAGGCGCCCGAAGGCGTGCGACAGATTCGGCCACGCGATCGCTGAGGTGGAACGTGGCCGTGGCACAGGCTGCCAGCCTGTGAACTTTACGTGCTACGCGAAACGATCACACAGGCTGGCAGCCTGTGCCACGACAAAGAGCTGTCGAAACTTCGCCACGGATGAAACACGGCTGGAACACGGATGAGCGACAGTGACGGTGCCGCTATTTGTTGCTCGCTTCCGGCGCGGTGACTGACAGCTCCGTGATTAGCTCTACATGGAAGTTCTTGTTGAGATGTGGGAGCCGTTGTTCGAGCTCGGCCTGGAGCGCTGCGGCGAGCTCCGGCGTGGCGGGCGAGGAGGACTGCAATCGCAGTTCGACGCGGATGGCGCCGTTGGACTCGCGCAGCGTCGAGCGACGCAGGTCCAGGTGGGCGCTGGTCAAATGGCCGTCGACGACGTGCTGCAGGTCTTGTTCGAGCGATGATGGCATCGAGGCGAAGGACATGGCGGGCTGCGACTCGTAGACCGCCAGCCCGATCGTCGCCAACACCATCAGGGTGATCACCCAGCCGCTCCAACTTTCGTAACCACCGTGCTGATGTCTGGAGCGAATGCCGACTGCCCAGAGTCCGACGCCAGCGCCAAGCGCGATGGCGACAATGTTGGTGAGGAACAACAGCAGGGCGCCGCTGGCCAGCGACCACTCGCGGATGGCCAACGCCATGCCCGCCGTCGCGATGGGAGGCACCAACGCCGCGGCAATCGCGACGCCCGGCAACGCCGATGACAACCCCGGCCGACCCACCGCGTAGGCGGCGGCCATGCCGCTGACGAACGCGACCAATAGATCGAGCACGCCCGGCTGGCCGCGGCCGAGCATCTCGTCGGACGACTCGAGGTTCACGATCAGCAGCCCGACGCCGACGCCGATCAGCAGCGCCAACGTGAAACCTCCACAAACTGACTTGGTTGATTGTCGAGCGAGATTGAGATTGCCCTGCATCAACGCCAGCCCAAAGCCCATCAACGGGGTCATGAGCGGTGCGACCAGCATGGCGCCGATAATCACCGCCGCTTGATTGCGCGCCAGGCCGAGCGCCGCGATCAACGTCGACAAGCAGATCAACGCGACAAAGTCGATGTTGAACTGCGAGCCGCTCTGGATGCGATCGACCAGCGCTACCCGCTCGTCGCGGGTCAATTGGGGCAGCCGATCGCCGACCCAACGTTCAATGGAGTGGACGAACCGGTGATGCAGTGGCAGAGCAGGGCGCAGCACCGCGACGGGCGGTCCCTCCTCCCACTTCAACAGCCGCGCGGCGAGCGTGCTCAGCGGCTTGCCGCCCGAGCGCGTCGCGCGAACGCCAATCAATAGCAAGTGGGCGTTCTCCGCCGCCTCCTTGATGCCTCGCTCGACCTTGTTGGTGACCACGGTCTTGGGCACGATATGGGCGTCGGGATCGGCCATGGCGAACGCAATCTGACGCTCCGCCATTCGCGTGCCGACGACCTGTGCCAAGTCGCCGATTTCCTCCTCAACATAGACGGCGTGAACCGTTCGAGCCTCCATTGCAGGCGACACTTGTGAGGCCCGGTTAGCGTCGCGGGCCTCCATCGCAGGCGACCCTTGTGAGGCCCGGTGAATGGTTCTGCTTTCGCAAGCGGCGAGTTTCGCCGCGAGCCGCAGCGACTCGTGGTCGTGGTGGCGGCCAACGGTTGGTGTGACGATGGGGCCGTCCTTGGCGCCGGCTCCGTTGGCGCGGAGCAACAGTGTGGCGCAGGGCGCGACGTCGAGCAGCACCGAGGACGGGCGGCCGTTGGCCGCGTCATCCGCCGGCAGGACCAGCAGATCGACGCCCAGCTCGGACAGCCGATCGAGCAGCGCGGTCGCGCCGCGTGGGTCGCGGAGCCTGAAAAACGTCAGCTCGGGCCGCGCCCCTCGCTCGTCATGTCGCTCTTCCTGCGTCGCCGCGCCGGGCGAGTCGCCGCCGTCCGCGTTGTCAACGTCGTCATCGCAAGTCGCGACACAAACGGACGCTCGCCAAGCCTCGAGCACCGCGGCGGCCAGGCCAGTTGGCGGCGACTCGGCGTCCTTGAACGGAACGGGATCGAACTGTTGCTGGCCATCGGACACAGCCGGATGAATCACCAACAGCGGATTGTCGGTGCAGCGCGCCAGACGCGCACCCCAGCCGACCATGCTCCTCACGTCGCTGTCGTTCTCGACAATTACCGCGACTGCCATCGACTACGGCTCCGGCCAGCGGAGATGTTTGTGAAGAAACTTATAAGTGCCTTGGCCGTTGATGGTGTGCGGTCCCACGAACCATTCGATCTCCGCGCGATCGGGCAGCTTCAGGCCAGTGCTGTACAGTCGGCGGACTTTGGCGAACTCGTGGGCCACCTTCTCATCGGGCGCCACGCCATCGAAGTGACCTCGCTCGACCATGAACGGCCGCGGCGCGATCAGCGCCGCCATCTCGGCGTAGTTAAACGTGCTGCCCAGGTCGAATTCGAAGATTTCGTACTCGCCCGTCCAGACGTAGCTGTACTTAGCCCGCGTCGAAGCGTTCTTCCACACCCATTCGTTGAAGTCGGCCGAGCAGATCGACAGGCAGTAGTTGGAGACGAGCGGCGGGATCCGCATCGCGCTCTTGCCTCCGTAGGATAGACCGTAAAACCCGATCCGCTCCTTGTCCACAAAAGGCAGCTGCCCGAGCCAGTCGGTGATCTGTTGGTGCTGCGGCACGATGATTGAGAACAGCGTCTTCTTCAACGGATTGGCTTTGCGCTGCAACGTGCGAAAGCGGTCGGTGAATAAGTAGAGGTTTTGAGGCGCGAAGGTGACAAAGCCGCGTTCGGCGAGCTTGGCGGCGAAGTCATGATAGGCGCGATGGTCCTTCTCGATCGTGTCGCGGGGCCGCCCCTCGAGCCCGTGTTGGCAGACGACGACGGGACGGCGATCGCCCGCTGGGATGTCCTTGGGAACCAGCAGCACGCCGTAGGCAATCACGTCGGGAAAGACATCCATCAGGACGTCGTAGCCGCGCCACTTCGGCATGTCATACGCGAGCCGCGTGCGAACGTTCGGCGCCAGTCTCGGCAGATCGAAGTGCCCCACCACCTCGTGTCGAAAGTGGTCGCGGTACTTCTCGACGGAGCGCTGGTAGCTCTCCAATGTGCTGGTGTCCAGCTCTTTCATGAACTCTTCGCGGACGTAACTGCTCTCGCGAAGCAGCCACTGGTTGTGGCGGTCGATCGCATGGATCAGCTCGGCCTGCCGCTGTCGAGGTTGATAGCTGTTGGGCGGAACCGGCGCCGCGCCGAGCTTTGCCAGCTTGGCATCGGACTTCAGCGCTGACAGCAGTGCCTGCAACGCCGGCGCAGTTCCCGGGCCTCCCCGACCATCGTCGCCGCTGACGAACCATTGTGGCGACGATGATGACTCAGGACGCGGGAACGCTTTGGCGCGATCGAACTCGCGCTGCACGGCGTCCAGTTCCGGAGTTCGCAACGTCGCCGGCGCGCCGCCCTCGCTCGGCAGCGAAACTTCGGGCCAGCGACTGGCCTCGATAATTAACGCTCGGGGGGCGATCAGGCGAGTCAACTCGGCGCCGCCGAATTGCACCAGCAGACTGAACACGTTGCGATCGATCGGCTCATCCCACATCCCCTCGCGAGGTCCAAAAAAGCCGCTCACAAAGACGGCCTGGATCCGCGGATCGACAGCTCCGGCGTACAGCGTCAGCATGCCGCCTTCACCCCAACCGACGACGCCGATCGGCGCCTCGGTTTTCGAAAACCAGTCGACACCGGCTTGAATTGCGGCCACCTCATAGCCGATCAGGTGCCGTCCCAATTCGAACGCCGAACGATAGAGATACTCGCGGCTCGTCAGATTTGCGCGACCGTTACGTTTTTCCAACGTGCGATCGACTAGAGCGGGAATCAGGACTCGGCAACCGCTTTCGGCCAGCCGCCGCGCGAACTGCTCGGCAGCGGGCGTTCCGGGCTGCAATCCCACCAACGACTCGGGCGTCTGGTCTGCATCGCCGACTGCGACAATTTGAGCGACCGGCGCCGTTTTCGGCTCGAGCAGCAATCCGTCGGCGATGATGCCGCCGACCACCGGCCAGCGGACTTGCAAGACCCGGTACGCGTTGGTTTCGGCGATCAGCGCTGCTTGAGCGAGGTCGCCAACAAGCTGCGGGGAATCAAATGGCCGTCGCGCGTCGCGCAGGCCCAAGATGTTCGACAAGCGGGCGCGGTTGGCGGCAATCGAACGCTCGTATGACTCCGTGGAGCTCACGTCGACTTGCCAATGAGTCGCTCGCTGCTCCACGGACGCGGCGAGCTGCTTCAACAGGAATCGGTCGACGCCATCGACCAG
>JAGQPF010000244.1 GCA_020426845.1 Planctomycetales bacterium
CGGGCCTCCATCGCAGGCGACCCTTGTGAGGCCCGGTGGACCGGTCGGGCCTCCATCGCAGGCGACCCTTGTGAGGCCCGGTGGACCGGTCCGCCCTCCGCTCCGGGCGGGATTATTTCTATTTATGTAGAAAATTATCTTGACGCGGCAGGCTGGAGTCCGTATTTTCTACTTGCATAGAAATGACGGCTTCCTTCCGCAAGCGAGCAGGCCATGGCGCGCAAGACTTCCGACGCTCCCACGGAGTTGGAGCTTCAAATCCTGAAACTACTGTGGCAGGCCGCCCCCCGCACCGCGCGTGAGCTTCGAGACGGCCTGGCCGAGGTCGGGCGGGATTTGGCGCACACATCCGTGATCACCACCCTGCAGAAAATGGTCGCCAAGGGGCAGCTCAAGCAGTTGGAGCCAACCGAAGGCAAGGCGTTTCGATTCGAGCCGACCGTCACCGAGCAGTCGGTTTCGCAAGGGATGCTCGGGGATCTGGTCGATCGCGTCTTTGACGGCTCGGCCGAGGCGTTGATGCTGAGTCTGTTTGACGTGTCCGAGCTCGATGCGGAGGCCGTCAAACGGCTGCGCCGCGTCTTCAACCAGAAATTGCGAGAACAGCAATGAACCAATTGTGGCTGGAATGGTCAAGCGACGGCTGGCGAGCTCGGTTGGCATTGACCCTGTTGCATCTCGTCTGGCAAGGGCTGGCAATTGGCGTCTTTGCGGCGATCATCGGAATGTGGTTGAGGACGGCGTCGGCGACCACTCGCTATGGGTTGTACGCAGCGGCGCTGGCCGCTCTGCCACTTGTCGCCGCGCTGACGTACGCAGGGCTGGACGTGCCGGAGTCTTGGCGGGAGCCTGCCGCGGTCCAACGGCAAGGCGAGAACAGCGTTGGGGAGCGCGGGCAAGAGTCGACGGCGCCGTCCGCCACGCCGCTGGCAGTCGTCGCCGACGCGCCAACGGAAGTCGAGGCTTTTTCGCCGCCTGCTTCGGTCGCGTTGCCGACAAATCCTGCCGCATCGGAAGGAGCGAGCGGAACGCGCTGGCCGGCACAACTGGCGTCCGTAGTTTCAATCGGCTACTTGGCCGGGGTCGGCGGATTTCTGCTGCGTTTGTTGGTCGCCGTCTGGGGCGGCCAGCGACTGCGTGCCGCATCCCGTCCGCTTCGTGACCGTGATCTGCTGGCAATCATCGCCGCCGAGTCGCGTCGTATCGGCCTGCGGGCGGCGCCTGCCGTGGCGTTTTGCGAGCGGGTCGCCGTGCCTACCGTAGTCGGATTGCTGAGACCGCTGGTGTTGCTTCCTCCGGCGCTCATCTGCGGGCTGTCGGCCGAGCAGATCGCGGCGGTTCTCAGCCACGAGCTGGCGCACATTCGCCGGGCCGACCTGTGGGTGAATCTGTTGCAGCGCGTGATCGAGTCGCTGTTGTTCTTTCATCCCGTCGTCTGGTACCTCAGCCGCCGGCTCAGCGCCGAACGCGAGGCCTGTTGCGATGACTTGGTTGTGTCAGCGGGATATCAGCCCATGGTTTATGCCGGCGCCTTGCTGAGGATGGCGGAGCTCTGCGTTGCCGACAAGGACGCCAGTCCGATCGCGGTGGCTGCGATGGGGAGGGACGCCACGCAGTTGGAGCAGCGCATTGTTCGCTTGATGTCGATGACACGTCAGACCCCCGTTCGCTTGACGCGCGTGGGCGTGCTGCTGGTCGGGATGTTGTTCGTGCCGGTGGCCGCCTTGCCGGCGGCCCTTCACGCCTTGAATCGCCACGGTTTCCTTGTCGCGGGAGTGACCGGGGCAGGGGAGGAGGCGCCGCCGAAAGAGCCGACATCTCCCGATGAGAATCGCGCGCCACAAGAAACGGCCATGCAGAACGACATCGCGAATCCAGCGCCGGCGTGGTTGAGAGACAATCTGGGCGAGGACCCGTTCGTTCTGGACAACCAGCGCATGCTGCTGGGATCGAAACTCTGGGACGTCAACACGGGCAAGCAACTCGGGGCGTTTTCCCTTGGCGAACGGCGCCCCATGACGATGAGGCTGTCGGCGAACCGGCGGTATCTCTTGACCGTCGACGTCGCTCCGATGACCACGCCGGACCTAATTCCCCAGCCGGCGGTGCTGCAAGTATGGGACACCACCACGGGGAAGCCGGTGGGCAGCTCGGTGCAAGTTCCGCCACGCCTCAGCCTGGGTGGAATGCAAGGCATCCAAGTCTCGAGCGACGGCAAGTGGGTCGTCGCCGTGACAACGGATAACCTCGCCCGCGCGTTGCCCGAGAACGGAGTGACCGTGACGGAGTCCGGCGCGGTGGAGCAGATTCGTGACACGGGCGGGATTATCGTTTGGAATATGGAGACGGGCGCGCAGAAGCGAAGTCCATTTGCCGGTCCGCAATCGGAATGTGCCGTGGCGTTCTCCGGAGACCATCAGTGGCTGGCGGCTGTCGGCAACGAGAAACTTGCCGTGTGGAAGTGGCGCTCGGAGGAGCAGCCGCGCGTGATCCCTACGGGGCGTTGGAACGCGTCGCTTGCCTTCTCGGTGGATGGCCGCTTCATCGTGGAGGGCCCCGGCACGGATTCCGATATTCGAGTGCGTGATCTGCAAACGCTGAAGGTCGTCCGCACACTCCAAGACGCCGAGGGATCGCCGCTGCGAATTCGGGAGTGCTCCTTGCAGTTCAACGAGGACGGCACGAGGTTGGTGGCCGGGAATGCCATTCGCATGGACGCCGAGGACAAACTGATTCCGCGACGGATTCACGTCTGGGATTTTAACTCCGGAAAGCTGTTGAAGCGGATCGACACTCGCCAGTGGCAGGTATGGTCGCTCGACATCACTCCGCGCGGAGATAAACTCGCCGCGAGATTGGTCGACGGCCCCAAGTCCATGGTGGCGGTCTGGAGCCTGGAGGACGACAAGGTCGGCGCCGCCCCTCCTCCGGCTGACGGCCAGCGGCCCGGGGAACCGGCGCCGCGAAAGCAGCGCGTGGACAAGCGTGTGGAGCGGCAGGTGGTCGGCGCCTGGAATAGCACGGGGCGAGAGGGAATGACGCTGGTCTTCGCCGCTGATCATCGCTTCGAGATCGTTTTCCGCTATCAGAACGTCCGCCGACAGGGCACGTGGCGTGTGAACGATGATGGGGCGATTGTTGCCAACTATCTATTTTCGGACAACAGTGACTGGACTTGGCCCGTGGAGCTTCAGTTGGAAGGGCCCGACGTGCTAAGCCACCGTGACGGCCTGATTCGCACACGCTACCGCAGGCGACTGGCGTCGGACGAAAATGATGCTCGGTCGGCTCCCGCCGCTCCCGACAAACCGCAACGCGAAGGCGTCGAATTCCTTGGCGATGATCCGCAACTGGCGGACTTGTCGCTCGGCATGACCCGCTCCGAGTTTCTCGAGACGGTGAAAAGCCGCGAGATGGTGGCGACAGCCGATCCGGACGGCAAGACCTATACGCTGCGACTGCCCGCAGGAGGGTGGTTGCGAGTGGTGTTCGGCGCCGAGGGAGACCGGTGCAGCGCGATTCTGCGCGTTCCCAACGTGGAACAGATCCGTGACATCCTCGCGCAACAAGCCGACATCGAGTTCGTCAGAACGACGTTGAGCGACGCGATGGCCGCGCTGGCTCAACAATGGGGCGTGCCGATTGTGATCGATCGCGAGTCGCTGAAGGCGGCAGGATTGACCGTCAACCAACGCATCAACATCGCCGTATCGGGGATCTCTCGAAAAGCAGCGCTGGATTTATTCCTCGGGCAGCTTGGCCTGACGTTCAAAGTCCAGCAGGGCAGGCTTTCGATTGTGGCCGAAAATCCAGAACGGCCTGCCGGAGCAGACGGCGCGGAAATGCCCCCATGGACTGGCCGCGTGGCGCAGGCGCGGATGGCACAACGGCGTCCCGCCTTCGGTGAGACTCGCAGCGGGTTGCGACTGGGGATTGCCCTGCACGGCGAAGGTCGACCGTATCGACAAGGCGAATGGATCGCGTTCGAGTACTTTCTGGAGAACACGGGGGACTCAAAATGCGAGATCGAGTTCTGGCCTCCCACGGCCGACGGTCGTGTGTTTGAAGTCCGGGACAAAGCGGGCGACGCGGCGAAGATCGGAGCCGCCTTTGTCTCCTTTGAGCAAAGCCCGATCCACATTTCGCTGAAGCCCAACGAGGTGATTGGCGCCGTCGAAGGTTTTCAGGCAGGGGACCGCACGGATGGCCGCGTCCTGGGACCGCATTGGGTTGACCCCAAGGCCGGGAAGCACACCGCGGTTCTGCCGATGGTTGTGACTGTTCGACGATCGGGGCAAACCAAGGGCGCGGCAGTGCATTTGCAGTCCGGCGCCAAGCCGTTTGAGTACGCCGGTGCAGCGGCAGAGATCGCCGTGCAAAAGGGGCTCGAGTTTCTGGCGGGCTATCCCGAGTTGGCCGAGTTGAGACTAGAGATGACCCACGCCGAGTTCATGGAGATTGTCAGTCGACGCAAGTTGATTGCGGAGAGCACCGATGCAGGCAGCACCTACACCATGCCGACTGGCGATGGGCACACGGTGCTTGTGATGTTCAAGGGAGGGCAGTGCAGCGGAATCCAACGCCTGCGTGGTGAGATGGAGAGGAAGCAGCCGCTACAGGGCAAGCCACACCGGTTCGTCGTTCAGGTTGACGGCCCACAGGGGATCATGCTCCGAATGAACTTGTTTGCCAAAGACGAACACGGCAAAGGCCATCCGATCTCCAAAGACGTGCAGGCGCCGTTTCGGGCGGAGTTCGATGCAAAGTCGTTTTACGTTGAGTTCTCGTCGAATGCAGCGGCGGGTCAGCCGGTCGGAAAGATTGAGGGCAGCTACCTTAAGGATGGCGAGTTGCAGGGAGGGGGTTTCGGCGGCATCATCAAGGAAGGCCATCAACAAAAGTTTGGGCTTGGAGATGGCCTCGACGCCGAAGAGTTCAAGAAAGCTCTGACACCCCAGTAGCATGTTGCTCGAGCAACTTCCAGCAGGTCAGTTGCATCCGCGGCATGTGGAAGTGGAAAGGGCCCTTCCAGAGATTGCCTTTCAGCGGGGAGCTCACGCTGCCATCGCGGTGCAAGTATCCGAACCACTCGCCGTGTTCGCGGTCGGGAAAGTGTGCGTAAGTCCAGTCATGCACCTTGCGATGCCAGTTCGCGTACTTGGCGTCGCCCGTCAGCAGGTAAGCAAGCAACGTCGCGATGATCGCTTCGTTGTGAGGCCACCAGAACTTCATGTCGTGCCAATACTCCTGGACGGGCAGGCCGTTGACATCCACAAAGTAGAGTAGTCCGCCGAATTCGCGGTCCCACCCGCGCTCCCACATCCAGTCCAGCATTCGGCAGCCTGTCTGGACCAATGCGTCGTCGCCGCGGCGACTGCCTTCCAGCATGATGAACCAGGCGCCTTCGATGGCGTGGCCAGGATTGAGCGTGCGGCCGTCGAAGTGGTCGATTAGCTCGCCGCTCGGTCCGACCGTTTCCATGACACAGCGAATGTCCTGTTTGAGGTGCAGTTGCCGGATATCCTCAATGCTGCGGTCGATCCACTGGTCGGCGTCGTCCAAGCCGATGGAGTCTCGCAGCTCCTGTGCCGTGACGATCGTGATCATGGGAAAGCCAAGGCCACGCATGGGGCGCGTGGCGGTGTACTTCGGCTGGGTGTTTTGCGGATTGAGGTTGTGATCCAGAAAGTTCTGGAAGGTCCGGATCGCCTTGTCCGCATAACGCGAGTCACCAGTGGCCTTGGCGAGCTCGCCATAGGCGATGGCGGCAAAACTTTCGGAGAAGGCGTAGCGGCGTTTGCGAATCGGCTGTCCATCGCGAGTGACGTGAAACCACATGCGGCCGTCGGACGGATCGAAGCAGTGGGCATCGAGAAAGCGGGCCCCGAGCTCCGCGAGCTCGAGCCATTCCTCTCGGGGCTCGACGTTGTTGTAGAGCTCTCCCAATAGCCAGGTGAATCGCCCTTGCTGCCACACTCCCTTGTCCGTGTCGATCACCGTCCCGTCACGATGGAGCGACGTCATGAATCCGCCATATTCTCGATCGACACAATGCCGCGTCCAAAACGGCAAGGTGTCGTGGAGCAACCCGTCTCGGTAGGTCGTAAGCAACTCGGCTTGGCGTTGTGCATCCATGTTGGCGAGCTCTGAGGCGTCGGGCGTCTGCTGACGGGGCGGTTAGGGCTTGGACTCAATCGTGAAGTCCCCTGCAGACGTGAACGGAGACGCTGGCAGGCCGGCGTCGTTGACCAAATTCACCGCAGGGACGGGATAGGGCTGCCAAGCATACCGCACGTCGCGAGGTGCGGTGACGCCTTCGCTGGATACAGCAACGATGTTTGTCGCCACGATCCGAGCGGTGGCTGCGCGGAACACTCCGTCCGTTCCGCAGACTTCAAAGTGGCACAGCGCCGCGCCGTCGGCCGCTTTCAGGCCGGCGCCAGCATGGTCGAACGTGACTTCGATGGCGTTGCCCTTTCGTTCGGCGCGGCGGAACAGGGGACCCGAGTAGACCCGGGGGCGGTCGGCATTCGCATAGGTGGTTCCCAATGCCCAGCGAGCCAGACGTTCTCCGACTGGCCGCTTGCCGGTCGGATGCACGTTCGTTGGATGCCCCGTGTCGATGGTGATCGCCATGCCGAGCTGCTCAAGCTCGCTCAGAAGTCTGCGTTGACCTTCGCGAAACGCGGGCCACTCGGGACGATTCAGCGCGGGCAGCTGAACGTAGAGAAACGGGAAGTCGCCTTGCCCCCAGCGCTGACGCCACTGCGTCACCAAGAGCGGAAACAGTTGACTGTGATCGCGGACGCGGGCCACGGACTCGGCGTTGGATTCTCCCTGATACCAGATCGCGCCACGGATCCCGAAAGGAATCAACGGCTCGACGCCGGCGCTCCAGAGGAAGCCCGGTTTGAACGGGTGGTTGGGGCCCATTGTGTCGCTGAGCACATCATCGCCCGACTGAATCGCCGGCAGCAGGTTTTCTTCGCCGCGAGTGCGACAGAAGTCGCCGAGCCGAGGGTTGTCGAGCCAGTTGCCCTCGATGAGCTCCCGCAGCGAGTCATTGCCGTCCAGTGATTCCGCCGGAATCCAAGCTTCGGCAGGACTGCCGCCGACGGCGAGGGAAATGAGTCCAATCGGCACTTTGAGATCTCGATGCAGCGTTCGTCCGAAGTGCCAGGCGACAGCCGAGAATTGGCCCGCTGCGTCTGCGCTCGCGGCCTGCCAATTCGCTTCGAAGAACGCCTCGGGCGTCATGCGTCGAAGCTGTTGCGGCGTCCAGGCGCCGCCGCCTCCGCGTGCGGCCGGGGTGCAGTGATAGAGACGAATGGCAGGGTGGTCGGCATTTCGCAGCTCGGCGGCGCCGTCGTCCGACTTGGCCAGCGGCCACTCCATGTTGGACTGGCCCGCGCAAACCCAGACCTCCCCGATCAGCACGTCGTGGAACTCCATCGAATCGCTGCCGGCGCGAACCCGCAGGGTGTCGGGAGTTGCGTTGGCCGGTCGAGCCGCGAGGCGAAGCTGCCACTCGCCGTGAGCATTCGCGACGGCTGACATCGACTTGTCACCCAGGGTGATTTCGACGGTTTGTCCCGGTTTGGCTCGCCCCCAGACGGGGATCGGGGCGTCGGCTTGCAGCACCATGTGGTGCCCAAAGATTCGAGGCAGGTGTAACGCGTTTGGGTCTGCTTGCGGCGGCCGGTTGGCTGTCTCGGGGGTTGTCGTTTCGCCTTGCCCTTTGGGTACTGCCGGGCCGGAGGTCTTGGGTCTTTGTTCTCTGTTCTTTGTCAGTTCGCTCAGAGGAATCCGCAGGAAGGTCATGTGGGCCTGGCTGCCTTCGTACAAGATGCCGACAGTCCTCGAGTCGATAAGCGCCATGCAGGAATAGCCACCACTGATCCCCTCATCCAGCAACAACCGGTGCTGCTTCGGCCAAGTCTCGCCCCGATCGGGTGACGCTTTGATTGTGAGATGGTGACGTCCGCGAACGCTATCGGGGTTCGAAAACAGCAGCCAGTTGTCCACGCTCAGCTTTTCTCCCTCGCGGCCAATATCGATCAAACTTGCCATGCAGGCGCCAGGCTCGATCAATGCTCGCTCCGAGGTGCTATGTTTCTGCCATGTTTGGCCGAGATCCTTGGTGGTCATCACCACTCGCGCTGCCTTGCGGTTGTAGCGGCAATTCAGCATGAGCACGCCCGGCTCCACTTCGACCACTTGCGCCTCGGTGGTGTCATCGTAGGCGCCGTTGCCCGCTCGCCAAGTCTTGCCGTGGTCCTTGGAGTAGATAATGGTCGAGTGGGGCAGGCGATTGCCGGAGGGCGGGTCCTGATATTGAGCGGCGAACACCAGAGTGCCGTCGCGCATCGTGATTCCTTTGCCGGGCCCCTGCAGCAGGAAACACCACTCGGGGCGTTTGACCTGTGCGGTGATGTTAATCGGCTGCGACCACGTCTGTCCCTCATCGTCGCTGCGGACCAACATCAGCTGACCCGTTTCCTCGGGCTTGAGCCCCGGGCCGGAGCCGTGCCACGATCGATTGCCGTGGCTCCAGGTGGCGGCCACCCAGATCGTCCCCGTCTCGCGATCCACCAACACGGCCGGATCGCCGATGCCGTCGTAACGCCACGCGGGATCGCTTCCCATGTCCATGATGATCTGCATTGGCTGCCAAGTGCGGCCACCATCGGTCGATCGCGACATGCCGACGTCGATGTCACCTGGCAGGTCGCCCCCGCCGCGCCGTCTAACATCGTAGACTCCAATCAGGGTTCCGCGGTTGGTCGTCGCCAGCCCCGGGATGCGATAGGTGTGAGCTCCATCGTCGCCGCCTTGACGCACAGCGACACCGATTCGTTGGGCGGACGTAATTGGCTTCAGGTCCACGGTTTGACCGTTGCTAAAACGTAGCTCGGTGCAGTCCGCTCCAACCCGGTGGTCGACGTTGGCGTCCGGATGAAGCGAGCAAGCGATCCAGAAGTAATTGACGCCCTCGGCCAGTGGCGGCGCATCGGGCGAGAGCTTCAATTCGACCACCTGACTCGTCGATTTGGGAGAATCGACGGTGACCAGTTGCTTGCTATTTGCGAGCTGACTGTTGGCGCCGACGCTGTGAAGGAGCTCGATCCCAAACATATTGTCAAGGCTGGTGGTGCCGGTGAGCGTCGCCTGCAGTTCGCTAAGCGAGATGGGGCGGAGCCTGCCTTGGGTTTCCACGCGGACCTTGGCTAGGGCGCTGCGCCGTGTTCCCACCAATGCTGGCAGAACGAACGGAACTTGCTCGATGGCAACGATTTTTTGTGGCTGGGGCAGGCCGATGCTCACATCGTCGATCAGCACCCCGGTTTCCGCCGGGCTGGTCACCGAGAACCTCAGTCGCTTGATGCCACGATCCTGAAGCGGGATATGCACTTCGGAAAGGAACGCGCGGCCGACTCGAATCGCTCCGTCGCCGTTGTAGATCTCGCGCCAACCATCCCCAAGGTCTTGTTCGATGCGAAAGGAAAACGGAGCGCGCTTGGTCCAGCGTTCGGCCCAGAAGCTGAGCTCACTTTCCGGGGCCACGGGCTTGCTCAGCTCCAGCACCACCGACGACTTGTCGCCACCGGTGATGTGCAGACACTGGTCGCCCGACTTCGCATGGCGAGCGTCGACGGTGGCGGCGCCGGATTCGGTGGACCACTTGCCCAGTGCCGTATCGAGCGACTTGAAAGATCCGGCAGGCGCGTCCTCGAAGCTGACGATCGACTCGTGGCCCGGTTCAGCGGCTTGCGCTGGGGAAGAGGCGATTAGCCCGATCGGCGCGAACAGCGCGAGCGACGGGATGGACGTCAACAGGCTGGCCGAAATCGCCGTGCTGGACCAAGCGACCTTGAGGAATCGCGTCATTGTTTGTCGAAATGCCATGATCGCAAGTTCTCGTCTTGTTGATTGCGAAGCTCGATCGAGAGAATGTCTGCCCCGCGACCCGGCAGGACCAGCCGGAGATGAATCGCCACGCCGCGAGCGGGAATGGCGACACGATGTTCCTGAACGGATTCTGTGGCCTTGATATCGAACGAGGCTGTCTGTCCCGCAGGAAAGTCGCGCTGTCCATCCTCGCGCCAGGCGAGCGACGCCGCTCCGGGCCCGCGAGATCTCAGGCGAATGATTGCCTGCGAGTTGCGGGGAATCTTCAGGCCCGACGCGGCGATGAACGGTCGCTTGCCGCCAGTCGCTTGCACTCGCAATACGCCGCTGCCGATGGTGGCGGTGCCGTTGCGAGCGATCCAGCCCTGCGCGCCGTCATTCTCTTTCTCCTCGGTCCCTTTCGCGGGAATGGCGGGAACGCCATCTAGATAGTGAGCGAAGTACCGGGTCCAGGTGTCCGCCATCGGTTTGGTGGCCAGCCCCGGCGGCTCTAGTTCGCGGGACCAGGCCGAAAGTTTGGCCGCCAGTCGGCGCGCGACATCGGGGTGCTGTCGCAGCAGGTTGTGCTGCTCTTCCCGATCGGCATCCAGATCAAACAGGTATTCGGAGTCGCCGCCCCAGAGATACTTCCATTTGCCTTCCCGAACTGCGGACTGCGCGATCCAACGCCAGTACAGCGTCTCGTGTGGCGCGTCCTTTCGTTCGCCGCGCAGGTAGGGCAACAGGTTGACTCCATCCAATTGCTCGTCGCGAGGTAATTGAGCGAGTTCGACGGCGGTTGCGGCCACATCCAGCGAGCTGACGGGCGAATCGAATTTCAGTCCCGGCGGGATCTTGCCCTTCCAATGTGCGACAAAAGGCACGCGAATGCCGCCTTCGGTCAGCATGCCTTTCTCGCCATTCAACGGCTCGTTCAGCGAGCCGTCCCAACCGGGGCCTCCACCGGGCGCATCCACCTTGTGGATCTTCAGAGGCGCTCCGTTGTCACCGATGAGGAAAATCAAGGTCCTCTCCTCCAGGTTGAGTTCGCGCAGAGTGGCGACGATCTTTCCGACGCCGTCGTCGACGGCCGAGATCATGGCCAGGGCCTGGCGGCGTCGCTGAGGCATTGGTCCCGGGAATCGGTCGAGGTACTTCTGTGGCGCGTCCAGCGGGACATGCGGCGCCCGATACGCGCAATAGAAGAAGAACGGCTCTTGGCGATGCCGGCGGATGAACGCGCAGGCCGCGGCCGTGTTCACGTCGAGATGGTATTGCCGAGAGTCCTCGGCGCCGCCCTCGCGGTCGGCGCCATCGAGCGTGAAATTCGCCCAGCCCGGGCGATTGGCGTGCTTGTAGTACACATCGTCGAAGCCGTGGTCGACAATCCGCTCGCCTGGCCCCAGGTGCCACTTTCCTGTCATGCCCGTCGCGTAACCCGCCTGCTTCAGCCGTTCGGCGATCGTCTGCTGCGAGTCGAATCCAGTCAATGGCTCGCCGTTGCTTTCGACGCCGAAGCGATTCTGATAACAGCCCGTCAGCAGTCCCGCGCGGGAAGGGACGCATTGCGGCGCGGTGACATACCCCGAGGTCATTCGCGCGCCGCCGTTTGCCAACGCATCGATGTGGGGAGTGCGGATATCATCACGCACGTCTTGCGCTCCCAGGTCCGCGAAGCCGTGGTCGTCGGTGAATATCACGATGACGTTGGGCTTGGCTGGTTCTGCGGCCAGGCTCACGGCCGGCAACGCGACGAGGCACACCAACGTCGCGACGGAGCGAAAGTGGTGAGTGAAGAAGTGGATTGGCTTCACGACATGCTCTCGGTGAGGTCACGGTTTGGCAGAGACGCGAGAGCGAGGTTGCCAGGGGATGGCGCCGCCGCGCTGGACTTGCACACGCAGCGCCGCTGACAATTCGCGAAACTTGCCGCGGTTCGAACTGGCTAGATCTTTTTTCTCGAGTGGGTCTTCGGAGAGGTTGTAAAGCTCGAGCGGGGCAAACGGGCTGTTCTGCAGTAGCTTCCAATCGCCGCGCCGCATGGCGTTGATCGTTAGTCCGCCGTAACGATCGCCGCCTTCGCGGCGATGAAAGAACAGATCGCGAGTCGCAGGGCCATCGCCGCCCTGGAGCAACGGCAGAAGCGAGACGCCGTCAATCTCGTGCTCAACCTGCACGCCCGCCGCTTCGCAGATTGTCGGATAGAGATCCATCGTCACGCAGCGGTCCGGAGTGAGGCGGCCCGAGGCAATCACGCCTGGCCAGACGGCGCACGCGGGCACTTTGATGCCGCCCTCGTACATGCTCTGCTTGCCGTCCCGAAGCTCGCCATTGTTGGCGCCGACTTCGATCTGACCGCCATTGTCGGACGTGAACAGAATCAACGTGTTCTTCGCCAGGCCGGTCTCTTCGAGTTTTCGCAGCACCTGCCCGATGCCGTCGTCCAGATGCTCGATCAAGGCGACCAGTTTCGCCCGGCGCTCCGTGATGCCCGGCTCGCGTTTGAGCACTTTGTCGAGCCACGACTGAGGAGGCTGAATCGGCGTGTGAGGCGCGTTGTAGGCGAGGTAGAGGAAGAAGGGGCGTTTGGCGCCAACCTGCTGTTGGATGTAGTCGCAAGACCACTGGGTGAACAGATCCGTCGCGTGCCCCTCGGGCTCGAGCACCTCGTCGTTCTTGCGCATGTAGTTGTTGTTGTGACGGCGATGGTGATAGTAATCGTCCATCATGTCGCCGAGAAACCCGTGGAACAGGTCGAAGCCTCGGTCATGCGGCCGATCCGGACGCTCGAGGCCCAGGTGCCACTTGCCCACGATCGCGGTGTGGTAGCCGGCCTGCTTGAGCATGGCCGGCAGCAGCACCGCGTCGTCCGCGAGGTCCCCCCAGCTGTTTTCCGCGTGCGTGCGAATGACTCCCGGAACACCGACGAGCTCCGGATAGCGGCCCGTCATCAGCGAGGCTCGGCTCGGCGAGCAAACCGGGCAGTTGGCGTAGAAGTTGGAGAACACAAGACCCTTAAGGGCCAACGCATCGATATTGGGCGAGCGGAGGTCCTTGGCGCCGTAGCTCGAAAGGTCTCCGTAGCCGAGGTCGTCGACCATGATCATCAAGATGTTTGGGGCATCGGCCGCGTCACAGGGAGTCTTGGCGGCGGCCAATCCAATGGCCAACAGGCAGAGGAGCGGGAGTTGTGGCTTGATGATCATGTACTCTATGAACGCTTTAGAGGTTGCTCGTGGAGGCGATAAGATTCGGTCCGCGAAGAACGTCCTGTTGAAAGCGGCCGTTCGCGTTGCGGCCGTCGCGATGGCTTATCGCTTGACCAGCTGGTCCTCGGCCGGCTCGACGCCGTCCAAGTGTTGCTGACGAAGCTTGCCGATGGACTCCAGGACTTCCGAATGGTCTGCGGCGACATCCCATTGTTCGGACGGGTCATGGCCCAGGTGGAACAGTAGCGGTGGATCGTGGACCACCGCTTCTTTTTGACCAACATAGGACGTCTTGGTTTTATAGTGTGCTTTGAACGAGCCTTGGCGCACGGCGTAGAGCTCCGAGCCGTGGTAGTAGAACATCTCGTTGCGCGGGCTGACTTGACCGTGGAACAGGACCGGTCCGAGGTCATAGCCGTCCAGCTTGCGATCGGCGGGCAGCTTCGCGCCGCTGATTGCGGCGAAAGTCGGCATCAAGTCGAGTGTGCTGCCCATGCCGCTAACCACGCGCGGGCTGATCTTGCCGGGCCACCAGAAAATCGTTGGCTCCCGCATGCCGCCTTCCCACGTCGAGCCCTTGCCGTCACGCAGCAATCCGGCCGATCCGCCATGGTCCTGGAAGCTCTTCCATGGCCCGTTGTCCGAAGTGAACACCACGAGTGTGTTCTCTGCCAGGTTCAGTTCTCGCAAAGTGCCGAGAATCTGTCCCACGGACCAGTCAATCTCCTCAACGACGTCGCCATAGAGCCCGCGTCGGCTGGCGCCAGAGAATTTCTCGGAGACGAACAGGGGCACATGCGGCAGGTTGTGAGCCAAATAGATAAAGAAGGGTTGGTCTTTGTTCTTGCGAATGAGCTGTTGCACCTCCTCCGTGTAACGTTTTGTGATGGTGTGCTGATTCGCGGGACGCTCGACAATCTCCATGTCGCGCATCAGCGGCACGTTCCAGTACTCGACTTGGGGCGACCAAAATCGCTGCTTGCGGGTGAGCTTGGCGGGTGCCGCGTCCATGTCATTGGAATAGGGAATGCCGAAGTAGCTGTCGTAGCCGTGGCTGGTGGGCAGATGAGGCTTCAAGTGGCCCAGGTGCCATTTGCCAACGCAGTGGGTGGCGTACCCGTGGTCCTTGAGCATCCGGCCGATGGTGATCTCGCTAGGCTGCAGTCCGCTCTTCGAGTCGGGAAACAGCACCCGCCGCTGGCCGGAGCACATGCCGTTGCGAATTGGGTATCGGCCGGTTTGCAGCGCGGCCCGGCTGGGAGTGCAAACACAGGCAGCGACATAGAATTCGGTCCATCGCTGCCCTTCGTGGGCCATCTGGTCCAGGTTCGGGGTGGCGATGGTCGGATGGCCGAAGCAGCCGAGGTCCCCGTAACCGAGGTCGTCACAGAAGATCACGACGATGTTGGGGAGCTTTTCCGCGGCGGCGGCGCCGGGAAGCACGAATGCTGCCAACAGCAGCGGAAGCAGTGTTCGGCAGTGTCGGTAGTTTGTCATGGCTGGGAACTGGACCCGTTTGGTGACGAGGGGACGAGAGAGCGGGCGAATTGGGACAGCTGGCAGAGCGGGCAGGCGGTGGAAATTCACCTGATCCGGCAATCGGCACGGCTGGGGGTGGGCTGAGTTGGCGAATCCCGCGACGAACGATTAGTATAGATCGGATTGACGACGAGGGTTGTCACGCTCACACCTCCTCGCTCGACCCCCCTCCTGCCTCTAAATAATTCCCTCCACGATCTTGCCCATGACGTCCCGCCTCTTGGTCGCTCGGTGTCACTCCCCCGCAGAAGCGATTGTCTGCTTGTTGATGTTCGGCGCCCTCTGGGTCGGAGGCGGCGCCGCCCCGGCGGCGGCCGCTGAGCAGGTGGACTTCGCGCGGCAGATTCAACCGCTGTTGTCTTCGGCTTGCCTGCGATGTCACAACGAACAGAACGCGGAAGGCGGATTGCGGCTCGACTCCCGCGAAGCGCTGCTCAAGGGAGGCGAGCGCGGTCCGGCGGTGGTGCTGGGCAAGGCGAGCGACAGCCGCCTCGTGCAATTCGTGAAGTTGACGCCGGACGCCGATGAGTTTATGCCGCCTGCGGAGGCGCCGCTGGACTCCGCTCTGGTCGCCTTGCTTTCACAATGGATCGACGAAGGGGCAGCGTGGCCCGCGGGCATCGAGATGAAGCCACAGCCCCGCATCCACTTCGGGCGCCACATCCAGCCCCTGTTGGAAATGAACTGCGTTGGTTGTCATTCCAAACGGGAAAAGCACGATCCGGATGGCGGCCTGGACCTGACAACGCGTGAACTGGCAATGTCGAGCGAGGCGTTGATCCCGTTCGACGCCGGCAAGAGCCGATTGTTCGAGGTGACCACGTTGGCCGCCGACGCAGAAGAAGTAATGCCGCCCAAGTCGGCGGGCGGACCGCTCAAGCAGGCCGAGGTTGAGAAGCTGCGCGCGTGGATCGAGCAAGGCGCCTTGTGGCCAAAGGACGTGACGCTCAAGCAAAGGCCAAAAATACAAGAGTGGGATCGCACGCCGGACACCATCGAGCTGCTCGAGAAGATTCACAAGCAGATTGTCGAGAAGTCCAATGGTGACGCCGCGGCGATGGCGGACTATTCGTCCAAGGTGCCACGCACCGGCGCGGCATATCATATGGTGGCGTTAAAGGGCGGCGAGTTTCTGATGGGCAGCCCGCCGGACGAAGCCAAGCGTGAAGAGAACGAGGGCCCACAGGCCAAGGTGACCGTCTCGCCTTTCTGGATGGGCAAATTCGAGGTGACCTGGGACGAGTACGAGCCGTTTATGATCACGGCGGTCGATCGCGCCAAGCATGGTGGTCGAACCGACTTTGATCCCAAGCAACACGATATCGTCGATGCCGTGAGCCAGCCGACGCCTCCTTATACGGAGATGAGCTTTGGCATGGGCCAGTTTGGCTATCCCGCAATCAGCATGACTCAGCACGCGGCGAACAAGTACTGCCAATGGCTCAGCGCTCAGACGGGCCATTTCTATCGTTTGCCCACGGAGGCTGAATGGGAGTACGCCTGTCGCGCCGGCACAACCACAGCCTACTCGTTCGGCGACGACCCCGCGAAGCTCGATGACTTCGCTTGGCACAAAAAGAACTCGGGCATGAAATATCAGAAGATCGGCACCCGCAAGCCGAACCCGTGGGGCCTGCACGACATGCACGGCAACGTCATGGAGTGGACGACGGACGCGTTTCTGCCCGACTACTTTGCCAAGCTCGAGCAAAAGCTAAACCCCAATTTTCGCCCGCAAACGCTGTATCCGCGTTCGGTCCGCGGCGGCAGCTGGTTCGATCCCCCGAATCAGCTGCGGTCCGCTTATCGGCGGGGATCCGACCCCAGCTGGAAGTTTACGGATCCCCAGCTGCCGAAGAGTATTTGGTATCATACCGACGCCCAATGGATCGGCTTCCGGATCGTCAGGCCGCTGAAGGTTCCGACGGTGGAGGAGCTTGACTATTACTGGAATAGCGCCGTGAACAAGTTTTAGGACGCCGTTGAAGAACGCTTACGGCCACCTTATCGGACCGATTCCCCGAATCACTTACTCTCCATTCCACCAATTTCGCGAGAGACACACATGAACCAACCCAACAACCCCAAAGTCCTGCCCGCGGCGAATCGACGCCGGTTCATTCAGGTGGCTGGCGCCGCGTCGGCGCTCGGCACGTTGGCGGTGCCGCGTGTTCACGCCAAGCAAGGCGACGGCACGATTCAGGTGGCCTTGGTTGGCTGCGGTGGACGCGGCACCGGCGCCGCTGCCGACGCGCTGTACGTCACCAACGCCCCGCTGAAGCTGGTCGCGATGGCGGACGTTTTCGAGCAACGGCTCGCCGGCAGCCATCGCAATCTGAGCCAGGTGTTCCAGCAAACACCTGAAAAGGTGGATGTGCCGAAGGAACGTCAGTTCGTCGGCTTTGACGCTTACAAGAAAGCGATGGACTGCCTGAACAAGGGCGACATCGTGATCTTTGCGACTCCGTTGGCGTTCCGCTGGGTGCACTACACCTACGCCATCGAGCGCGGCTTGAACGTGTTCATGGAGAAGCCGGTGATCGCCGACGGCCCCAGCGCCAAGCGGATGCTGGAGTTGGCCAAGAAGGCGGACGAGAAGAACCTCAAGTGCGGCGTCGGCCTGATGGTTCGCCACTGCCGCGGCCGCCAGGAACTGCACCAGCGCATCCAGGATGGCGAGATCGGCGACATCGTCTGCATGCGGGCGTATCGGATGCACGGCCCCGTGGCGTCGGCCTTCTCGGTTCGCAATCCCGGCAAGCCCGAGGTGATGTATCAAATCGAGCGGTTCCACAGCTTCATCTGGGCCAGCGGCGGCTTGTTCAGCGACTTCTATATCCATCAGATCGACGAGACCTCCTGGATGAAGAACTCCTGGCCCGTCAAGGCTCAGGCATTGGGCGGGCGCCACTATCGAGGCGACTACATCGACCAGAACTTCGACACGTATGCGGTCGAGTACACCTACAACGACGGCTCGAAGCTGTTTTTCGACGGCCGCACCATGGTGGGCTGCCGCAACGACATGTCCAGCGTTGTGCATGGCTCGAAGGGGTCCGCGATCGTCAGCACCTCGGGGCACTACCCCGGCAAGGTGCGCACGTTCAAGGGTCAGAACCAGGACAACGAGAGCGTCGCCTGGGCTTTCCCGCAGCCGGAGACCAGCCCCTATCGCTTGGAGTGGCAGGATCTCGTTGAGGCGATCATCAACGACACGCCTTACAACGAAGTGCCTCGTGGCGTCGAGGCGAGCTTGGTGACGAGCATGGGCCGGATGGCGGCTCACACGGGCCAGGAGATCACGTACGAGCAAATGAAGGAATGCCCGCACGAGTTCGCTCCCGGCGTCGCCGAAATGACCGAGAACGGACCGGCCCCCGTGATGCCCGATAGCGACGGGCGGTACCCGATTCCGGAGCCCGGCAAAAACCGTGACGTCGAATACAAGGCGTAGGGATGTCGGCGCCGTCGGTCGTTGGACGATGTCCGACGTCGGCTTCGAATGACAACGATCACTACGATGGGTTAACGCGGGCTCGCCGAATTGGCGAGCCCGCGATTTTTTGCCGCTTGCTCGGAATCGGGAAGTATCGATGATCGACTTGAAGGGACATCAGGCGCTGGTCACGGGGTCCACGAAGGGAGTCGGACGGGCGATTGTTGAGGCGTTCGCCGCGGCGGGCGCCGATGTCGTTGTGCACGGGCGAGCTCCCAGTGAAGATTCTGACGCGGTGATCGCCCGCTGCCGGTCGCACGGAGTGCAAGCCGAATTCATCACGGGCGACCTTTCGGGACCGACCGAGGTGGTGGTCGACGAGGTGTACGAAAACGCCATCACCGCCATGCCCGGCATTGACATTCTGGTCAACAATGCCGGCACCTACATCGACAAGCCCTATCTCGAGATGGACTTGGAGACCTACGGACGCACGATGCGGTTGAATGTCGCCTCGCCCTATTTCCTCACGCAGCGATTCGC
This sequence comes from Planctomycetales bacterium, assembly GCA_020426845.1. GTDB lineage: Bacteria > Planctomycetota > Planctomycetia > Pirellulales > Pirellulaceae > JAGQPF01. Next base: position 18,616 of record JAGQPF010000244.1, read on the forward strand.
CCGCCGTTGGGTCGAGCGGAGTGTCAACGGACGCGTGCTCATGATAGGCTCGATCAATGGTCAGCTGGCCGAGCCCGTCCACACCTGCTACGACGCGTCCAAGGGCGCCGTGGCCATGATGGTCAAGTCGATCTGTGTATCACTCGCGCCGCACAACATTCGTGTGAACGGACTGGCCCCCGGTTTGGTCAGCACTCCGCTTACCTCCATCATCGAGGAAGACCCTCGCTTCAAACGCTGGATGTGCCTGCACACTCCCAACGGTGAAGTGCCGGGGCCCGAGGTTTGCGGCGACGGCGCGGTCTATCTCGTTAGCGACGCGGCGCGCCATGTTCATGGGCACATGCTGCTGGTCGATGGAGGCATGAGCGGCTGGCAACAACCCGACATGCCGGATAACTGGCAGTGATCGGCGCCACACGACTGGCGTCAAAGAGATCAGGCCGTGGGAATCGTAACTACAACGCATTTCACAAACCTCCCGATAGGCAATCGGGTTGATAAAACCTGCAGAAAAACTGCCTTCGATCATGCCAGGGAAGATTTTTGAAATGTCCTCTACTTCTCGCTTGGCCCATGCGATGACTCGACCGCCAAGCTGGAGATCGGCAACACCGCCAACTCGGCGCTGTTGCGATTGGCCCCGCGTGGGCCCGAATTGGAGTAGCCCACGTAAAGCTGACCGTCGTGCTCGACCGCATACGGATACGACAGGCGCGCGGCGGAGTGGGACTCGCCGGGGCCCTCGGGAAATTCCGCAGGACGAATCACCATCACCTTGGAGAACTCCGTCTCGCCGGGGCGACTGACCGCGATCGTCAGTGGCGAGCGACGTCCACCGCTGTCGGCCGTCGTCGTGCAGATCAGGTACCGCTGCCCGGTGCTCAATGTGCCGGCACAAGGCTTCGAGGTGGCCATCGGCAGCTGAGAGGGCGTGGAGGGAGTCCACGTTCGACCGAAATCGTCGCTTATCGAGACGAGCGCCAACGGCCGATCGCCATAACGCGCGATGTTCCAAACCCGGGGCCCGTCGACAATGATCGAGGACTCGGCCCAGGTAGCCCCTAACTTGCTGGCGAGCGGAATCACGATCGACCGCCAGCGCAAGATGTTGTCGCCTTCGCTGATCGCAACGGCGGGCGGATTGCCGTTGCCGACGATGAAGCCAGGCATGATCCAATTCCCGTCGCTCATCTTGACGGGCTGATTCATCGGCCAAAAGCCCTCCTGCAGCACGACCCCGCGTGGCGTCCAGGTCCCGGCGGCTTCATCCAGCGTGTACGCCCGAGTGTGGACGCGCTGGCGCGTGTCGTGGAAAGCGCCCGTGAAAGCCCACAGCCGCTCCCGGTGAGACAGCAGCACGCCGTGACTGATGGCCAGCGAATCCTCCTCCAGCCCCGCGTCCATCGTCTGCACCGGCGACCAAGTCCGACCTGCATCCTCGCTCACACAATACCGAGCCTCCTCGCTGACGGTGTTCTCCTTGCCTCGGTTGTGTCCGAACGAGCAGTACAGTTTCCCTCGGTGCCAAGCGAGGGCAACTCCGTGTAGCCAATCGTATTTATCCACACTGGGCTCCCAACGCTTGATCACTTGGAAGCGGACATGTTCCACCCGCTTCGCTTCGGACGCGGACGGGATCGGCATCCGCCGGTCCCATAGAGAAAACGCCCGAATCGACATCCATTGTGCTGCGGGCAAGGAATGAACTTCGCGCACGGGGCGATAGGCTGAGGCCATCTCCCGGTCTTGAAGGGGACTTGCCGTAAGTCTCAACTCATCGAGGGCGCCCAACAGATTTTGGCGAATGCGGCCATTGTCATCGATGCCGCCAAATGTCAGTGGCGCTTTGGTCTGCGAAATCGGCTGGCCGAGTTCGACCGTTCCGGCGCGTTGCCCGTCGACCCACAACTCGGCGGACTGTTGACGGATGGTGACGCCGATCAGGTGCCAATGACCCGGGCGTGGCGCCGTGGAGGATGCGACCGTCACCCATCGTCCCTGCCACACGTAAAGTCGAAAGAGATTGTCGGCGTCGATCATCACGCCCCACTGACGCTCTCCCAACGCATAGCGATTTTTGGCCGCAATCATCTGTTGCTCGCCGTGCAGCGAGTGCGGGTTCACCCAGGCGAGCAAGGTAAATCCTCGCTCCTGGCTGCAAAGTGACGCGGAGTCGCGTGCCGTCAGCAAAGTCGCCCCATCGAACGCGACGCATTTGCCCTCGACGCCGTCGCGCAACGTCAGTTGCCCCGTCCCGGCTGTCGACAACGACTCGTCCGACAAGGAGTCCAGCCGCCAACGCTGCTCTTCGGCGCAACTGGCGCGCGCGACCAGTGCTACCAGGGCGAGCACTGCGAGGACGAGAGTTCGGGCGATCATGGCTGCTGCGACGAGATTGCGCTGAAAGGTGTCAAGGATTGGCGATGATCTTCTTCATCTGCTCAACCACGTCCGAATGCTGTGAGGCGATGTTGTTGGCTTCGCCGATATCGGCCGACAGGTCGTAGAGTTCCGGCTCACGACCTTTTCCGGTCACGACAGCTTTCCACTTTCCTTTGCGGACAGCGTGCTTGTCGCCGTAGCGCCAGTAGAGATAGTCGTGACTGCGTTGTGGCTTGCCCAGCAGCGTCGGGACGAAGGAGATCCCGTCCGTGTCCTTAGGGGTGTCGGCTCCGGTGAGTTCGCAGGCCGTGGCAAGCCAGTCATATCCTGCCAGTGGCTCGTCACTTACGGAGTTCGGTTGAATCTGGCCTGGCCACCAAGCGATGGTTGGCGCCCGAATGCCGCCGTCATAGAGATCGCGTTTGAAGCCGCGGAGCGGTCCGTTGGCGTCAAAGAACTCGTGGTTATGCCCGCCTTCGCTATGGGGGCCATTGTCGGAGGTGAAGATGATCAGGGTGCGCTCCGCCAGCTTCAAATCGTGCAGCAACTTGATGAGGCGGCCGACGTCGCCGTCCATTCGCGTGATCATCGCCGCCTGTCCCTTCGCCGTGCTTGGCCAGTCTCGTTCGGCGTATATGCCGTAGTCAGGCACTTCCATGCCGTCTTTGACGGCCCTGTCGCCTTCGTTGTTGGCGTGCGGGATCGTCCAATGCACGTGCATCAGGAAGGGCTGCTCGCGATTGGCGCGGATAAACTCGAGCATCTCCTCGGTCATCACGTCGTGCGAGTAGGTGACACGTTTCGAAGCCACCCGACCGCGGCCGTTGGGGTAGTCGCCGATCACGTTGCCGGGCAACGGCACCTTCACGGTGTTGCGCCAAAGATGGGTCGGATAGTAGTTGTGGGCCTCTCCTTGGTCGAGGTAGCCCATCCAGAAATCGAAGCCGTTGCGATTTGGGTGGCCGCTGCTGTCGACGCCTCCCATCGCCCATTTGCCCACGCCTCCGGTCGTGTAGCCGCGCGCCTTGAGCAGCTCGGCGACGGTGACATCGGAGGGCTGGAATTCGTAGTTGGCGTTCGAGGAGATTGCAGTGTGGCCGGTGTGCTTGCCGGTCCAAAGCGACAGACGCGACGGTCGGCAAACGGTGCAGCCCGCGTAGTAACTGGTTAGCCGCATGCCTTCCTTGGCCAACTGGTCGAGGTGCGGCGTCTTGATCTGGCGCTGGCCGAAACAGCCCAGGTCTCCATAACCGAGGTCGTCAGCCATGATGTAGATCAGATTCGGCTTCTCGGGCAGGTCGGCCGCAGCGAGCCGAGCGGTTGCGAGAATCAGGGCGGCGAGTCCGGTGCCCGCCAGGGCGAAGTGTCGTAGGAATGTCATGTCAATCGTTTGTGTTGGGAGGCCGTTTCAACACCTGTTAGGAGGCGGTTCGTCAGGTGCGTTCAGGTTTGCCTTGTCGCGTTAGTTCGTAGACGACTTCACCGTGGACATCGGTGAGACGGTAGTCGCGGCCTGCGAAGCGGTACGAGAGCCGGCGGTGGTCGAAGCCAAGCAAGTGCAGCATGGTGGCGTGCAGGTCGTGAATCGAGACCGGGTTCTCGACGGCCTGGAAGCCAAAATCGTCGGTGGCGCCGTAGATGCTGCCGCCCTTCACGCCGCCGCCCGCCATCCACAGCGAAAAGCCCCAGTGGTTATGGTCGCGGCCCAGCGAGGCGCCCGAGCCGTTCTGACCCATCTCGACCGAAGGCGTGCGGCCGAACTCGCCGGTGCACAGAATCAACGTCTGGTCGAGCAGGCCTCGCTGCTTGAGGTCGGTGATCAGCGCGGCGAGTCCTTGGTCACATTGCTGAGCGACGGCCCGATGTGAGCTCTTGATGTTGGAGTGACTGTCCCAGGGCTGCCCGCCGCCATGCCAGGTTTGCACGAAGCGGACGCCGCGCTCCACGAGCCGCCTTGCGATCAGCAGCTGCCGATTTTGCGGGCCCTCGCCGTAAAGGTCGAGAATATGTTTGGGCTCGCGGCTGACATCGAACGCCTCGGTCGCCTCGGTCTGCATGCGATAGGACATCTCGAACGACTCGATGCGAGCCTCGATCGCCGCTTCGCCGGGACGCTCAGCGAAGTGTCGCGCGTTGAGCTCTTTCAACAGATCATACTGTCGGCGCTGTTGGTCGACCGATATTCGCGGGTTGCGAATATGCTCGATCAGTCGCGACGGGTCGGCTTTGGATGTGTCGACGTGGGTGCCTTGATAGGCGCCGGGGAGGAAGGCGGATCGCCAATTGGCGGCGCCACCGACAGGCAGGCCGCCGGGGCACAGCGCCACAAAGCCCGGCAGGTTGCGATTGTCGCTACTCATGCCCCAGGTCAGCCACGAGCCGAAGCTCGGCCGCACCTGCCGTTGATCGCCGCTGTTCATCAACATCAGCGACATTTCGTGGTTGGGCAGCTCCGCATGCATCGAGCGAACGACGGCCAACTCATCGGCGCAGGTGGCGAGATGGGGAAAGAGGTCGCTGATCGGGATGCCGCTCTCGCCATGCTGCTGAAATTTGAACGGCGATGGCAACGCCACGCCCGTGCGACGCTCGGTCTGCAGATTGTCGAACGGCAGCATTTGCCCGCCGCGCTTGGTCAGCTCGGGCTTGGGGTCAAAGGTGTCGACCTGTGACATGCCGCCGTTGAGAAACACGTGGATCACGTGCCTTGCCGGAGCAGGGAAGTGCGGCTCGCCCACGGCTGCGCTGACTTCGTCTTCCAGCAGGCCCGATAGTGCCAGGGCTCCGAATCCCAGGCCGCTGCGCCGCAGCAATTGACGCCGAGTCATCACTGGGGCGGACTCTGCAGCGCCTGATGGATGCTCGCAAGGGAGGGGCGGGCGTGAGTTGGTTGGATGCATGACATGAACCTTCGTTGGCAGTCGCGTTTGCCTTTGAATGTTGGTTGCCGAGGGTTGGCGCCCGGAGCTCAATCGACAAAGACAAACTCGTTTCCGGCCAGCAACACATGAGCGAGCTGAGTCCAGCGCGAGTCGCGTTGGGCATCGTCGTCGCCAAGAAACCGCTCGGCGGCTTGAACTTCATCCGGCGCCGGATCGCGGGAATAGAGTTCGCGAAACAGCCATTCGATGCGCGCTTTGGGCGCCGCTGCATGTTGCTGAGCACGTTGGCTGAGCGCGGCGGCGCGATCTTGAATGAACTCCGAGTTCAAGGCGAACAGCGTTTGCTGCGGCACGGTCGTTTCGGGGCGTCGCGCCGTGCACGTGGCGGGGTTGGCTCGGTCAAAGGTGCTCGCCAAACTGGAGATGATGTCCCGATTGACAAAGCCGTAGACAGTGCGGCGGGGCGTGATCGGCTGCGAGAGAAAGTCGAACGGCCGCCCGCCGATTCGGGACGTGTCCAATTCGCCCGAAGCGGCAAGCATCGAGTCGCGCATCGCCTCCAAGTCGAGACGACGCCGAGGCATTCGCCACAGCAGCTGGTTGTCCGGATCGGCCTTGCGGGCCTCGGCGTTCTCCACCGCCCCCTGGCGGTAGGCTGCCGAAAGCATGATGCGTTTGTGGAGTCGCTTCAGCGACCAACCATCCTCGAGGAGCGTCGCGGCCAGGTAATCGAGCAACTGTGGATGGGTGGGTGGGTCGCTGCGGGCGCCGAAGTCGTCGGGGGTCCGGACCAAACCTCTGCCGAAGTGATGTTGCCAGACCCAGTTGACGACCACCCGGCGAAGCAACGGATTGGCCGGATCCACGATGGACTCGGCGAGCGCCAAACGTCTTTGCCCCGGCGCGAAGGGACGTGTTCCGCTATTGTCTTTCCTTAGTGCTGACAGAAATCCGGCAGCAACGATCGGGCCTCGATCGATTGGGTTGCCGCGACGAAACACGTGAAATTCCAGGTTGTCCTCCGACTCCTCGAGGGTCATCGCCCGCGGCGGCGAGCCGGGGGAGCTGAGGTGCAGGTTGTGAATCGCGCCTCGCTTGCCGCCGAGGTTGTCGCGGACCGTGCGGTTCAGCAGCTTGGCCGCGGTCTCGTCTGACATCGCAGTGGGGGTGCCGGGCTCATACAGGTGCTGGCGCAGCTGGCTGTCGATCGCGCTATTCGCAGCTCGGTGCACCGCGGCTTGGTCGGGTACCACGTCGGCGCCGATCGCCGCTTCGAGCGAGGTGTCCAGCAGCGTCTTGAGCCATTCGCGATGGAGCTGCGCGAACACCTCACCGTAAGCGTCGGCGACGTCGAGCAGCGATTGCGGCCGCTTGGCGGCCAGCGCATCAAGCACGCGCGGGTTCCATTTCGGCGCGGCCGTCGTGAGCAGCTCGGGCTTGGCGAACTTGGCCGGGTCTCCGTTCTCGCCGCGCCATTGCTCGAGCAACTGGTGGCAGCGGGCGCCGAACTCCGACTTGGCAAGCCCGGACAACTGAACCCAAGGTCCAAAGACCGGATCCGACTCGGGCATGGTGGCGAGGTAATCCCGCCACTGGTTCAGCACCAGCGGTCGCAGGTCATCCGTGCGATAGGAGAGAAAGGCGGCGGATAGATCTTGCTCGGGCGTGCCCTTGGCAAGCTCGCGCAAATAGAGCCCGACTTGCATCCGCAATCGATGACGCATGACCTCGGTCTGATCGCGCCGCATGTCGAGATGGATTCGCTGGCGCTGGGCGAGCTCGTCGCGGTAGCGGCGATAGTTGTCGTCGTCGGGCGGCTGGCCGATGACGGGCGGAAGCTCCGCTTGGCTGCTGCTGGCGAAGGTTGCGTAGAGCGAGTAATAGTCCGCCGTGGGAATCGGATCGTACTTGTGATCGTGGCAGCGAGCACACGCCACCGTCAGGGCCATCAGGCCTCTGGTGACCACGTCAATTTGATCGTCGATCGTGTCGTGGGGATTGCGAAACTGCATGCCGACGGTGAGAAAGCCCAGCGCCGCCAGGGCCGGGTCGTGTTCGTCGAGGCCCAGCTGATCCGCCGCCAACTGCTCCGTCACAAAGCGATCGTAAGGCAGGTCCGCGTTGAGGGCACGGATGACATAGTCGCGGTAGGTGTACGAGAACGGAAACTTCGTGAAGCCGATGGCGCTGCCGCCATGGGTGTCGGCGTAGCGAGCGACATCCAGCCAATGGCTGGCCCAACGCTCGCCGTAGCGGGGCGAAGCTAGCAGGCGGTCCAACGCCTGTTCGTATGCGTCGGTCGCCGAGTCCGCTTCGAATCGCTGAACCTCTTCCCAGGTGGGCGGCAGGCCTGTCAAATCGAACGAGGCACGCCGCAGCCATTGGCGCCGAGTGACAGGCGGCGTCATCGAGAGTCCGCGGCTCTCGAGCTTGGCGATCAGGAAGCGGTCGATATCCGACTCCAACGGCCGCTCGGCCATGGGGGCCGCGGGCTTTTGAATCGGCTCGAAGGACCAGTGCCGCTCGTAGGGGGCGCCCTGGCTAATCCACTGACGCAAGATCGTCACTTCGGCGTCGGTGAGCGCGCGGCCCGAGTCGGGCGGCGGCATCCGCAGTTCCGGATCCTTCGCGGTGATTCGTTCCAGCAGGGGACTTCGTTCGGGGTGCCCCGGCACGATCGCCGACTGCTTGGCCGCCTCCTCCAGGTCCAATCGTGGTCCGCTTTGATCCGCGTCGCGATCATTGCCGTGACAGTGCAGGCAGTGCTCGGTCAAAATCGGCCGCACGTGGGAGTTGTAGCCGATCTCCTCGGCGAGTGCTGCCGACTCGAGCAGCAGGATGCAAGCGGCGAGCCACAAGACGAGGGAGCGGGCGGGCATGCGAAGGCTCGTGAGGCGGGCGGAAGTGGCGGGTGGGCACACCCTCATTGTAAACAGCCCATCACCCCAGGGGCGCGCCGGCGGGCTTGTCGATGATTTGCCCATATCGCCGGCGAATCCGCCAATGCGAAGTCCTACTGGCAATCTGTGCGGCCCTGACGCACAATAGTGACCGACTGATGGCGGGAAACCCTCGCGTAAGCGAGGGGAAGGAAACCCGAGGCGTAAGCGAGGGATAAGAATCCTCGCGTAAGCGAGGGGAAGGAAACCCGAAGCGTAACCGAGGGATAACTCGCGTAAGCGAGGGCAAGGAAACCCGAAGCGTAAGCGAGGGATAAGTACCCTCGAATAACCGAGGGATAGGATTCATCCACGAACACGCGCAAATGCGCCGCCATTTCCACGGCCGCCCGACTCAACCAACCACACTCAAGTCACCCTCCTACAAGGACTGCTGCATGAAAACCCATCACCGACTCCACCAGCGTCTGCTCACTTGGCTCGGCGCGTTTGCGTTGCTGTTTCCGGCGGCGCTGCAGGCCGAGCTGACCGTGCCGACCATCTTCAGCGACCATATGGTGTTGCAGCGCGACCAAGAGCTGCCGGTATGGGGCTGGGACACGGCCGGCGCCGAGGTCACCGTGAGCATCGACGGCAAGCAGCAGAAGGCCAAGGCCGGCGATGACGGCAAGTGGATGGTCAAGTTGCCCGCGATGAAAGCGGGCGGGCCTCACGAGTTGGTCGTGGAAGGTTCTTCACGCAAGGCGTTCAAGGACGTCTTGGTGGGCGAGGTCTGGATCTGCTCGGGCCAGTCCAATATGGAGTGGACCGTGTCGCGATCCAACAACTCGGCGGAAGAGGCGAAGAACGGGGATCACCCCCAGATTCGCCACATCAAATTCGGGCATCGCCCGTCCGAAAAGCCGGCGACCGATGTTCCGTCCAACGGTTGGGAAGTTTGCACCCCCGAGACCGTGCCCAACTTCACCGCCGTCGGCTATTTCTTTGGACGGCGCTTGCAGCAGGAGCTGAATGTGCCGATCGGCCTGATTGGCTCCAACTGGGGCGGCACTCGAATTGAGCCTTGGACGGCGCCGGAAGGCTTCAAGTCCAATCCGAACCTGAAGTCGATCTCCGACAAGCTGGATAGCTTTCCCGAGAAGAACAACAAGGGCGCGATCAATCATCAGTCCGCGTTGGCCCTCTACAACGGCATGATTCATCCGATGGTGCCGTTCGGCGTCCGTGGCGCCATTTGGTACCAGGGCGAGTCGAACAACGGCGAGGGGATGCTTTACTACGAGAAAATGAAGGCGTTGATTCAGGGTTGGCGAACGATCTGGAACAACGATGACATGCCGTTTTACTTCGTGCAGCTGGCTCCCTTCACCTATGGCGGCGACCCGACCCGACTGGCCGGAATCTGGGAGGCTCAGACGCGCACCCTGCGCGACGTGCCTCACACCGGCATGGCGGTGACCGTTGATATCGCAAACCTGAAGGATATCCATCCGAAGAACAAGCAGGACGTCGGCGCGCGGCTGGCGCTGTGGGCGTTGGCTCAGGATTACGGCAAGAAGGATCTCGTGGTCTCGGGGCCCCTGTACCGCTCGATGAAGAAGGAGGGCAGCAAGATCCGCTTGACCTTCGACCACGTTGGCGGCGGCCTGGTGTCTCGCGATGGCGAGCCGCTGAGCTGGTTCACGATCGCCGGCAAGGACGGCAACTTCGTGGAGGCGAAGGCGACGATTGATGGCGACAATGTCGTTGTCGAGTGCGACGCGGTGCCGAGCCCCGAGCACGTTCGGTTTGGTTGGAGCCAGTTGGCCGAGCCCAACCTGTCCAACAAGGAGGGCCTGCCGGCTTCGCCGTTCCGAACGGACTCGAAGTAGGCATTAGTACGAGTTTGACTTCAATCGGCGAGCCGGGTGAGCCAACTCGCCCGGCTCGCCATATTTGAAGCAACATTCCCACCGATACAACGCATTTCAAAGACTTCCCGATCAGCAATCGGGTCGATAAAACCGGCAGTAAAACCGGCAGTAAAACTGCCTTCGATTGCGCCAGGGAAGATTTTGAAATGCCCTCTAGTTGTTTGTCCCGCTGCGGCGGCCCGTACCTGCCTTGGAGGAGATCCCGCTATGTCCCAAATCACAACTCAGGGCGCGTCGAACACACCCGTGGAGCAGAAACCGCTGAGCCACACTACGGTGAGCCGGCGCGGATTCCTCGGCGCCTCCGCCGCGTTGGCCGCCGCGACGACCGTCTCCGCGCAGACTCAGCAGCTTCGCGTGGCGCCGTTTCGGTTTGATGTCACACCGCCCATGGGCCATCCGTTGTGCGGAGGCTGGATCAAGCCCGTCGTAGCCGTGGACGATCCCCTGGAGGCGATCGGCTACGTTCTGCTCGGCGCCGGCAAGCCGATCGTGGTGTGTGTCGTCGATTGGACGGGCATTCTGAATCGCGCCCATTTCCAATGGCGCGCGGCGTTGGCCGAGGCTGCTGGCACAACTCCGGATCGAGTGACTGTGCATTGCGTGCATCAACACAACGCTCCGTTCGCCTGCCTTGATGCCGAGCAGATCGTGCTCGACCAAGGCGACTTGCCGCACATCGTGGAGCTCGATTTCTTCGAACGCTGCCTGTCCGCGGGGCGCTTGGCTGTGCAACAGGCAATGCGGAACCAGATTCCTGTCACTCACATTGCTCACGGCGAGGCCAAGGTCGAGAAAGTCGCGGGCAACCGGCGGATCATCGGGCCCGACGGCAAAGTGATCTCCCAACGCGGCAGCAGCTCGAAGAATCCCGAGCACCACAAGTTGCCCGAAGGCTTGATCGACCCGATGCTGAAAACCGTGGCGCTGTATCACGGCGAACGGAAGGTGGTTGCCTCGCACTACTACGCCTGCCATCCAATGAGCTACTACGGTGACGGCCGCGTCAGCGCGGACTTCTGCGGGCTGGCCCGCAAAGAGCGTCAGGCTGCCGAGCCGGACTGCACACACCTGTACTTCAACGGATGTGGCGGCAACATCGGCGCGGGCAAGTACAACGATGGCTCGAAAGAGATGCGGCCCGTATTGGTGAGCCGCATCCTGGCGGGGATTGTTGGGTCCGAGGAGGGTTTGCGACCCCAGCCGATCACTTCCGTGCGGTGGGTGACGGAGGATATTCGGCCTCCCGCCAACCCTGCGTTCGATGCAGAACGGCTGCTCAAGCAGATCTCCGACAAGTCGCAAGCGGTTGTCGCCCGCAACCGGCCGTCTTACACCGTGGCCTGGCTGCAACGCTCGTTGGAGCAACTGCCGATCACGCTAGGCGGGCTGCACATCAACGATGTGTCGATGATCCACCTGCCGTCGGAATGCTTTATCGAGTACCAATTGCGCGCTCAAGCCGCGGCGCCGCAGCGGTTTGTCGCCTGCGCTGCGTATGGAGACGGCGGCCCTTGGTACATTCCGACCGCCGATGCCTACCCGCAGGGCGGCTACGCGGTCGGCGTCGCCTGGTGCGACAAGGCGATCGACGGAATCCTCACCGGCGGCATCAAGAAGTTGTTGAGTTAGTCGAGGGCACTTCAAAACCTTCGTTGTCGTCACTCGAGCGGACCGTAGATCGGTCGGTGCTTGGTGTAGCCGCCGTCGGTCGTCAACACTTCGCCGACGGTCCAGCAATCGTCGGACCAGAAGAACATTGTCGCCGCCGAGATATGCTTCGGCTCGGTCAATCCGCCCAGCGGCATCACATCCTCGACCGCCTGCAGGCGGCCGGCGCTGGTTGGGTTCTGCGCGGCCATCGGGCCGCGCAGTGGTGACGGAGCGAGGCCGTTCAGGATCAGCCCGTGCTTCTCGACGAAGTGGCGGGATTGCAATCGCAGGAGGTTCATCAGGCCGCCCTTTGACTCCTCGTAGGCGGAGCTGGCGCGGCCCTCGGCGCCCACGGTGGCGGACGTGCTCAGCAAAATGACGCCCCGAGCGTGGTGGACGAAGGCGCCGGTTTGAATGCCCTGCTTAATCACATTGTGGGCGCCCCAGAGATTCACTTCGCAAGCGCCCATCACGTCGGCCTTGGTCAGTTCCTCGGGCGGCGTCAGCGGCTTAGGCGAAATGCCTGCGGTGTGCTGCAGGTACTTGATGCCCGGGTGTCGTTGAAACATCGCCTGCACTTCCTCTTCGCTGGCGATATTGACTGTCTCCGCGACCACTTCGGTCTTGCCGCCGCTGGCTGCGGCGATCCCGGCGGCAAACTCGCTGAGCGGCATCCGCCGTTGCCCCACCGCAATTTCCGGCGAAAAGTCGGCCAGCACCAGCTTCTTCAGACCCAGCCACCCAGGAGCATGCGTCGCCATATGCTGGCCCATCAACCCAACGCCGACAATCATCGCGGTGGCATCGGGGACATAGCTCATAGGAGTGGGGCTCATGGAAACTCTCCCGGGGAGGTGATCGGCCAGCGGAAAGCGGAAAGCGGAAATCAAACGCTCAACGTCAAACGGCCGATCGTACGTTGCCGGCGACTCACCGGCAACCGGGTGAGCCGCGCGACGGGGGCGGGTATCATGGAGGGATACATCACTTGGTTCGAGGCGATCTGAGGCGAAGCTCATGCGATTGCAGTTACTTGGGTTGGTGATGGCAACATTGGCTGTGGTCCTTGGCCGTAGTTCGACGCCGGCTGACGGCGCGGATTGGCCGATGTGGCGAGCGAATGCCGCCAGAACAGGAGCAACTTCCGAAGCGGTGCCGTCTCCGCTGCATCTGCAATGGAGCCGGCAACTTGCTCCCACTCACCCGGCGTTCCGCAGTCCTCGCTTGCAGTTCGACGCCGGCTACGAGCCGCTGGTTGTGGGCGATCTGGTCATCGTCGGCTCATCGTCGACCGATAGCGTGGTCGCCCTGGAGCTTGCCAGCGGCGCGGTGCGGTGGCGAGTGGTCGCGGACGGCCCGGTGCGCTGCGCGCCGGTCGTGTGGCGCGACCGAGTGTTTTTCGGAGCGGATGACGGGCACCTCTATACGGTCGCCTTAGCCGATGGCAAGCTGTTGCGACGGCAGCGACTGGCGCCGGGAAATCGACAGCTGTTGGGGAACTCACGACTGATTTCGGTTTGGCCGGTCCGTGGCGGCTGCGTGGTCGCCGACGATCGGTTGTACGTGGCTTGCGGTGTTTGGCCGTCCGAGGGAGTGTTTGTCTACTGCTTTGACGCCGCGAGCGGCGAGGAGATTTGGCACAACGACCGCCTTGGCTATCTCTACGGCGGACATCCGCATCAGGCGGAGGCGTTTGGCGGTTTGGCGCCCCAGGGCTATCTGCTGATCGACGGCGAGCAGCTCGTCGTGCCGTGTTCCACGGCCTATCCCGCTCGCCTCAGCCGTGCGACGGGCGAACTGGTGGAGTTCGAGCTGCCGCTGCCCGGTCGAAAGCCGGGCGGATGGTTCACGGCGCTCGATGCCGACGCCGCGCGCCGGGTACGACGGGGCGAATTGCAATTCGACCAGCAGGTGAACGCTCAGGAGCACGAGGACGGCCCTCGACATAGCGGCAACGCGATCGGCACGAGCCGTCGCATCCAATGCGCTGGACAAAGCGTGTCGTTTGCCGAGCCTCCCGTGAAGGTTCCCGGTGAAGTTCATGCGTTGGTGGTCGCCAACGGGCACTTGGTGGCAGCCACCAAGGACGGCTGGCTGCATTGTTATTCAACGAAAAATGCCCAAGAGCCTGTCGTGCGACGCTTGCATGCCGGGGCAGCGGAAATACCGGCGGACGATGGGCGAGGGTTTGCCTTGATTGTCGGCGCCTCCAGCCTGGTCGACGGTGAATTGCTGCCGGGCGTTGGGACGAAAGTGACAAAAGATCGGCAGTGGGTTGTCTTGGAGCGGGATGGTGCGAAGGTCGCGGCGCTGCGCGATAAGTGGCGACAGCAGGGACAGCCTGCTGCGCGTCGTGCGGCCATCGTCTCGGCCTTGAACGACATTGCCTTGCCGCCTTATTTCGTCGCCGAGATTTTGGTCGGGGATTGTGATGATCAAGTGCTGGAGCAACTCCCGATGTTGCTGCGCTGCCTACGGCCGTTTGGTGGCGAACTGCGGGTGCGTTGTGACGGTGAGCAACACGAGCAGATCAAGTTGGCCGCTGCCCGGCATGACTCGGGCGTCCTGGATGTCGTCCGCGAGGACGCGGCGACGCGAGTGCGGCTGGCGGGCGCGTTGACAGGCTCCGCCGACTATCTGGGGCAATGGCAAGCCACGAATGACAGCCTGGTCAAGGCGCCGTTGGGAGTGCTGTGGTTTGACGACCGCGTTTCGCACTTCAAGCGGTCGCCACAGCCCACGATTGTTCAGGGCGTCATGGTCTCGTATCCCAAGGACTGGCACGCGCCTCGGGTGAAAGGCGGCAACGTCGACTACCCGCTGCTTGCCCCCGTGTTTTCCGACATCTACACCGGCCGCGTGTTGCGGGACGACGAGGTGGCGGAGCTGCGGCAACGCTTTCCCGAGGCGAGCAGCGACCGCCGCGAGCCGTCGCAATACCGGCCGCCGCGTCAGAAAGACGCCTGGAAACCCGATCAGCCGAGCGCCGGCACGCGAGTCAATCCGCTCAATGGAAAGCAGGAGCCCCGAGCGTTTCCCAAGAGCTACGGGTGCGATGGCGGAGTGGATTACGGCTATGTCTATTCCATGCGCAGCGGCACGGCGGCGTTCTACGACAAGACGCTCGAGAGCGGGACCATCTGCGTGAGCGGGCCGCGGAGTGGCTGCACGAACAGCATCATCCCGGCCGGCGGGCTGCTGAACGTTCCGTACTTCTATGAAGGCTGCACATGCAGCTATCCGTTGCCGAGCGGGCTGGCCCTATACAGCCTGCCCGAATCGTACGAGCAGTGGGCAAGTTGGGGCGTCGGCGAGGCGTCCGACATGCAGCGGGTGGGAGTCAACTTCGCGGCCCCGGGTGACCGCATGACGCGCGACGGCACACTGTGGCTGGAATTCCCCAGCGTGGGAGGGCCGTCGCCCGAACTGAAGCTCTCCATTGAGCCAACCACGGCTCAGCATCGCTATCAACATAGTTTGCGGATCAGCGATGGAGCGGGGTGGCCCTGGGTTGCCGCCTCCGAGGTGGTCGGCGCCGAGTTGATCCGGCTCGCCGGGCTACGCGACGGCGTGTACGAAGTGCGGCTGACATTTTCCGGTGTCAACCGCCAACGCGATGAGCCCGAGACGAGACAGACGGTTCAGGTCAACGGTCGGGCGGTGGAAGTCGACCTGCGATCGGTCGCTGCCGCAAGCGTGGTCGCAACGGTTGACGACGTGGCAGTCACCGCCGGCGCGCTGGAGCTCAAACTGGCCGCCACGCAGGGCCTGACGCGAATCAGCGGGATTGAGGCGATTCGTCAGAGGCCGTGAGGAGGAACGTCGTGGACTTGATCACCGAGGAACACCGCCGACAGTACGTGGAAGAGGGATACTTCGTGCTGCCGGAAGCGATTCCGCGCCCCCATCTCGAGTTGTTGCGCAACTCATGCGATGTCTTGATGGAGCTGATGCACCGGGAGATGGACCGACTTGGGACCAACCACATCCATATCAGCCATCGGGGCAAACGCTATCACATCGCGAAGCAATACGCGCAGGCGCCGGGACTCGCCAATTACGTGTTCAGCGACTTGATGGCCGAGGTTTGTCGCGCGACGATTGGCGACACGGCCTTTCTGTTCTACGACCAGTACGTGGTTAAGGCCGCGGAGCAGGGGATTGAATTCTCCTGGCACCAAGATGGCGGCTACTTGGGATTTCCCCACGCTCCCTACGTGACCGTGTGGGCGGCCGTGGATGACATGACGGTCGAGAACGGCACCACATACGTGCTGCCGTTTTCGACCGTTGGCATCCGCACGTTGGTCGAGCATGTTCGCAACCCGGTGACGGGAGATAAGACGGGATATTTTGGCAGCGAGCCCGGCATTCCGGCAATAGTTCGCGCCGGCAGCCTCGTCGTGTTCAGCTCACTTACCTTCCATCGCAGCGGCGCGAACTCGACCGATCGGATGCGACGCGCGTATGTCACCCAATATTCACCGCAGCCCATCCGGCGGCCCGACGATGGAGAACTCATGCATCTCGGAGTGCCGTTCTTGCAAAGCGGAAGCATTGTCCGAGGCCATTGAGAAAGAACGAGGATACCCATGTCAATTCGAACTCCACTCGGGGCTCAATCCAAGGAGAAGGACGCCGGCCACGCACTCACGCGTCGCGACGCGCTGCGATTCGGGGGAGTCGCGCTGGCGGCGGCGTGTGCGACGAAACGCGGCAGCAGCGAAGAGACGAGCCCCGAATTTCGGCTGAAATATATTTTGGGCTCGTGCATGTACGGTTACGGCAAGTTGGCCGACATCGTGCCGGAGGTGCAGAAGACCGGGGCCACTGCGCTGGACATCTGGCCGAAGGTGCATGGCAACCAGCGAGAGCAATTGGACGAGCTCGGTGAGGAGGCGTTTGCGCAGCTGCTCGACAAGCACGAGGTGAAGCTCGGCTGCATCACGCAGTACAAGCTCGGCCCGCTGAAGCTCCAATCCGAAATGCGATTGGCGAAGCGGCTTGGGTGCCACACGATCGTCTGCGGGTCGGTGGGTCCCAAAGGACTGAGCGGCAGCGAGTTGAAGGAGGCCGTGCGAAAGTTCGCCGAGCAAATGAAGCCGCATCTGGCGGTGGCGGAGGAAACCGGCGTCACGATTGCCATTGAGAATCACGGCAACGCGTTGGTTGAGTCGCCAGACTCGCTCAAATGGCTGCGCGAGCTGCGCAGCTCGGAGCATCTCGCGATCGCACTTGCGCCGTATCATCTGCCGCAGAATGAGACGCTGTTGGCCTCGCTCATCGAGGACTTGGGCAGCTCGATTCGCATGTTTTACGCTTGGCAGCACGGCATGGGCTGCCACACCAAACTGCCGAAGGAGCAGGAGTTGTTGCAGATGCCGGGCCGGGGCAAACTCGACTTCGCGCCGTTGCTGGCGGCCCTGCGGAAGATCGGCTATCGCGGATGGACCGAGATCTTTATGCATCCCGTTCCGCGGGGGATTGCGATTCTCGACAGCACCGAGCAGGTGACGGACGAGATAAATCGTTCCCGCAAGTATCTCGGCGAGTTGCTGTAGCGTTGAGCCATTCGTGGGCAACTAATCCTCGATGGACTTCAGCGGTGGGGGAACGGCGAGAATCACGAGCATGCCGGCGGCATAGACCCATCGCGCGGCGCTGCCGATCTTGGCGTAGTCGCCGCCGAGCATGGGCATGAAGTGCACGGAGGCCAGCACCACGGCGCCGGAGATAATGCGCCCCGAATTGAACGACACGCCGGCGCCGGTGGCGCGGACGCGAGTCGGGAATAGTTCGGGAAGAAACAGTGGGAGCCAGCCGAAATAGACGGTGGTGATCAGCCCCAACAGAAAAACCAAGCCCATGAAGTTCAGCGTGGGCTCGGGAGTGGTGTGCTGGAAGATCACGCCCGATAGCAGCAACGCTCCGAGGCTGACGAGGAAATAGGTCGTCCTGCGTCCCAACAACGTGGCGAGCCAACCGCCACACAGGCTGCCGATGGTGGCGCCCACGGCCCACCAGAACTGCACGTTAGCCTTGAGCGAGAGCTGCCCGATCTCGGCGCCGACCTTGTCCGCCCAGGGAACGATCCACTTTTGGGCACCCCACGCGCCGAGCAGGGGAATTGTGCCAATCGCGATTCCGGCGAGTGTTCGAGACAATAGTGGCGGTCGAAAAATCTCTTTCAGTTGAGATGGCGGCGGCGTTGCTCGATCGCGCTGACGACGCTGCTCGCGCAGCCAACGGGGCGATTCGGGGACCCAGAGGCAAACGACGCCGAGCAACGCGGGGAGTCCGCCGAGCAACATGATCCAACGCCATGAATCGGGGGTTAACGGAAGGCCGAACCACTGATCGAATCGCTCGACGACCACGCCCAGCAGGGCGATGCCCACATTGGCCGAGGCGCCGATCAATCCGGCGAGCGTGGGCCGCGACACATCCGGCCACGCTTCGGAGACGAGCGCGACGCCGGCCGGCCACATGCCGCCGATTCCCATGCAGGCGAGAAAACGCATCGCCGCCAACTGGGCCGGAGTCGACACAAAGTAGCTGGCCGCGGTCAGCAGCGAGTACCACAGCACGCTGACCGTCATCGCCTTGACCCGCCCCGCTCGATCGCCGTAGACGCCAAGCAGCCAGCCACCTAGCGCGGCTCCGAAGAGGAATGCCGCGATATACTTGGCGAACCACTCCGCAGACAGATCGTCCAACTGCTCGGGCGCCAGCGGCTCGGCCGCCCCCGACGCCACTTGTTCGCGGACCATCCCGATCGTGGCGCTGCGCGCCGCCAGCGGAAGCAGTGACATCTCCCAGCCCGCGAACATCCAGCCCGAAAAGGCCGCGAACAGCACTAGCCAACGCCCGCCACGACTGAGCGTCTCCAGCGGCTCGTCGGTTGAAGCAGGAAGGGCCGCGGGGTCGCCACCGCTGGGGGAGCCGGATTGCGAAGCAGGCATAGGTAGGGCGAGAATCGTGGAGTGGGTTTGTTCAATGAAATGTCGACGCGTGGGTAGGCCTTGGCAAGGGCGTGATTATACGGGCGCAGCGGCGCGCCATCCAACCGAATAGGAGTTGCCTGTGTTTGACGTGGTGATCCAGGGCGGGGACGTGATCGACGGAATGGGTACGCCCCGGCGACGACAGGACCTCGGTCTGCGCGACGGCGCAGTGGCGGCCATTGGCGACTTGACATCCGCGGAGTCGCGCAGCCGGATCGATGCGACGGGACGCTGTGTGGCGCCGGGATTCATCGATGTGCACAACCACAGCGACGGCTGGATGCTGCGGCAGTCGACGCTCGATCCCAAGACGCGACAAGGCTTCACCACCGAGGTGCTGGCGGCCGACGGCATCGGCTATGCACCGGTCGACGAGTCCACGGCGCGGCAGTGGGTGTTCTATCTTCGCGCTCTGAATGCCCTGCGGTTCGATCAATACCGTGGTTGGAAGTCGCTCGAGCAGATGATGCTGGAGATCGACGGCGCCCATGTGCAGAACGCCGCCACCCATATTCCGTACGCGAATCTGCGGACGATGGCGTGCGGCTGGGGGCGCCATGCCGTGGATGACTTTCAGATGCGGGAGATTCAACATCAGATTCGCGTTGGCATGGAGGCAGGCGCGGTGGGGTTGTCCACGGGGTTGGACTACATCAGCCAGTGTTTTTCCGACACCGACGAGCTCGTCCGGGCTTGTACGGCGATGGCGCCCTACGGCGGGCTGTATGTGACCCATATGCGTTACAAGGCGACGCTGATGGGCGGATTGGAGGAGGCGTTGGAGATCGGCCGCCGCGCCGGTGTGCCGGTCCACATCTCGCACCTCAAGGCGTTCAACGAGGAGAGCATCGACCTGGTGCTGGCGTGGCTCGACCGAGCGCGAGCGGAGATCGATGTCTCCTTCGACGTCTATCCGTATCAACCGGGCTCCACGATGCTCAACTATCTGCTGCCGTACGATGTGTGGGAGCAGGGCCCGCTCGCTTCGCTCGATCGCTTGCAGGATCCCGCCATTCGCGCTCGATTTCGACGCGGGCTCGATTCGCAACGGCTGGATCTTGATCACATCCGGCTCGCCTGGCTGCCCGGCAGCGAGAACGCCCGACATCTCGGCAAAACGCTTCAGCAGTACGTCGATCAGGCAGGCGGCGACCCGGCGGATGTGCTCTACGATCTGTTGCTCGAGGAGCGGATGGCTGTGCTCTGCGTGATGGATGAAGGAGATGATCGCCTGGTGCGACCATTCTTGCAGCACGATCTGTACATGATGGGGTCCGACGGCATCTATCATGCCGACGGGCTCGTTCACCCTCGCATGTTCGGATCGACGGGCCGGTTGCTTGGTCCCTGCGTGCGGGACCTGAAGTTGTTCACGCTGGAGGAGGCAGTGCAAAAGCTCACCAGCAAGGCATCGGATCGGTTCGGGCTCGGGCGGGGCAGGCTAGAGGTCGGAGCACCAGGCGACGTGGTCGTGTTTGATCCGGACATTGTGTCGGACGTGGCTACCTACGACGATCCCCAGCAGCCAACGGTTGGCATCAATGACGTATTGGTGGCTGGCGTGCCGATCGTTCGCGATCAGCAATGCCTGACGCCCGCAGCGATGCCAGGCCGCTTTCTTCGATCGAAACGCGGACGATGAGGTCTTTGAGCGAAGAAGCGACGAAGAGGTGACTTGGCACATCGAGGTATTCAGGGGAAATGGCGATGAATCAAAATCAACGTCGACGAACGGGGTGGCTGGCCCGGTGGCGGATTTCACCGAAGGCTTGGATATCTTGCCGAGCTCTCTTGTTGGCACTGGCGAGTTGGGCAAGTTTGACTTCTTCGCTTGCGACGGGCGAGGAGCCCAAGCTGGAGCGGATTCAGGTAGTCGAGAATGGAGAAGGTTTTCAAACTCACTCCGGCAAGCGTTTTGTGCCGTGGGGTTTCAACTACGATCACGACGGCGACGGCAGGTTGTTGGAGGATTATTGGGACTCCGATTGGACGAAGGTGGAGACCGCATTTCGCGAGATGAAGTCCATGGGAGCGACCGTGGTCCGCATCCACCTGCAGTTCGGCAAGGTGATGGAAAGT
Organism: Planctomycetales bacterium; assembly: GCA_020426845.1. Taxonomy (GTDB): domain Bacteria; phylum Planctomycetota; class Planctomycetia; order Pirellulales; family Pirellulaceae; genus JAGQPF01. The sequence continues at coordinate 39,432 of JAGQPF010000244.1, forward strand.
CCCACTCGGCCGCGGGCCGCCTCGCTGGATAAGATTCGCGCGCTGCTGCGATTGGCCGAGCAGACCGGCCTGTACCTCGATCTGACGGGGCTCGGTTGCTATCACAAACAAGATGTGCCGGAGTGGTATGACTCGCTGCCGGAGCCACGCCGCTGGGCAGCTCAGGCGAGTTTCTGGAGTCATGTGGCACAAACGTGTCAGTCGAGCCCGGCCGTGTTCTGCTACGACCTGATGAACGAGCCCGTCGCGCCGGGCGGCGACAAACGGCGAGACGACTGGCTAGGGCCGGGCTTTGGCGACAAGCACTTTGTGCAGTTCATCGGCCTGGAACGCAAGGACAGAGTGCGAACCGAGATCGCGCGGGAATGGATTGGCCAACTGGTCGCCGCCATCCGCCAACATGACTCGAAACGCCTGATCACGGTGGGGCTGGTGCCGTGGAGCCTCGAGCGTCCCGGCATCACTTCGGGATTCGTGCCGTCTCGAGTTGCCGAAAAGCTCGACTTCATCGCCGTCCATATCTATCCCGAGGGCGGGAAGCTCGAGGAGGCGTTAAAGACCGCCGCGGATTTTCGAGTGCCCGGCAAGCCGTTGGTGGTGGAGGAGATCTTTCCGCTGAAGTGCAGCCCCCGGGAGCTTGAGGAGTTCATGCGGCGCGCGCGACCACATGTAGCAGGGTGGATCGGATTTTATTGGGGACAGACTCCGGCGGAGCTAAGCCAACAGAAGACGATCGGCGCCGCGATCACGCGAGAGTGGCTGGAGATGTTTCAGCGAATGACGCCCGAGATGTTGTCAACGCGTGTCGACTCGAAGTAAGGCTCGCAACGCCGACAAAACTAAGCCCCGGGCACTACTCGCGCCAAAGCCCCGGCAGGGGCGACAGACGTTAGCCCCAGACGCAGGCCTGGGAACCCCGGGCACTCCGCGCGCCAAAGCCCCGGCAGGGGCGACAGACGTTAGCCCCAGGCGCAAGCCTGGGGACCCCGGGCACTCCGCGCGCAAAAGCCCCGGCAGGGGCGACAGAGGTTAGCCCCAGGCGCAAGCCTGGGGACC
>JAGQPF010000245.1 GCA_020426845.1 Planctomycetales bacterium
AGCGGCAATGTCCAACCGGGCGACGCGACACGGGTGTTAGCTGTCATCGTGCCGGTGCATGGCCAGCGTACGCTGGCCACGTCGAACACGGCTACTCATCTGCCCGCCACCGATGGTCGCACTCCCCGCAGGCCCAATTTGGGGCGTCATCCGTGATACAGCAGCCGCCAAGTGCGACCTCGCCTCGATCAGCCGCGGCGATTAGTTCTGGCATCGGGTACCCGTAAACGATTGGGACCACCCGATCAGAACCGCAGTGCGGACAGGCTGGAGGACGTTTGCGGCGTGTCGTCATAGCATCAATTTCCTCCCTTCAAACCGCCGCGTGGCTTCACGCAGAGTTCATTCGGGCGACGCCGGTCGACCTGACCGAACCGCCAAATGGATCATCAAGTGAGCAATGACCAGCCCAAAGAAACCCGATCTTCTTCGTCTCGCATGCGGATCGCAGCGATCTCGACCACACGCTCGTCTGCCGGGAAAAACCGGCTTCGTGGGTTGGCCGTATCGGGACGCCCGAGAAGTGGTTCCAAACCATCGATTGTTGATTTGATCATGCTGAACACGGAGGTTGGCCGTCTCTGCTGGTAACAGATAGCAAGTCGGACCGCCCGACCCGTTGGCAACACATCAAGCCGGTGGGATAGCATGTACGAACGGACTGCGTCCTCGACCATCAGGGAAGAATCGGCATCGCCTTCACGTATTCTTCCGGGCATCGAAACTTGATAGTGCCGATCGGCCTTCGAAATTGCCTGGCGAATTCCCACGCCAACGCCCAGCACGCCCTTCGCATGGTTTTTGGAAAGCGTCAAATCGTCGAGAGTGGGAAACCCCCGAGAGAACCAACCGACGTTGCGTGCTTCCTCCATTACGGGGACCATTAGATTGTCGAGGTCGGGCATGCCGACGACTTGATGTTCGGCGACGAAGAATTTCAAAGTTGCCGCACGCGATCCGCCGAGTCGGTCAAGATCGGCTTTATTGCAGGGCGGGCTCTGATCGAGAATTGCCGCTCGCCATTCTTTCTCTGGTTGCCCGCTTCCCCAAGCGATGGGTTGCCCGTCAATCTGCCATTTGCACGACTCACCAATGTGGTCAGCAGTCGTGACATTCGAACGCGGCAAACTCTCCGGTTCGTTACCTGATCGTTTACTGGAAATGTTGTCGGGTTCAGCAGTCGTACCAATGCTGCGTCGCATGCAACATCCGGCATCCCGAAATCCGTGAGATTTTGAACCGGCAATGCGTGCAGCTGTCGCTCGGGCTGTTTCGTAATCGTCAAACGGACCGTGCCATTCCATCGTCGAGGCATTCGGCTTGTGGTTCCGAAAATGCCCGCACGTGACGTTGTGAATCTTGGTGTCACCCGCGTCGACCAGGTCTTCACAGACGGCAAAACTCATCGCCCCTGTTTCCTTTAGATTGACCGACAATGGGATCGAGGAGATGCCCACAGTCGAATGATGTCCACTTCGATAGATCCGTGGGCAAATGCCAAATCAGAACGGGGCCAGATATGTAGCAGCCCAAGACTATTCTGCAGGCGTCGGCTACGGACCGCAAGCCGCTGCAGATCATGTAATATCCGTTGACGTTCCTTGATCAATGATTCCCTTGAGGAGATCATCGGGGTGCCCTCGCACTGGCCCCACTGACCGTGTCCAATGATTGAAGGGCCAGCAACCAAAAAGTGTAACGAGTAGGACCCATGAGCACCGACCCCAGAATTCGCCTCGAATGGAATGATCTTGAGGATGCCGCCGATGACATCAGCCGAGAATCCTTCCGCGAAATCAAGTTGGAGTGGCTGGAGCGGGGATGGGCGTCGTTAAGCGAAGCGGGGCTTGCGGACTGCTCCACAACCCTGACTCATTGCAAATCACAGATCAATTTCCTGGCACTCATCACGCTGCTTGCTGAGTCGGCCTCGATCGTCTTCGAAATCCAAGATGGAATTGAGCCGGACTGGGACCACGCCGCGGAAATCCTAGGATTCGATCGGATCTGTCTTGGGCACCTGGTCCAAGACCCTGGACAGGTGAGTTTTCCGATGAGCAGGAATGATGGCCTTCTCTACATAGATTCGGAGGAGATCCAGGAATATGCGAATGATAAACAGTGCGTGGGGATTGGATGCATTGTCGAGCACCTCGTTCGCGAGGCCCGACCGGGCGTCTACGACGCACTCCTAGCTACACTCGGGAAGGGTTCAGAATCGCTGCTGTTCGGATACTTGTTCGCAAGTTCCAGTTCGATTGATGAAATCGTGGAGCGTCACCGAGAATGGCTTGAAAACGATGACAACTTCTCGGCGTCCGAGATCGAGAAAATGAACACGCCTGAATTGGCGATCGAACAAGCCACTGCCGATTCCGTTGCCTCTGAAATCCATGAACCGTGTGACAGCGTGCCCTTGTTCGAATGGGTTCGCCGGGGTTGCCCGATCAACTATTGGTGACCTAGAGAATACCAAGTGACCTTGTGAGTCCGATCACCTCGGGAGCCCCGTTGCGATCGCATTTACAACCGCATCGGCTGTTGCGCAAACACCTCGCCTGTGGAGAATCACGATGCCTGATCAGATAGCAAGCCAAGATCGTTTTCGCGGATGCCTGCTTGGGCTGGCGACGGGCGATGCTCTGGGAACGACATTGGAATTCAAGCCACCAGGAACTTTCGATCCCGTCGACGACATCATCGGTGGCGGTCCATTTCACCTCGAACCAGGCCAATGGACTGACGACACATCGATGGCGCTGTGTTTGGCTGAAAGCCTGGTCGAGTGTCAGAAGTTCGATCCTGCTGATCAGATGAATCGATACGTGCGCTGGTGGCGTCATGGTTATCTGAGCAGTACAGGGCAGTGTTTCGACATCGGTGGCACAACCAGCACCGCATTGGCTGCATACGAGCACTCCGGCGATCCGTATTCGGGTTCAACCGATGTTCGTTCCGCAGGCAACGGTTCGATCATGCGGCTCGCACCAGTGCCGATGTACTTCGCGAACAATCCCGCAAATGCGATTAA
>JAGQPF010000246.1 GCA_020426845.1 Planctomycetales bacterium
TGCTACGCGCGAAGCGTGCCTCGGCCACTGCAATGGGGTTGCGCAGTTCTGCACGGGCGAGGGCGCCCATGCTACGCGCGAAGCGTGCCTCGGCCACTGCAATGGGGTTGCGCAGTTCCGCACGGGCGAGGGCGCCCATGCTACGCGCGAAGCGTGCCTCGGCCACTGCAATGGGGTTGCGCAGTTCTGCACGGGCGAGGGCGCCCATGCTACGCGCAAAGCGTGCCTCGGCCACTGCAATGGGGATGCACAGTTCTGCACGGGCGAGACGCGAGGACGCTACGTCGGCAGCTTGGGTTTCAGCACCGCGTAGGCGTACATGCCCAGCATCGCGCCGGCAAGCGTCAGCCACGCCATCGGCTCGCCCGCCCCGATCTGCGCATAGATGGGGCCGGGACACGCGCCGGCTAGCGCCCAGCCGGCGCCGAACAGCACGCCGCCGATCACAACTCCCTTGTGAAACGGCTTGGGGGAATACTTGATCGGCTTGCCATCCAACGACGTCACGCCGAATCGTCGAATTATCCACATGGAGACCATCGCGACGGCGATGGCCAGCCCGATGATCAGGTACATATGCGCCTCTCGGAACAGGAACATGTCGCGCACTCGTTGCCAGCGCGCCACTTCGGACTTGGTGAACAGAATCCCGAGGTAGACGCCAATCAGCAAGACGCGAAGGTAGGCGCCCAGGGTCATGCCCTGCCGTGTTGGAGTGTCTTTATCCACCATCATCGCTCCTCATCCTCAACGGCGCCCTCAGCGCAGCAAACCCCAAGTGACGGCGAGACCGCCGATGAAAAAACAGACGGTCGCCAACAGGCTTGGCCAATTGAGATTGGCGATTCCGGTCAGTGAGTGCCCCGAAGTGCACCCGCCAGCGTAGCGAGCACCGAAACCGACGAGAAAGCCGCCCAGCAGCAACTGCAGCGCCGCCGGGGCGCCGGTCATATCGGGCGGCAGAAACTCAACGGGCTGGGCAGAGAGAAAACGAGTCGCGATCCAAGCTCCCAGCGCGATCCCGCCGACAAACACGACCAGCCAAGCGTTGGCTCGCCGGTCGTGTTTCGCCAGGTACTCGCACTTGCTGTGCGGGGCGCACATGGCGCCGAATTGCTGCAGACTGGTGGAGATGCCGAACGCCTTGCCCGCCAGGATGTAAAGCAGCGGGACGGTCAAACCGATAAGAATCCCCGACGCCCACCAGGGCCAGGGCTGCATGATCCACTCCAAGGCGTTCTCCCCTGTGGATGACGGGAACGAAGGACATACTTCAGTTCGCGAAGCGGCGCGGCTGCTATTTCAGCAACGGCAGATAGGTATAGCCATCCGTTTGCAGGTTCGCCAGCGACGTCAGCGCCGAAACGGCGACATCCGCAAACACGACCACCTGCTCGGGCTTGGCATGCTTGCCGATCAGCGACTGCCCGCAGACATAGATTTCGACACCTGCCTCGTGCAGCTGGTGCAGGCAGTCCAGATTTGGGTTGCCTTCGGTCTGAAAGCGTGCCGAGTAGGCGTCGGTGTTCAGCACGGCGAGCGTCGCGTCGCCATGCAGCACGACGGCCAGGTGCAGCTTCGCGGGCGTCTTTCCCGCTCCAGCGTAGATATTGACGAAGCGAGCGAGCTTCTCGATCGCTGGATTGAGCTCGTGCGGATCGTTGCCTTTCGTGAGGTCAACGACAATCTTGGCGCCGTCGCGTGGCTGTTGAGCAGCCGCGGGCAACTGCGCCACCTTTCCGTACTTGGCGATCACCGGGTTCGAAAACGTCGCCGACTCGGCGGCGACTGGCTTGGCGTCGTTCGCCGGGACCGCGTGATTCTTCATCGCTTCGTCGAACCCACGATTGACGAAGCCGGAAACGACCTCCGCGTGCGCCTTGATCAACTTGGCGACATACGGATCGTCGGAGGTCTCGATGACCTTCACGCCCTTCTCCGTCTCGACACGCTTCATGGAGATTTTGTCGGTGTGACGAAAGATTTCGGCGAACAGCGGGTCACGCATCCGGATGGGGTTCGTCTTCTCGATCCGGTATTCCATCCACTTGACGTGGTCTTTTAGCTTGGCGACCACCGCCGGGTCGTCCGACTCCGTCAACGACTCGACGCCATTAGGAAGTTGTTTGACGGTGCGAGTGATCTTTTCATGGTTTTCCAACAGGAAGTGGAAGACATCGTGGTCCTCGACGTGCCGCTCGTCGTGGCCTCCGCCGGCGCCGGCACCGGGCCCGAAGCCTCGCCCGCGTCCCGGTCCACGCCCGGGGCCTCCTGGGCCGCCCGGCCCGCCAAATCCACGGCCCGGCCCCTGAGCCAGCGCGTCGGCGCTCGCGGTGATGGTCAGCAGAGCAATCACGACCCACGTCCAAGTTTTCAGATACATGGCAGTTTCCCCCGAGGTTTAATTTAAGACTGACTGACTGGTCGCCACGGTGTCGGCCACATGAGGCTTTTCGGAATGCAACATCTTGCCACCCTCGCGAACGATCACGAAGCAGCCGAGCAGCACCAGGAAAACCGCAAAGGCGCGGCGCAGCACCTGTTGATTCATGCGTGCGTTGACCGACTTGCCGACCCAACTGCCCACGATCCCCATGGCGACGAAAAGCAGCACCGTGTTCAAGTCCACCGACATGTCGTGGGCCAGCAGGTAGTGTTCGTATTTGGCAAAGCCGACAGCGGCTTTGATGGCGATGATCACCAAACTGGTGCCGATCGCCAGCCGCATCGGCAGCTTGGCCATTAGCACCAAAGCGGGCACGATCAGAAAGCCACCGCCCACGCCGACAAACCCGGTCACCACGCCGACGATCGTGCCTTCAACCGCAACCTTCCAGATCGGCGCCAGGTGTGCTTCGCCGACGGAAAGGTTGGGCGGGCGAAACATCATCACGGCGGCGGCCACCAAGACAGCGCCGAACACCGCCAGCTGCAGCGCGGCCGCCGAGACTCCGCCCAGCCAGGCGCCGATGAACGTGCCCAGCATGCCGGGAATGCCGAAGTACAGGACGCTGCGCCAATCCACATTCCGCGCGCGAGCGTAAGGAATCGCCGCCACCACGGAGATCAGGCCGACGATCGCCATCGACTCGGCAATGGACTGCTTGGCCTCATGGCCGACCAGGTAGACCAACACGGGCACGGTGATCGCGGAGCCTCCCGAGCCCAGCAAGCCCAGCGTGAAACCGATGATCAACGCTCCGATCAAGATAATCGTCATCGCTCACTCCTCCGTGGTTGGACGCTGCATTGCCAACGTCGCGGCCCGGTGACATCCTTTCGTCAGTGCTTTGCGGCGCCGGAGCAGGTGTTGCCGCAGCAGCCCCCGGACTTGACCTGGTTCCACGGCATTTTGGCGAGCATCATGCCCATCGCGCAGGTGTCGGTGATGCCCGCGGCCATCAGGCCGCCGCCAACGACAGCCGGCACCAGCGCGAAGTACACATTCCAGAAGCTCAACAAGCCGCCGATCATCACGAGAAAGCCGGCCGCGATCCGCACCTGCCGCTCCAAGGACACCGCCTTCTTGCCGCGAATGACGGGCAACCCGGCGTCCACCCACGCCTCGGTTCCGCCCGAGACGTTGACGACATTGGTAAATCCCGCGTCATGGAACTTGCGGAGCGCCTTCTCGCCGCGCGAGCCGCTCTTGCAGATCAGATACAGCGGTTGTTCCGCGTGACCGTTGCGGGCAGTCATGATGGCCTGAGGATCCAGTTGGTCCAGCGGCACGTTGCGTGCGGTGAGAGCGTGCACCTCGCGGTACTCCAGCGGAGTCCGCACGTCGATCAAGTCGACGTTGCTGCGAGCGTCGCGGTCTGCCAGCTCTTGGGGAGAAATGCATGCGACATCCTGCGTGGCTTTCATGGCATTCATCCTTAAATCTCGTTACCTCGAAATTACTCGATATGTCGTTGTAAATAAAAAGAACCGGAATGTAAACCCCCGGCTGCGGGGTGCAGGAGCCAGCTCGCCACGGGTGGGCGAGCCGGATCGGTGCTCAACCGAGGAACCGCTGCTCGATGCAATTCATGATGTTCGCCAAGTGGGGTTCGGCGATCTCGTAAAACACGCGGCGACCGTCTCGCTGGCTGTTCAGGAAACCGCATCGCTGCATCAACCGTAAGTGTTCGGAGGCGACGTTGTCCGGGACTTGGCAATCCTCGGCTAACTCGCCGACCGTGTACCGACCATGCAACAGCAGCTGGACCATCCGCAATCGCACGGGGTGCGCGAGTGTCCGTAAGCATTCGGCCGCTTGGGCGAATGCCGCCATATCACCGGGCGGTTTGGGCTGCGCGGCGCCGGAATTGTCGGTATTTAACGACGGAGTGTTGGGGGTTTGGACCATCTCGGTTGCCTCCTTCACTCAAATATATCGTAATCTCACGACATGTCAATGAGTGATTTCGGCGACATTGCCCAAAAACCCGTTGCCGGCCGGCGGCGTGCCCTTCGGCCAGCTACGCTGCCTCGCGAGGCAACAGAAAGCTCAGATGGTGCGATGCGTGCCAGCGCTGCATGATCTGCCACTCTTCGCGATTGAGCTTTCCGAACACCGGGTGCAGTTCCAACAATTTCGAATCCGGGGACTCGATGATCCCCGCCAATCGCTCGAACTCCTGCAACTGCTCGGCGAGGTTTAAATCCTCGCCCGGCTGCAAGTCCTTGGGCGCGGAGGCCCGCATGCGAATCACCGCTCCCTTCCGCATCTTGGGAAAGACCAGCCATTTCAGCAGCGGACGCATGAACCACGGGAGCTTAAAGGCAATCGGTTCCTGAGCCATTCTTAGCGACCGATTGAGATGGTCGAGATTCTGTTCGAGCGACCAGTTGCCCACCCGATCGTAGCCGTGTTCGGCCAAGCGTCGCGCGTCCGCGACCGCATCGTCCATATGTTGGAAGCGAAGGACACGTCGTTCCATATCAAGTCCCCGGGAGAGGAGCGGCTAAACGCCAAGTCAATTTTAGGGAGGAGAAAACCATCATTCCCCATACGCGAATCGGGAACCTCACCGAATTCACCTGGAGGAATGACGGTTCGCGTCACTCTCCGTTGCAACAGGCTGTTAAGCAACGATGGGCGATCGCCCTGCCATGCGCCGCGCGTCGGCAACCTGGCCATAGTGCATCATGGGATGCAGCGTCAGTACGAGCAGGCAAGCGCCCACCGTGCCGAACATTTGCTCGCGGCCAGGAGGGCAGTTCTTTGTGGGCGTCTCCAAATCCGCCTCGGTCAGCCCGTCGACGAACGCCATCGTATTGGCTCGCACTTCGTCGAATTTGGCTCGGACCTCGTCCCAGGCGGGATAGGCCTGCGCGTCGGCGCCGGGCTGCTGTTGTGCGCCGAAAACTCCTTTCCATTCGATCAGCGGGTTTTCGTTGCCGCGAATGATGTGCTCGATCACATTCGACTCGGCGTACGCCAAATGGCCGAGAATCCAGTGCGGTGGGTTGCCGCCCTTGGCCGTCGGCGCCTGCATCGGCGCATCGCGCATGTCATCCAACAGAGTTAGCGACAAGCCGGCGCTTGCGTTCAGTCCGGCTCGAATGTAGTCCAGTGCGTTCATGTTTCAAGCTCCCGTCGTCGTTATCGTTTCCGTTAGGGAAGACGAGAAAATAGTTTCCTGCGGAGCATGGTTGTGCACATCGCGCCAACTTCCGGCCCACAACTCGGATCCCTACTTTCCGCCGTGACAGCCAACTTGCGACCCATCGATTCGCCAGTCATGGAGCAACGTTGCGAGCTCGAGGCACGGGTCACCCGTGGGCCCCACGGACCACGAGCTGCTGGAGATAGCGGCGGAAATGATCCACGTTGGCTCGCACAATCGAGGGGTCCTGCTTGGCTTTTGCCAGCAGCAACGAGCCCTCGATCGAAGCAATGAAGTGGTTCGCCAACCCGTGGGCGCGAGTCGGGTCATCATCCCCCAACGCCGCCTGGATCAGCGCGGCAATGCCGCTCGCCCAACGTTCAAAGTGAGCCGCCGCTTTCTGCCGAACGTCGGGGTGCGTGTCGGACAGCTCCAGCGCCAACGTGCCCAGCAAGCAGCCCTTGGGACCCTCGCTGACATCCGCCGCGCCGGCGGCCCAATCCAGATAAAGCAGCACTCGCTTGAGCGGGTCGGGCTCCTCTTCGTACCCGGACCGGCGCGACGCGTTGCTCATCATCTCGACCCAATCGTCCAAGGCAGCATTCGCCGCGTCCTCCTTGGAGCGGAAATGATGAAAGAAGCTGCCCTTGGACACGCCGGCCGACTCGCAAATGGCGTCCACCGACGTGCCTCCGTAACCGCGTTGCAGAATCAGATCGCGAATCGCGGCAATCAGCTTCTCCCTGGCATTCTCCGCCATCATCCCTCCATACTGACTGGTTGGTATCATACCGAACGGTCGGTATACTGTCAACGGTTGACGGGCAGATTCACCATCGTTTGTTGCTCGGCTGACGCCAACATGGCCAAGACCGCCTCCACGCCCGCACGCCCGTCGCGGGCCGTGCCCTGCTCTCCCGGTTGCCCAGCGATCGTATTCAAAAACGCCTGCATCTGGTCGCAATAAGCTCTCATCCGGGGCCAAGCGAACGCCGAACTCGACTCCTCATGACCGACCGGCGGCTGTTGGTGGACGACCTCCATTGCGTCGTTGGCGCCCAACTGCAGCTTGTCGTACGGGTCCAGATCGAGAATTCCCCGCTCGCCCATCATCCGAAACCGAAATTCCTCACCCGGAAAACAGGGGTGGGGCACGACGCTGGACGACCAGAACGTGGACATGGCGCCGTTGGCGAATCGCAGCAGCGCCATGGTCGTATTCTCATTCGGGTTCTCTTCGCGAAAGGTGTCGCACTGCGCAGCGACCGAGGTCAGCTCGGACTGCATCCACCAGCGGCAGAGGTCAATGTTATGAGGACCGCTGTTGATCAGATGCGCAAGGCTGCGCGGGTCCGTCCACCAAGACCAAGCACCGCCAAAGCCCTCGTCTCCCCGGAGCTTGGTGATATCGAACAACGCCGACATCTGGATGCAATGCACAGCGCCGATCGCGCCGCTCCGCAGCAGCTCGGCGGCCTTGCGGTTCGACTCCCGGAACCGCTGGTGGTACCCGACCGACAGGGTCAGCCCCCGGCGTTCAAACGCCTCGATCATGCGATCGCAATCCTCGAGCGACGTCGCCATCGGCTTTTCGACCAGCACATGCTTGCCGGCTTCGGCGGCCGCCAGTGCCTCCTCGCAGTGGCGCCAGTGCGGCGTGGCGATCACCACCGCGTCAATGTCATCGCGTCGGAGCAGCGTCTCCAAATCCGGCTCGGCGTCGATGCCGTAATCTGCCGCGAGCTGCGCGGCGCGGCTGCCGCCGGTCACCGCGACCGGCTCGGCCTCGTCGAGTTTATGGGCGGCATCGACATGCGTGCGCCCCATGAAGCCGGAGCCGGTGACGCCAATACGGTAACGTGTCATGGTGTGCTCGCAGTTGCGGTCGCCGAGGCGGGAGATCGGTGTCGGCGGTCGTTGAGGGGTGATGGATTCCCGCGCACATTGTGTCAGAATATCACACCCACCAGCAGCCACTCGACGGACTTTCGCTCGCGAGCGGCCTATTCGAGCAGACCGAGCAGCCGATACGACGCGCCGTCACCTTTCCACCCCCTTCCGTCCACTCCTGCCAACTACGGAGCAGCCCTTGCGCTTGCCGACGAGACTTAACCCGATCGCGCCGGCCGAGGCACGCTTCACGCGCCGTGCACGACTGCTCAGCCCCACGAGGCACTCTCCTGTATGGGGCATGGGCGGTGCTTTGCGGCTGCTCGCTGCGCACGGGCGAGGACGCCCATGCTACGGGCGATCGCCGCAGCTGTTCGGGTTTCCGCGGTGCGCGGCGCCGAACACGCCCGTTCGTTCCATCTTCGCCATGCTGACCGTGGTCCTGCTTGCCGCCGTGGCGCTGCCCGGACCAGTCTGGGCCGACGCGCCGGCGGAGCTCACCGGCAAAGGACTGGCCCCCTTGGATTGGGCCATTATCGGCGCCTACTGCGTCGGCACCATCGCGTTGGGCTACTACTACAGCCGACGACAGACCTCCACGCACGAGTACTTTGTCGGCTCGGGACGAATGAACCCGGTGCTGGTCGGCGTCTCACTGTTTGCCACGCTGCTTAGCACGATCTCGTACCTCTCGATGCCGGGCGAGTCGCTGGGCAAGGGGCCGGTGTACCTGGCGAGCTTGCTGGCCTTGCCGATGGTGTTTGTCGTCGTGTCGTTCGTGATCCTGCCCGTCTATATGAAGCAGCGAGTCACCAGCGCCTACGAACTGCTGGAGGCTCGGCTGGGCTACAGCATTCGCATGCTCGGCGCCGGCATGTTCATCTCCTTGCGCCTGATCTGGATGTCACTGTTGATTTATCTGACGGCCAAGGCATTGACGGTGATGCTGGGCGTAGGGCCGGACTGGATTCCTTGGATCGCGTTGGCGACGGGGTTTGTCGCGGTGATCTACACATCTCTCGGCGGCCTGCAGGCGGTGGTGATCACCGATCTGTTTCAGACGCTGTTGCTCTACGGCGGCGCCGTGACGGTGCTGATATTGATATCCATGGACTTGGGCGGATTCAGCTGGTTCCCGACGTCGTGGAACCCCTCGTGGGACACGCAGCCGATCATCAGCACCAACCTCTCCACTCGCGTCACTCTGCTGGGCACGCTGCTGAACTACTTCACCTGGTACGTTTGCACGGCGGGCGGTGATCAAACTTCCGTGCAGCGTTTTATGGCAGTGAGCGACGCCAAGGCGGCTCGCCGCGCCTATGCCACGCAGTTGATCGTGAGCGTGATTGTGACCCTCACGCTGGGTCTGGTCGGCTTCGCACTGATGGGGTATTTCGAAGCTCATCCGGAGCGGCTGCCGGCGGCGCTCGATCTGAAGAAAAACGCGGATCAGGTCTTTCCGCACTTCATTGCCTACGAGCTGCCCGTTGGCATCTCGGGCTTAGTGGTCGCGGCGATGTTCGCGGCCGCCATGTCGAGCATCGACTCGGGCGTCAATTCGATCACCGCCGTGGTGATGACGGATGTCCTCGACCGTCACGGCTGGACGCCGAAAACCGAGAAGCAACATGTGCTGACGGCTCGACTGTTGGCGTTCACCATCGGGGCCACGGTCGTCTACGCCAGCTCGACCATGGGCGCCATCCCGGGCAATATTACGGCGGTCACCACCAAGACGGCCAACCTGCTGACGACGCCGATTTTCGCTCTGTTCTTCTTCGCTGTTTTCGTGCCGTTCGCCAGTCCTCTGGGCGTCTGGGCCGGCGCCTTCGCCGGCACAGCGACGGCGATTCTGATCGCCTTCTCGGGGCCGATTTTCGGATTCGTGACCTCGCCCAGCGGCGCCAAGCTGGACCCGATCAGCTTTCAGTGGATCGCCCCGATCGCGTTCGCGGTCAACGTCGCGTTCGGCTCGCTCATGAGCCTGCTGTTGCCCGACAATGAACTGGGAGTTCAAGAACCGTAAACCTCCTCTGAGTCCTTGGCAGCCAACCTACGGATCAAGGGACAAACAGCTTCCCGAAGTGCGGTTTGGCAACTGGACGTTTTCAGCTGCGACTTGGTCCGAAAGCCAATCCGCCAGGGGAACTTGTTTTTTCCGTTTTCCTTCAACATCCTTCCTACTTCCCTTTGGAAAGCAACCATACGATGAGAAAGAGCAAGACACTGGCGCGGATTCGCAAGGGCGAGACCGTCCGGCTTTGCAGCCTCGGCCACTACATTCCGGCGTACGTGAAGCACGCCGCCCACTTCGGCTTTGACTGCATCTGGCTGGACATGGAGCATCGCAACTTTTCATCGCGCGAGGTGGAGTCGTTGCTGGCGCACTCGCACCTGCATGACATCGACATCATGCTGCGCCCTCCGACCCTGGAGAAAACTCGGCTCTATCGTTACCTGGAGGATGGAGCGACGGGGCTGATGATCCCGCATGTCAACACGGCCGAGAAGACTCGCATGTTGGTCGACGCCGTCAAGTTCCCGCCGTTGGGCGACCGCGGCCTGGACTCCGCCGGCCTGGACGCCGACTACCTGGTGCACGGCACGGAGAGTTACTTGAAGGATGTCAACCAAGAGACGTTTCTGGTGGTGCAGATCGAGACGCCCACCGCAGTGGCCAACGCGGAGGAGATTACCGCCGTGCCCGGACTGGATGGCATCTTCGTCGGTCCCGGCGACCTGGGCTTGCGGCTCAAGCATGACCCGGTCATGTCACTAGATGATGCGATCGGCAAGGTGGCGGCCGCCTGCGCAGCCAACGGCATCGCCTGGGGCATGCCGGTCGGCAGCAAGGAGGATCTGCAGCGCCGACGCGAGCAAGGCGGTCAGTTGCTGGCGCACGGCGGCGACTTCCGCGCGGTCATGAACATGCTCGAGCGCTGCGCCGCGGATTTCAACTGAGGATGACGGGAAGGCCAAACGACATGTCCGTGTCACAACCGCTGCTGGGGAAGATCGCGCTGGTGACGGGCGCCGCGCACGGCATCGGCCGCGGCTGCGCTCTGGAATTGGCACGCCGCGGCGCGGACCTGGTCGTCAATGATCGGCCTGCCGGCGACGCGTTGGATCAGCTTGCCGACGAAGCCCGCCGGATGGGGCGCGCCTGCCATGTGATCCCGGCCGACGTGTTCGATCCGGCCGGCGCGACCGCGCTGGTTGCCGACGCGGCGGCGGCCGCCGGACGCATCGACATCCTCGTCAGCAACCCGGCCTACAGCCGGCGAGGCCCGTTTCTCGAGTACTCCTTGGAGGACTTCGAACGAACGCTCAACGGCACGCTCACCAGCGGCTTTGTGGTCAGCCAAGCCGTGGCCCGCCAGATGGTGCAGCAGGGCGAGGGCGGCAAGATCATTTTCATCTCCAGCGTTCAAGCCGAGATGCCAGCCGCTCACTGTGGCCCGTACAGCGCCGCCAAAGCGGCGCTGAATCAGCTGACTCGCACCATCGCGGTGGAGCTTTGCCCGCACCGAATCAACGTGAACGCGATCGAGCCCGGCTGGATCGACACGGAAGGCGAACGGCGGGCATTCTCGGACGAGATGGTGGATCGCGCCGGCCCCTCGCTGCCCTGGGGACGGCTCGGCACGCCCCGCGACATCGGCTGCGCCGCCGCTTTTCTGGCGTCCGGCGATGCGGACTATATCACCGGCGTGATACTGCCCGTCGACGGGCTGTTTCGTTTCAAGGATTCCTGTGCAGACAAGGTGATTCAACCAACATGAGCGACCCGGCCGCGTGGATCGACGAGGAGCCGCTGCAGCGGTTCACTCATCAGTGTTTCTTAAAGGCAGGCGTAGACGCGGACGACGCGCGTCGCGCCACGGATGTGCTGCTGTGGGCGACGGTGCGCGGCGTGGACACGCATGGCATCCGCAATCTCAAGTCGTACTACATCGACAGTGTTGGCGGCGTCGGCCGGCGCGACGGCGTGATTCGCCACGACGCTAAGCTCGAACTCGAGCAAGATTCCGATACCACGGCGGCGCTGTGCGCACACGGCGCGCTTGGGTTGGCCGTGGCCACGCGAGCGATGGAGCTGGCGATGGAGAAAGCCGAAGTCCACGGCGTAGGCATGGTCACCGTCCGCAATTCGACGCATTTTGGCGCCGCGGGCTACTATGCGTATCAAGCGGTGGCGCGTGACATGATCGGTTTCGCGTCGACGGGATATCTGTTTCCCAACGGACAGCCCAAAGCCGTCGTGCCGTTTGGCGGCTTGCTGCCGATGCTGTCGACCAACCCGATCGCGATGGCGTTTCCGACGCTTGCGGAAGCCCCGTTTGTGCTCGACATGTCGACCTCCGTCGTCCCTGTCAATCGCATTGAGATGCTGCAAGAGCGGAACCAGCCGATGCCGCTCGGCTGGGCACTCGACAAGCTGCACCACGGCACGACGGATCCCGAGCAGGTCGACAAGGTCGTTCCGCTGGGCGGCGCGGTGGAGCACGGAGGGCACAAAGGTTACGGCTTGGCACTGGCCAGCTGGATCATGACCGGGCTGCTCTCCGGAGCGTGGCGCGAGGATCCGATTCCTGACCGAGTGCTCGGCGCGACGCCCGAAACTCGCAATGGCTTCGCCCAAGAGGGCATCGGGCATGTGTTTGCCGCAGTGCGACTCGACCGCTTCGGGGACCCCGAGACGTTCAAACGCGGCATTGACTCGATGATTCGCACGATGAACGAATCGCCTCCGGCGCCCGGTTTCGAGCGCGTCGAAGTGCCGGGACAACGTGAGCAGCGCACGGCCGAACTGCGTCGTCGGGACGGCATTCCGCTGCCCGCCTCCACGCTGCAAATGCTGGAAAGCTTGTCCGAGGAGTTTCAGCTGCCGCTGGAATTTCGCCGCCCTGGATGATGGGCAAACAGCGACGCCGGCGGGCCGCGCACCGCGCCGCTCGCGAACTATAATCGAAATTCGTGAGCGCCCTCTCGCCCACCCGCTCCACTCAATCAACGTCATCCTCTCATTCCCGCCACTGCTAGGTTTGTCCATGTCCAACTCTTCCCTTCGCACGCACCTTCTCGCCCTTTTGCCCATGGCTGCGCTCATTTCGCCGTCGCTCGCGATCGCTCAGCTGCCCACCGGGTGGAAAGCGCACGACCTGACTCGGCCGGCGCCGAAAGTTGTCACACCGGCGGAGACGCCCGGCGGCGCGCCTTCCGACGCCATGGTGCTTTTCGACGGCAACGACCTGTCGCAATGGCGCGCGGGGGACGGCAGCGAGTCGAAATGGAAGGTGGTCGACGGCGCGATGGAGTCGGTCGCCGGCGCCGGCTACATCTTCACGAAGCGCGAGTTCGGCGACTGCCAGCTGCATATCGAATGGGCCTCGCCCCAAAAGGTCAAAGGCGACGGGCAAGGGCGCGGCAACA